>VBIS01000188.1 GCA_005880605.1 Chloroflexota bacterium
TGCAGGTGGAGGAAGGCGAACGACCGGTCTTGACGCGGTCACTGCGGGTGCCCGACCGCGTCACGGCGCACCTGCTCGGCAGTGACATTCAGGACCCCGTGGTTGCCGGTCTGGCGTACCAGGGTGAGCAGGCGACGCCAGACCAGGCGGCGACCCTGGTGCGGTGGATGCGCGACGAATCTCCATCCCCCCTTGCGGGGGAGGTTCGGGGTGGGGGGTGTCGACTCGCGTACATTCGCGAGCGTCCGGGCGCATCGGGCGCGGCGCTCGCCTCGAGTGCCTTCGAACAGGTCGGCCGGCCAACGCTCGCCCTGGACCTCGAGCGATTGCGATCGGACGATGACCCGACGATGGTCGCTGCCCTCACGGCGCGCGAGGCCGGCCTGACCGGCGCGGGTGTTGTCGCCGGGCCGGTAGAGGTGCTGTTCGCGAGAGGATTACCGGCCGTCCGGGCCTTTTCGGAGATGCCCGCACTGATTGTGCTCGTCGGTTCCCGGAGTTGGGATCCCGCCTGGGCCCGCGACGTACCGTTCGTCTGCGAGGCGCCGGTTCCCGATGTGGTACAACGGGCCGAGCTTTGGCGCCGGAATCTCAATGGCGATACCCCACCCGGCCTCGACCTTGCCGGCGCCATGGCCCAGTTCCGGTTGACGGCGGAACAAGTGCACCGCGCGGCGCGAGCCGCGCGAATGCAGGCTCACGCTCGGGAGATCCCACTCGATGAAGAAGAGCTGAAGGCGGGCGCGCGCGCCCAGAATGCGGCGGGACTGGAGCGACTCGCGCGGCGCATCCAGCCCGCGGTCGGATTCAACGATCTCGTGTTGCCACCGGACACGATGGCCCAACTGCAGGAGCTGCTTACTCGGGCCCGCTACCGCGAGCAGGTGCTCGACGTCTGGAAGATGGGCGGTCCCTCAGCGCGCCGTCGAGGACTCACCGCGCTCTTCGCCGGTCCGTCCGGCACCGGCAAGACGATGGCCGCCGAGGTCCTCGCCAGCGAGTTGGGCCTCGATCTCTACACCGTCGATCTGGCGACCGTCGTCGACAAGTATGTCGGCGAAACCGAGAAGAACCTCGATCGGATCTTCGCCGAGGCGGAACGAGTCAATGGTGTGATCCTGTTCGACGAGGCGGACGCCCTCTTCGGCAAGCGATCAGAAGTCAGTGACGCCCACGATCGCTACGCCAACGTCGAAGTGGCCTATTTGTTGCAGCGCATGGAGCTATTCGAGGGCATCGCCATCCTGGCGACCAACTTGCGGGCCAACCTTGACGAGGCGTTTACCCGGCGGCTGGATGCACTGGTCGATTTCCCTGAGCCGGAAGAGGAATATCGTCGCCGGCTCTGGGAGCGCAGCCTGGGGACGACGATGCCCCGCGATGCCAACCTCGACCTGGACTTCCTGGCCCGGGCCTTCAAACTGTCCGGCGGCGCGATTCGGAACATCGCAGTCGCCGCCGCGTACGCCGCGGCGGAGGCGCAACGACCCCTCGACATGGGCGACCTCGTGCGGGCCACCCAACGCGAGTATTTGAAACTGGGTCACATGGTCGTGGAATCAGAGTTCGGACCCCACTTCCACCTTCTGGTCGACATGCGCGACTGATGAGTAGAGATCGTCTGCTTGGGCACAAGGGAACGTCGTCTCGATTGCCGGTCGCCACCGCGAGAGCCTCAGGAGCGAGCGTCTCGCCAAACGTTGCCTCCATCCTCGAACTTCAGCATGCCGCGGGGAACGCAGCGGTCGCGACACTCGCGGAGGACGGGCGGCTCGCCGACTGGAATCCGCTCCTCGCGCTCCAGCGAGATGGCCCGACCGCCACCTTGGACGCACCGACGCTGGCAGCTGCGGACGCCTACCCCGGCTGCCAACCGCGCATCTTGAAAGTTGAGGCTGATTCGGTAACGGTCGTCAATGCAACCGGTGCCGCCGAGACGGTTTCAATGGCACGTTTCCAGAACGCCTGGTCACCGCAAAATCCGGGGAACCCCGCAACCTGGCGGTCGAATCCAGGCTATGAGCTGGCGTATCGCCAAATTCTGGCGAAGGCAGGCATTCCCGTGACTGGCCCGGACGTCTCGTGGGAGCTGGCCGGGGCACCGAAAGCCGCGACCCCGGCCCAGCGCGTCAAGCTCTGGCTACGCAACCAGGCGGCCGAGATCGAGGCTGGGGAAAGCCAGTTCATGGTGGATCGCCGGGCGATTGCCGGAGCGATTGCCTGGGAGGCCTTGATGAATGTCCGCCGCTCGATGCGTGCCTACGGGCCAGGAAAGGTGCACGCCTGGACTTGGTCGGGGAAAACGGTGGCGGAGGAGGTCGAGGACAAAGGCGATCTTCCGAAGAAGACGAACTCTGAACGTGAAGAGCTTCTTGCCACGTCCGCGGGATCAATCACTTACATCGCCGCAATCATGAACGCCGGCGCTGAGATCGCGTCGAAGCACGGCTTCAGCATCCGCCGAAACCCCGCCATTCTTTGCTTCTTCTTCAATGCGATGGATCTGCCGAAATGGGAGGCCCACCTAGCGGCGAAAAAGCCGGGGGAGACGCTCGAACCGGGGCCGATGATGGGCGGCTGGGTTGCCGAAAACATGAAGTACATCGAAGACATCACAGGAAAGTCCGCCGTGCCCGCTTCGCCGTCAGCGGCTCCTGTTCAGCGCGATAAGAAGGCAGACACCGCTCCGCCGCCGCCGGCGAAACCGTCGCTCGGCTGGGATGATGAGGGACCCAACAAGGCGGGTGCCGAGTTGGTGAACGGCCAGGTTTGGCGGTACGCCGTCAAAGGTTTGGCGCCGCCGGTCGCCGAGGCGATCATCCTTGTGCCGGCAATCATCAACGAGCGGATGAAAGCGGATCCGAAATTCGGCGTTGATGTCCTCATTCATCTGCACGGGTACGGCATCGGCATGCATGCCCGGACCCCCGCCCGGGAAAAAGCTGCGGGCCGGCAACTGCCCGCCGACGTCAAGCCTGGCCAAACCCGCGATGTTGCCCTGGACCGACTCGAGGATCAGCTTGGATTGCTGGCGCAGGAGCGCGCGATCGTCGCGATCCTACCGCAGGCGCAGGCTTATCACTCCGAATTTGGAGAGGCGGAGTTCGACCGGGCTGGACTGGTGACCAACGTCTTCAAGGCCCTGGACAAACTGGGAATCGCGATGCCGACTCCTGGAGGGGTAATCCTGTCGGGCCACAGCGGGGCCGGGCGAACCTTCTCGAAGATACTTGGCAAGGAGGCGCAACGGCAGGCGAATCAACAGCTCGAGGAGTTGATCCTGTTCGATGCGATCAACAGCGTGGGCGAGCTGACTCCGGTTACCGGTTGGATCAAGCAACGGCTCGAGGCAGACCTGACCAATCTTTCTAAGCTGGCGGCCGGTTCAAAGGACCCGATGACTCTTCTTACTTAACTGGACACGAGCTCCCGGTTTCGCGGCTACTGCACCCATAACAAGCCGAACGCCAAATCTCCCAGGTACGCGGACTTCTTTATGGGAACGAAGTTCAAGTTCGAATCGGTGCAGCAGACCATCAGCCGGTGGTTTGACAAAGCCGAAACCCAGGCGTTTGGGGAAGGTGTGGCGCGGCGCTGGCAAGCGAATTACACGGTCACTGACGTGGAGGCGAAATC
>VBIS01000189.1 GCA_005880605.1 Chloroflexota bacterium
GGTGACGCTGGCGGCGGTCAGCACGTTGACCGGTGTCCCTTCGCCTCGGGTCGCCGTCAGTCGCTTCTCCAACCGGTCCGGGTCTTCGGCGATGAGGCGCGCGGCCGCCCGCAAAATCGGGCCACGGCTCCGGTAGTTCTCCTCCAGGCGGACAACCTGGACCTGCGGAAAGACGGCACGGAAGCGGGCGAGGTTCGCGACCGAAGCTCCGCGGAACTTGTAAATGCTCTGGTCGTCGTCTCCGACCACACAGAGATTGCGATCGGCGCCAGCGAGCAACTCGAGGAGCCGGCTCTGCGCGAAGTTCGTGTCCTGGAACTCGTCGACCATCACATGGGCGAACCGCTGCGACTGCCGGATCGCGACCGATGGCTGCGCCACGAGCAGGTGCACGCTGAAATAAATCGTGTCATCGAAGTCCAGGCGATCCTCGGCGAGCATCCGCTCCTGGTATTCCGCGTAGACGGCCGCCGCTTCGCGCTGGGCGCCGACCACCGGGTCATCGACCCCGGCGCTGGCCTCCGCCCATGCACGGAATTCCGCCGGCGTGATCAGCTCCTGCTTGGCGCGTTCCACCAACTTGAGGAGCTCGCCGATCCGTTCGAACGGCCGCTGCGCATGGAAGAGGTGCGCCGGGCGCTGCGCCAGCAGGACGTCTCGCATCAGCTCCCATTTGCGGACTTCGGAAACGATGCGAAAGGCCCTGGGGATGCCACAGAGCCAGCCGTCTTCCTGGAGGAACCGCTGGGCGAAGGCATGATAGGTGAGAACGAACCGCTCGCCGGCTGGGAGGTAGTCTTCCTGCTCGACCCGATCGAGCACCTCGCGGGCGGCCTTCTCGGTGAAGGTCAGGAGCAGGATGCGTTCCGCGGGCACGCCCTCCTGGCGCAGACGCCGGTAGCGCTCGACCAGGACCCGCGTTTTTCCGGTACCCGCCCCCGCCACGATCAGTAATGGACCTTTCGTGTGCTCGACGGCGGCGCGCTGCGAGTCGGTGAGCGCCGCTCGGGTGGCGATCATCGGGGGAATCGCCTTCCCGTCGCTCCGCTGGACGCAGCTGAAAACCCTTCCTGCCGGAATCGGATTTCGCGAACGGCGGTCGCGCCGATCGCTTCGTTCAACCGATCGATCAACATCGTCCGCTCGAGATGGAGTTGATGCGCCAGCGCGGGGCTGCTGGCCGTGACCAGCAGGGTGCCGCCGGTCAGCTTGAGCGCCCGGCTTTCGCGAGCCAGGTGAGCGCCGATCACCTGCGGCCACACGTAGATGGCCTGCGCCTCGCGGGTCCGGCGCGAGATACCGAGCGACTTAAGGGCGCGCGGTAGCGCCTCGCCGATGCTACGCATGGATCGCTCCTTGCTCGACGCGAAAGACGGTGGCGCGTTCCAGGATGCTCTTCGGAAGGTCATTGAGATCGGCGGCCGTGATCAACGCCTGCGGGCCGGGCTGCAGCGCCGCCAGCAGACGCTCGCGGCGGGCCGGGTCGAGCTCCGACATCACGTCATCGAGCAACAGAACTGGTTGCTCGCCCGTCACCTCCGCCAGGTAGTGCAGCTCGGCCAGCTTCAGGCTCAGCACCGCACTCCGCTGCTGGCCCTGGCTGGCGAAGAGCCGGGCCTCGTGTTCATCGAGCCACACCTCGATATCGTCACGCTGGGGTCCGACAGCTGTCTGTCCGCGTCCGATCTCCTCATCGCGCGCGTCACGCATCGCCAACTTGAGTTGCTCGCTGACGAGCTCCAGCGGGGCCTCGCCGATCCGAACGCCGGCGGGCCGGTAGCGGAGCTCGAGCCGCTCGCGGTCATCGCTCAGCTCGCGGTGGAAGGCGGCGGCAATGGGCTGCAGCTCGAGCAGGCGGCGCTGGCGCTCGACCATGATGGCGGCGCCTGATTCGGCGAGCGCGGTGGTCCAGTAGTCGAGTCCATCGATCGGCTGACGGCCTTCGCGGATCGCGCGTAGCAGGGCGTTGCGCTGTTCCAAGAGGTGGCCGTAGCGGGTCAGCTCGCGGGCATGGTCAGGATCGACCTGCGAGAGCAGGGTGTTGAGAAAACGGCGACGCCCCTCGCCCGGGCCTTTGACCAGCTGGAGATCGTCCGGCCAGAAAAGCACGACCCGCAGCGAGCCCATCATGTCCGTCGAGCGCTTGGCGATGCCGTTGAGCGTGAAGCGGCGGGAGGCTCGGGAAGGAGCGGCCGGACTGACGCTGATTCGCACTTCCAGCTCCTTGAGGCCGGCATCGCTCTGGACGCCGCAGGTCACACGCGCAGCCGGCTGGCCGAAGCGCACCAGCTCCGCGGCCTGCTGGGTGCGGGGGGAACGGGTCAGAGCCGAGAGCGCGACCGCCTCCAGGAGATTGGTCTTGCCTTGCGCGTTACCACCGAAGAAGACGGTGGCCGAACGTTCCAGCGTTAGCTCGAGCTCCGCATAGTTTCGAAAATCGAAGAGTGAGACGTTAGCCAGGAACACGCCGTTTTGGACGACCGATTACATCGCCACTCTGACCGGCATGATGATGTACAGGTAGGTGTCCTTCCCCACCGGCTTGATCAGGCCGGGATTGAGCGGACCGGTAAAGCCGAGCTGAACCTCCTCGCTGCCGATGATGGCGAGCACATCCAGGAGATACTTTGAGTTGAACGCGACCTGGAGATCCTGGCCCTCGATCTTGGCCTCGACTTCGGCGATGTTCTGTCCGACCTCGCTGGTGTTGGCGGTCAGGGTCAACTTCCCGCCCTCCGCCTTGAACTTGATGACGTTGGCGGCGTCTTTCGAGAAGAGCGAGACCATCTTGGTAGTGAAGAGCAGGTCCTGGGTTTTTTCTTCTGGGCGCCAACCGTTACTTCGATGCCGTCCTCACCGCCCTTCAAGATACGGCTGAGCTCGCTAAGGGCGCGGGCGGGAATCACGATCGTGTCGCCCTCCCCCGGATCCGCCTGAACCGCCAGGGTTTTGACCGCCAGTCGATGGCCGTCGGTCGCGGCGAAGGTTGCCTTGCCGCCGTTCAGGTGGACGTAGACGCCGGTAAGAACCGGCCGGCCTTCGTCGCCGGAGGCGGCGATCACGGTCTGCTCGATCGCGTCCTTGAGTTCGGCCGGATCGACTTTCACCTTGCGGCCTTCGAGACCCGACGGCACCGGCGGGAAGTCAGCCGGGTCAATGCCGCGGATGCTGGCGTCGAACCGGTTGCTCTTCAGCGCTAGCGACTGGGTCTTCTTGTCCAGCGTCATAGAAAGCGGCTCGTCGGGGTGGGAAGTCACGAAGTCGGTCAACAATCGCGCCGGGACGGTGATCCCACCTTCTTCAGCGACCTCAGCCGGGATGACCTGGCGAATCCCGATCTCGAGGTTGGTCGCCGTCAACTGCAGGCCGGTATCGGTGGTCTGCAGCAGAACATTATTGAGGATGGGTAAGGTGGTTCGCGAAGAGACGGCGCGCGACACGACTTGCAATCCCTGTCCGAGACTTCCGGCGGTAACCGTGACCTTCATGATGCTCCTTGTCTACACGCCCCCGTTAATGAGAAGGCCTAATTGAAAGAAGAGCCGTAGTCGTAGGGCGGTGCACAACAGGGAAAACCCCTCTCCATGCGTTCGAATCCGCCCAATTATAAGCTTCACAAACTGTGCGTTCCCGGCACCGGTATCCCCAGGCGGAGACCATTCCAACCGTGTCCACGTCCCATACGGCAGTCATCCACAGGCCTAATGGGAATAAAGGAGTTCGCGGATTTTGCGAAGGTCCGACTGCAGCCGTTGGTCCTCGCGAGATTCGGTGTTTATCTTCTCGTAGGAGTGGAGGACAGTTGTATGGTCTCGTCCTCCGAAGGCCTGGCCGATCGCCGGCAGCGATGAGGCCGTCTCCTCACGGATCAAGAACATCGCCACCTGTCGCGGGAAGACGATGTGCTTGTCGCGCCGCTTGCCCTTCATCTCCTCCAGGCTGATGTGATAGAAGTTGGCGACCGCACGCGAGATGGTCTCGATGGTGAGGGTACGCGTGTCGGCTGAAGGGATGACGTCTTGCAACAACTTGGCGGCCATGTCGACATTGACCGGGCTACGGTTCAAGGACGCGTGCGCGATGACCCGAATCAACGCTCCCTCCAGTTCGCGGATGTTCTTCTGAATCTTGTGGGCGATGAACGAGAGCACGTCCTCTGGCACCAACTTGGCATAAGGCCCGACCTTTGACTTGAGAATGGCGACCCGGGTCTCGAAGTCGGCCGCCTGAATATCGGCGATGAGTCCCCACGAGAATCGCGAGCGCAACCGATCTTCGAGTGTCGGGATCTCCTTCGGCGGCCGGTCCGACGAGATGACAATCTGTTTGTTCAGCTCATGCAGGGAGTTGAAGGTATGGAAGAACTCTTCCTGGGTCCGGTCCTTACCGGCGAGGAATTGGATATCGTCGACGAGGAGAACGTCGACCGTCCGGTAGCGGGTGCGGAAGTCGTTCATCCGCCCTTCCTGGATGGACGAGATCATTTCGTTCATGAACTTCTCACTGGTCACATAGGCAACCCGCTTGCGGTGGTGCTTCTCGAGCACCGCGTGGCCGATGGCGTGCATCAAGTGCGTCTTGCCCAGTCCGACGCCGCCGTAGAGGAACAGCGGGTTGTAAGCCTTGGCGGGCGTCTCCGCGACCGCCCGGCAGGCAGCATGGGCAAAGCGCGAATTATTGCCGACCACGAAATGCTGGAATTGGAATTTCGGATTGAGCTGGGAGGCTTCATGGAGAACCGGCCCTTCATCTTCAGCTTCTTGCGGCGGGGGCGCCTCGGCGACCGCCACAGCGCCCCTACTGCCCTGCACCTCGGCCTGGCCGGGGACGACTTCGAAGGCGACGCTGACGTCGCCGGAGACGATCGCCGACAACGTCTCCTTGATCATGGCCGAGTAGCGATCCTCGAGCCAATCTTTGGCAAGCTTGGTGGGGACCCCGATCTTGAAGGCATTCTTCTCCCGGCCCACCAGCGACGCATTCTTCAGCCAGGTCTCATAACTTGGCTTACTGAGCTGGAACCGAAGTTCCTCCTGCGCAGCCTGCCAGATCTGTTCTCCGTTCATAAGGTCCTCCAACCAACACGCGACTGTTTCGTTGGAGAGCAGAGCCGGTACTGCGCGTCAGGCCGCGAAGACGGAAACGAGGCCCATGGACGGCATTAGCTGGGACGGTACTTTTGCACAAGCTTCCCACAAAGGTGGACAACTCTATCGAGGTCTCCCCAGCCTCGTGTGCATAAGTTGTTGACGGTTACTTGCCGTAGCTCTCCAGGGCAGCGGAATAATAACAAACGGCTTCTGCCGGCGCAATCCGAAACTACGTACGAACCGAAGAGCGGCGCATGGTATGGTTAGGCCCCGAAAATGAAGCGTACCCACCAGCCCAAGAAGCGCCAGCGAGTCAAAGTCCACGGCTTCCGTGCCCGCATGGCGTCAACCGGCGGAGTCAAGGTGATCAAGGCCCGCCGCCTCAAGGGCCGCCGTCGCCTGACACCCACCTCCAGCCGGCGGGCGCGGTAGCCCGCACCTCCTCGGGCGGGTGAAGCGGCGCTCGCGGCTGCTTCGCTCAGCCGACTTCGACCGGACGCTCCGTTCCGGACGCCGGGCCGCATCCGACTACCTGGCCCTATTCGTAAGCGATAATGAGGTTGGCCGGCCTCGCGTCGGCCTAGCCGTGAGTCGGAAGCTAGGTAACGCCGTGGTCCGGAATAGAATCAAGCGGCGCCTGCGGGAGTTGGTCAAGCCGTTGCTGGCACAAACCGAGGGCGGCCGCGACGTTGTAATCGTGGCACGGGCGCGGGCTGTCGACGCGGAAATTACCCGGCTGCGCCAGGAGATGGAAATGTTGTGGGCGAAGGGGTGGGGGCGATGACGGCGATCTCGCTTGCCTTCATCCGGGTCTACCGGATGACGCTCGGCCCCATTTTCGGGGCGGTCTCGGGCTGCCGCTACATGCCGACCTGCTCGCAGTACGGCTATGAGGCCATCGAGCGCTATGGCTGGTGGCGCGGCTGGGGCATGGCGCTCGCCCGGATCGCCCGCTGCCACCCGTTCCATGCGGGTGGCTGGGACCCGGTGCCGTGAGCACGATCGGTCAGCTTTGGCACCCGATCTGGCTGCTGTGGTGGACGATCATCGGCGTGCCCATCCACGCGATTCTGAGCTGGCTGCTCTCGAGCCTGAACGGCAATCCGATTGCCGATGCCGTCGGTCCGTTCGGTGTCGCCATCATCATCCTCACGATCGTCATCAAGCTGATCCTGTCCCCGGTGTTTCAGTACCAGCTCACCACCTCCCGCCGCGTGCAGGCGGAACAGCGCCGGATCGCGCCGCAGCTGGCCGCCGTCCGCAAGAAGTACAAGAAGGATCCGCAGCGGCTGAACCAGGAGACGATGGCGCTCTACAAGGAGCACAACATCAACCCGCTGGCCCAGATGAGCGGCTGCCTGCCGGCACTCCTCCAGTCGCCGATCTTGATCGCTCTCTTTTATGTCATCCGTGATGCCCATAAGACACTGCCCATCCACGACTTCCAGTTCCTGGGCATCTCACTGGATCACACCGCCCTCCAGGCCGGGCAATTCGTGCCGCTCGCGATCCTGCTCCCGATCCTGGCCGGGCTCACGACTTTCGTCCAGACCAAGATGATGACGCCAGCCGGCGGGGCAGCCTCCCAGGACGCGACCCAGGCCGCCATGACGCAGAACATGACCCTGATCATGCCGGTGTTCATCGGCTTCATCTCGCTCCAATTCGCGGCCGCCCTCGCGCT
>VBIS01000190.1 GCA_005880605.1 Chloroflexota bacterium
CCCAGTCGGAACGCTGCGCGCGCGGCATGCCGTAGGGGTTGCCCTGGCTCTCGATGCTCCGCAGCGCCCCCTGGGCCTCCTTGGGAAACTTGCTCTCTTCGAGGACCAGGCTGCGGCGCATGTCGATGATCTTCGGCACGTGCTCGATCAGCACCGGACATTCCTGCTGGCAGGCGCCGCAGGACACGCAGGCCCAGATTTCGTCTTCTTTGATTGCCTCCCCGATTAATTTTTGCGACTGCTGGGGTGCGCGGCGCTGCTCTGGCGGCGCGTCCCGGACGGTCTTGAAGAGATTCTCCCGGGCGTCGACAATGATCATCTTGGGATTGAGGGGCTTGCCGGTGAGAAATGCGGGGCATTGCTCCTGGCAGCGACCGCATTCGGTGCAGGAGTAGAGGTCGAGCAGGTTCTTCCACGACCACTGGGTCACGGCGCTGACTCCATAGTGCTCGGCGTGCTCGAGGTCGATCGGCTGAAGGGCCGAACCGGCCTTGGGCGAGAGCTTGCGGAAGAAGACATTGGGGATGGCGACAATGATGTGCAGGTGCTTCGAGCTCGGGATGTAGACGAGGAACGCCAGCACCGCCAGGATGTGCATCCAGTAGAAGACCTCGTGCGCGGGAATCGCGGCGGTGCCCTGCCAGCCGAAGCTTTTGAACGCGCTCGCGATCAAGGACGAGACCGGCCGCCAGGCCGCCGACGGATCGCCACCCTGGGCCACGCGCGCGGCGTTCTGGCCGAGCATGCCGATCATGATGGCGGCGATCAGCCCGAGGATGATCAGCGCGTCGATTTCGTTGCTTTCGTGAAACTGCCGCGGACGAATGATCAGCCGGTTGACCAGCGCCATCAGCACCCCAACCAGCACCAGGACGCCGAAGAGGTCTTGTAAAAACGCGATCCACGTGGTGCCGCCGATGACCGCGAGGCTGAATCCCGGGAAAATACCTTCGCCGAAGGCCTGAATAATGGCCGTCAAGAGCACGACGAAGCCATAGAAGATAAACAGATGCAGGATGCCCGAATAGAGATTCCGGAACATCCTGGTATGCAGCCCGACGTAGCTGAGGACGCCGCGGATGCGCTCGAGGATGTGGTCGATGCGGTTTTCGGTTGGACCCAGCCGCAGGATCCGATAGAGTTGGCGCGCCCGAATGGAGAAATAGACGATCGCGGCCAGCAGAACAACCAGCACGGCAATCGACTTGATCAGCGCCATCTCTGGTAATCGTACGGTCTGATGAGAGTCCTGGGTCTTACCGGTGGCATCGGGTCGGGCAAGTCGAAGGTGGCGCAGATGTTTGCCCAACTGGGAGCCGTCGTAGTCGACGCGGACCAGTTGGCGCGCGAGATCGTCGAGCCCGGCCAGCCCGCCCTTCGGGAGATCGAGGCGACATTCGGAGCGGACGTGCTCCTGCCGGACGGGCGTCTCGATCGCCCCAAGCTTGCCGGCGTCATCTTCGCCCATCCCGCCGAGCGCGCCAAGCTCGACGCCATCACCCACCCGCGGATCCGGGCGCGGATGGAGGAGGAAATCAAGGCCCGGCGCTCAGGCCCGGGCATCCTCATCGTCGACATCCCGCTGCTCTACGAGAACGATCGCATCAATACGGTTGAGAAGGTGATCGTGGTCTGGGTCGACGCGCAGACGCAACTGCGGCGGATCAGTCAGCGAGACGGGATTTCCGCCGAAGCCGCCCGCCAGCGGATTGGTGCCCAGATGCCATTGGACGCGAAACGCGCCCGCGCCGATCACGTGATCGATAACAGCGGCGGTCTCGAGGATACCCGGCGCCAGGTGGAAGCCATCTATCGCCTCTACGCACCCGCAGCAACGTCGCCGGCGTAGCGATCAGCTGGCCCGGCGGCGTCGCTCGGCGGGCTCACGGCGCTCCGAGACTTCGCGGCGCTCGCTCGCGAGCGCGCGCTCTTGCAGATCGATCTCGATGGGTTGCCTGACGCGAACCGCAAAACGCGTGAGCCACACGACCGCCAGGCCGACCACGAACAGCACAGTGCCCGGCGCCGCGTCGGACAGGTTGCTCTTGACGCCGATCACCTCGCCGACCCAGCTGCTCGACCCGGTCACCCCGTGGAAGAACAGCAGGATCCCGCCGGCGATACACGCCAGACCCAGGACGAGCCCGGCCAGCGAGTAGATCAGCTGGAGCACCGCCAGCCGGCCCCAGAAGTGCCGTTCGCGCGGATCCGCGGGCAACTCCAGGGCGGCCACGACGAACGCAAGCCAATTCAAAAGTCGCACACTCCTCCCGAAACCAGCTTAGGAGCGCAACGCTACAAAAACGAAGCGGGCCACCAAACCGTCGCCGGTTGGTGCCCGCTTCGTGGCGATCCCGTCGCGTACCCTGGCTAGATCGTGGAGTAGTACGCCGCCGGCGATTGCGATGGGTTCGGAGTCGGCGTGGGTGTGGTCGGCGATTGGGCGCCTGGCGCCTGCTCTTGCTTGTGGAACCGGGGCTTCAGCCCACCTCCCACGCGCGCGAGGAGCGCATCGGCCTGTGCCTGCGTCAGGGTCCCGGCCTTGACCGCATTGTCGAGGACGCCTTTGGCCGCTTTCTTCATCGCCGCCTTGACGGCACTGTCGCTGACTTTCTGCTGCGTCTCGAGGTCGCTCAAGGACTTGCCGGAGCGCAGGGCGCTCTGCAGATCGGCAGGGCTCATGTGTAGCGCCGAGGCCGCCGCGTTGAGCTCAGCCGTCTTGAGATCCTGCAGCACCTTCATATCGGTCTTGAAGCCGCCATGCCGGCCGAGGCCACCAACGGCACCCAGGCCTTGGCCCGCGTTAATGCGCGCCTTCATGGCATCCGCTTGCGACTTGGTGATCTTGCCGTCTGCCAGCATCTGATCGACCGTTTGCAGCTGGGCCTGCTTGAGGGCATCTTGCGTTTGGGCGGGCGTCAGGTGCAGGATCCCGGCCAGCTTGTCGACAAAGACCTGCGCGTAGTTCTTCGAGGTAGTCGGCGACGCGGACGGCGACGGCGCCGCCTCAACGACTGCCACGCCGATGATCAAGGCGGCCAGGCCGGCCGCCGGGAGCACGATCCAACGATTCAACTTCATTCGCGACCTCTCCTTCCTAGGGGTTGACGACCCCTTCATGGTGCCGAATCCCTATGAGAATAAGGTGAGAGTCGGGCAAGAACTCCGTGAAACTTTTCGATCGGGACGCGGGCCGGCCGTAACCCCTTCCGTAACAGTCTAAAGAGGGTCTTTACGCCCTAAGCGGGAGTAGCAAGGAGGCACAGGATGCACCCACGGAGACTATTGACGGTTGGGCTCGCGGTGACAGCCGCCGTCGGGATCGCCCTACCGGCGGCAGGGGTCAGCGCCGGGATCGCACGGGGTTCGTTCAGGGAGACCGACCTGGTTTCCAATCTCCCAGGGCGGGCCATGCACCAGGACTTGAACCTGGTCAACCCATGGGGCATTTCGGCGAGCAGCACCAGCCCCATGTGGGTTTCCGACAACAACGCGGGCGTGACGACGCTCTATGACGGCGCCGGGAATGCGTTCCCCCCTCCCCCCAATGACCCGTTGGTGGTCAAGATCCCGCGGCCCGACCAGAGCGACGGGGGGACGCCCACCGGCACGGTATTCAACGGCGGCAGCGGGTTCAAGGGCGACCGGTTCCTCTTCGCCACGGAAGACGGAACGATCGCCGGCTGGAACCCCGCCGTCAACCGTACGCGGGCCCGCATCGAAGTCGACCGGTCGGAGGTGGGGCTGGGGGCGGTCTACAAAGGCCTGGCGATCGGCAACAACGGCGTGGCCGACCATATCTACGCCAGCAACTTCCGCTTTGGCACGATTGAGGTGTTCGACAGCAGCTACACCATGGTCACCCTCAGCGGCTCGTTCACCGATCCGGGCATCCCGGCCGGGTTCGCGCCCTTCAACATCCAGAATCTCGGCGGCGTGCTCTATGTGACCTATGCCATGCAGAACCCGGATAAACACGATGACCAGTCCGGTCCTGGCTTCGGTTACGTCGATACCTACGATCTCAACGGGCAGCTGCTCCAGCGAGTCGCTTCGGGCGGCACGCTGAATTCTCCCTGGGGGCTGGCAATTGCGCCGAGCGGCTTCGGCAATTTCCACGACAACCTACTCGTCGGCAATTTCGGAGACGGTCGCATCAACGCCTACAGCCTCCGGACGGGCGCCTTCCGCGGGCAGCTCAAGAGCGAAACCAGCGCGCCCATCGAGATCCCGGGCCTCTGGGGCTTGCGGTTCGGCAATGGCGCGTTCGGGGCGAGCCCGAATACGCTCTACTTCGCCGCGGGCATCAACGACGAGCAGGCTGGCCTGTTCGGCAGCATCGTCAACGTCGGTAATTAGCTGAAGTCGTCTGGCGGAGGCGGGCCCGACGGCCCGCCTCCGCCCTCTTCGGACTCCGCGAGGTCCAGCACGGGCTCGACGCAGACATCCTTGTTGCCGAATCGAGCCGCCCATTCGGCTCGTGTTGCCACGCGCAGCGTGGCTTGCACCGCGTCGATCGCCGACGGATCGAACTGGCGGCCTTTCAAATCCTCCCGATCGATCGTTTGACAGAACTCGCCCCAGAAGGCGTGCTCGAGTGCGGCCACCGTGAGGAAGCCATCCGCTACGGCATAGACGTGGTAGCAGGGGAGCTCGCCGGTGAGTGGCAAACCCCGGATGCCGGCCCGCCGCGCAGCTCGTGGCATGGCGGTCCAGCTTTGTATCAGGTCCATCATCGAGACCTCGACGCGCTGGCCACGTCCGGTCTTCTCGCGACTGGCCAGCGCGGCGGCGATCAAGAACGCCGCCTGCAGCCCGCCGGCCAGGTCCGCCACCTGGAGGCCCGGGATGGCGGGAACCCCGTCGCGCAGTGGCATCAAGGAGAGCGCCCCGCTTCGGGCCAGATAGTTGAGGTCGTGGCCGGCGCGCCGCGCCATCGCGCCTGTCGATCCGTAGCCGGTGATCGCGCAGTACACCAGCGCCGGGTTGATCTCGCGCAACGACGCGTAGCCCAGCTCCATCCGCTCCATTCGTCCTGGGCGGAAGCCCTCCACCAGCACATCGGCGTCGATCACCCGGGCGAGAAAATCCTGGCGGCCGGACGGCGAGCGCAGGTCGAGCGTGACCACAAGCTGGCCCTGGTGTAGAGCATCGAAGTACGCCGCGCCGCCCGGTAAGGCACGGATGGGATCCCCCGCCTTCGGTTCGACTTTGGTCACCGTTGCCCCCTGCGCCTGGAGCAACTGGGTGCAGTAGGCACCCGGCAGCAGACGTGACAAATCCAGAACTCGAAGGCCATCGAGCGACATTGCCTGCTAGGTTACTTACGTGCGGAATGCCGACGTGGCCGCGATGCTCAACCGAGTCGCCGACCTGCTCGAGATCCGGGGTGAGAACTTCTTCAAGATCCGCGCCTACCGGGAGGCGGTGCGGCAGCTCGACAACCTCACGACCGAGGTCCAGGACCTGATCCACGAGGGGCGGCTGAAGGACGTCCCCGGCATCGGGGAGGCGATCGAGAAAAAGATCGTCGAGTACGTCACCACCGGACAGCTGGAATTCCTGCTGAAGTTGGAAGCCGAGGTGCCGCCGGCACTCCTCGAGTTGACGCGAGTTCCCGGCCTCGGGCCGCGCACCGCGAAGGACATCTATGACGCGCTCGGCATCCTCAGCCTGGATGACCTGGAGCAGGCCGCGCAGACACACCGGTTACTTGAGGTCCGCGGCATCAAAGCCAAGACCGAAGAGAACATCCTGAAGGGCATCGCCATGCTGAAGCGCACCGAGGGACGCATCTATTTCCCCGAGGCCTGGATCCTCGCCGATTCGCTCTTGATCACACTGCGATCGCAAGCCGGGGTGGTTCGCGCCGAGATCGCCGGCAGCCTGCGCCGCGCCAGCGAAACCATCGGCGAACCACGGTCCGAGTGCGCTCCGGTATGCAAGTCGACCTGCGCGCGGTGAAGCCGGACAGCTTCGGCGCCGCCTGGCAGTACTTCACGGGATCACAGGCCCACAACGTCCAGTTGCGCGGCCGTGCGGAGCGGATGGGCACGCTGAAGATCAACGAGTACGGCGTATTCAAAGAGGACGGCACGCGCATCGCCGGCGAAACAGAAGAGTCCGTCTATGCCGCCGTGGGCTGCGCCTGGATCCCGCCCGAGCTGCGGGAGGGATGGGGTGAAATCGAGCTCGCGGCCAAAGGCTCGTTACCCACCTTGATCCAGGGCAAGGACCTGCGCGGCGATCTGCATACCCACAGCAACTGGAGCGACGGACGCAACGAGATTGCGGTGATGGCCCGCGCTGCGGCCGAGCGCGGCTATCAGTACATCGTGTTAACCGACCACTCCCAATCGCTGACGATCGCCCAGGGCCTGACACCGGAGCGCTTTCGAGCCCGCGCCGTCGAGATCGCGGCCGTGAATACGCAGTCGGGCATGGCGCGCGTCTTAAATGGTGCCGAAGTCGACATCCTCCCCGATGGCAGCCTCGACCTTCCCGACGACTGCCTCGCCTCCCTCGACGTCGTGGTGGCCTCGGTTCACGTGGCGCTCGACCAGCCCAAAGACGTGATTACACAGCGGGTGCTGCGCGCGCTACGATCGCCGCACGTGGACGTCCTTGCCCATCCGACGTCGCGACGCCTCGACCGCCGGGGCGAAACCCGAGTCGACATCGAAGCGGTGATCGGGGAAGCCGTCAAGACCGGTACGGCGCTCGAGATCAACAGCAGCCCGTACCGCCTGGACCTCAACGACGCGTGGGCGCGTAAGGCCCGCGAGGCCGGCGCCCTGCTCGCCATCGACAATGATGCCCACTACCCGGCCGAGTTCGACTACGTCCGCTACGGCTGCGCCATTGGCCGCCGGGCGGGGCTGACACCGGATCGCGTCCTGAATACCCGCGATGCAGATGGCGTTCTGGCCCATTCCCGGGAAAAAGCAGCAAAAGGCGCGGCGAATCTCCGTTGAACCTAGTAACGACCTAATCAAGAGCAGAAGGAGTTGCGGCTGATGCTTCAGGAGCTCGTGATCAAAGTGCCGGCTCCCTTCTTGGGCCGGGCCGACGTCGGCTTCTCCACCCGCTACCCCGCCCAGCCGGTCCAGGCGCCGCTCAAGGACGTCCCCTTCTTCATCGAAGGCCCCTCCGGCCCCATGCGCCGGCTGCAATCCCGGCTGGAACTCTTCCGCCAGAAGCGCAGCCTGATCCCTGACGCCCCGGGTGAAGCCTACAGCTGGACCGACCTCATTCCACTGAACGACGAGCTCTTCATCCTGGCCTACCGCGACGAGAGCCTGACCGATGGGCCCGACGACGCCGAGTCGGAGCATCGATACATCCTCAATCTCGTCCGTCCGCTGGTCTTCCCCTTCCTGCGAGATTGCGTCCGGATTGGCGAGCTCGCTCTGCGCGACAACATCGTGCTCGCCGTCCTCGACCACAGCGGCGTCATGGCCGAGCTCGAACTGCGCCGCGCGCAGATCGTGCCCCGCAACGGCTCGATCGTGCTCGGCGACGTGGACGCCGCCTAAGGCCGTTCGGTTAGGGCGAGCTCGAGGCTTTCGGGCTGCCGCTCGGCGACGCTGATGCCGTCGGCGTCGCGGTCGGCGAAGGGCACGGACTCGCCGGCGCGCTGGTCACCGCGGTCGCCGAGGGCGACACCGAGCCTGAGGGCGTGGGCGTCGGGCTCGCCTTGGGCGTAGCCGTGGTTGATGGCGTCGGGGTCGCCGCCGGCACGCAGAAGCTGGGGGCGGGCGTGGGGCCGAGGAGGGTCAGGTTCGTCGGCGAGCTGGCCTTGCCGCCACCCTCGAGCAGCAGCGCCGCCGGAACGACCAGCAGGCCAATGATGACCGTGACCACGAAGGCAAGCGCCCCCCATTCATGCAGCCAGAAGGCCCGCGACGAGTTACGGATCAGGGCTCTTCGTCCGTCTCCGGTTGAGGTTTGTTGCGCGTGTTAAGAATGCGCACGAAATCCTGCGCCCGCGCCAGCGCCTTCCAGCGCTCCGGGAAAAAGTCCTGCGCCACCACTTGCTTCGAGGGCAGCTGAAAGACGGTGACGCACCACTTGTTCAACGTGTGCGACACCTCGACCTCGAAGTCGCCCTCGGTATTCAAATACCGAACGACCCGGTCCTCGTCGGATCTGCGTCTCCCTGAAACTGCCATGTTTGGAACCAAATGCGGTGTCGCTAAAGCCATTCAACAGACCCCTCATTATAGGCTCGGAAACAGGCCGGCGGGCAGTCAGGAGGGCTTGCGCCCGTCCAGGCTTTCCAGGTAACCGAGCAGCTCCTCGCGCAGCCCCGGCCGCTCCAGGGCGAACGCGATCGAGGTCTTCAGGAAACCGCTGACGGTGCCCACGTCGTGGTAGGTGCCCTCGAATTCGAGCCCCAGGACCTGTTCATGCTGGGCCAGGGTTCGGATCGCGTCGGTCAGCTGGATCTCGCCGCCAACGCCCTCGTGGGTAGTCTCCAGGATGCCGAAGATGGAGGGCTTGAGGATGTAGCGCCCCAGGATGGCAAGGTTGGAGGGCGCCTTCTCGGCATCCGGTTTCTCCACCATGTCGACGACCTCGTGGATCCGCCCATCGCTCTTGCCCACCTTGACGATCCCGTACCGGGAGACCTGGTCGGGCTCGACGCGCTGCAGGGCCAGAACCGAAGCCTGGCGCGGGCCGAAGACGTCCATCATTTGTTTGATCGCGGGAGTATGCGATCGAATGATGTCGTCGGCGAGGAAGACCGCGAACGGCTCATTGCCGACAACGTCCTTCGCCATCAGCACCGCGTGGCCGAGGCCGAGCGGTTCTTTCTGGTGGATGTACGTAATGTCGACCAGGTCAGAGATCTTGCGCACGAGCTGAAGCTCGCGCGTCTTGCCGCGATCCTTGAGGTAGTGCTCGAGCTCGAAGGAAATATCGAAATGGTCGACGATGGCCCGCTTGTCCCGGCCCGTGACAACGATGATCTGGTCGATGCCCGCGGCCACAGCTTCTTCGACGCCGTACTGGATGATGGGCTTGTCGACGATCGGCAGCATCTCCTTCGGCTGTGCCTTGGTTGCCGGCAAGAAGCGCGTGCCGAGTCCAGCGGCAGGAAAGACGGCTTTGCGAATTGCGGTCACGCTGTAACTCTACCGCTTGGGCTTCTTTGGCTTCTTGCTCGCGGACTGATCGCGAAGGGCGATCTGGATTCGCTTGACGCCGGCATTGTCGACCACC
>VBIS01000191.1 GCA_005880605.1 Chloroflexota bacterium
CCCCGCGACTAGCGGAAGGCGGCGATCGCCGGCTTGACGGCACCCCGCTGGCGCCAGACCGCGAGGCCGACGAAGCCGAGCAACACCAGGGCGGCACCGCCCACGACCGGCGTCCACCTGGGATCCAGATTCCCGAGCCGCCGATTCATCTCCGCTTCCAACCGAATCCAGCCGGTGGGCGTCGGGCTGGTGGGAATTCGTAGCGCTCGGACCAGCCGCCGCTGCAACCGGTCGCGGCGCGGCGCGGCCAGGGTCACGCGAGGGAAGCTGTCGTTGAGGTAGGAGATCAGAGCCATCGACGCCGATTGGGCAACAGGCGGACCATCGCCACCAGGCTGAGCAAAGACCACACGGTCGATGGCTCGAGCCAGCGCGTCAACGTCGTCGGACCGTGGATTCATCGCTGCTTCTCCTGTTCGTTGATGCGCCGGCGCAGGCCATGGACGGCACGAAAGAGCAGGAGCTTCACCGCGCCTTCGCTTCGGTTCAGGATCACGCC
>VBIS01000181.1 GCA_005880605.1 Chloroflexota bacterium
AGCCATGTACGACATCTATTACGTGGAGAACTGGTCGCTAGCGCTCGACCTGAAGATCCTGATCCTGACGGGCGCCCGGGTATTCTTCCAGCGCCGGGCTTATTAGCCGAACGCCGCCCAGCGCCGACTCGTAGGCTTGCACCGTCTCGCGGGCGGCCCGCTTCCACGTAAAGCTACGCGCGCGCTCGATGCCGAGCTGGCGAGACAGGGCCGTGGTCGGTGCGTCCAGGGTCTGCGCCATGGCGCGCGCGAAAGCGGCCGGGTCGGCAGGATCGCAAAACACCGCGATCCCATCGGCGAGCTCGCGGAGCACCGGGAGGTCGCTGCAAATCACGGGAATCCCGCACGCCATCGCCTCGATCACCGGGAGGCCGAAGCCCTCGGCGCGCGACGGCAGCACGACGGCGGCGGCGCCCCGGTAAAGGTCCGGCACTGCGCTCTCCGGCAGCCGGCCGGGAAGCACGATCGAGCCCTCCGGCAGTCCGGCCGCTGCCTGCCGGACCTCTGGATGGCGGGGGTCATCACCGGCGATGACCAGCTGCGCGCTCGGGTGCGTCTGGCGCACCAGCGTGAAGGCGTCGAGCAGCAGGGGCAGGTTCTTGTACGCCTTCCACTGGCCGAGATAAAAGAGGTAAGGGGGACGGATCCCGAGCCGCAACTGCCAGGCGGCCTCAGCCTCAGGATTTCGGGCGGCATTGAAGCGGTCGTCGGCGGCCTCCGGGATCGACAGCACCCGGCCGGCGGACGCGGGGAAGTACTGTTTGACCGCGAGCGCCGTCGCCGCCGAAGGAGCGATGATCCGTTCGGCGCGGCGTACGGCATTGCGCATCAGCATCTGGTTGACGGTTCGCGGCAGCAGCCCCGAATGGATTTCCGGGAATTGAAAGGGAAACAGGTCGTGGACGGTGACGACGAAGTGTCCCGGTTTGATCAGCGGCAGGTTGTAGTGGGGGAAATGGATCAGGTCGAGGTCGGCCCGCAGCAGGTTGAGCGGCAGCAGTGACTGTTCGGCGAGGCGGTAGGGCTGCGCGTTGACCGTCAGCAACTCGGGCTCTCCGCCAATCAGGGCCCGCACGATGGCGGCGTCGGGGCGGCCGGCGAGAACCGTGAGGCGCCGACCCAGCAGCTGGGCCACCTGGGGGAGCAGCCCGCTAATATAGCGACCGATGCCCAGCGCCCCGATCAGGCGCGCATCGAAGCCGATCCCCCTTGCCGTCAAACCAGCGCCATGATGAGCGATCCTTAGAATTATCGCCCGCGGAGGGGTCCCGCGGGCCGATCGCTGGAGCGGCGCGGGGCCCACGTTATACCGCCGTGGCGGACTCTGAGGCCAAGCTCGAGGGTCCCCCTCCCCCGCTGGCGGAGGAGGCTCGGGGTGAGGCCCCTGACTATTCCGGCGTGGTTCGCGACAGCCAGGCGGCGATCCTGGCCAGCGCCGAACGCATCACAGTGGTGGGCCGCTGGGTGGTGCTGGCCGCCGCCGCCATCCTCAACCACTTTGGCAACCAGAACAGCCCGGCGTCGGTCTACATCGTCGATACCATCCTCTTCAGCTGGGGCCTGGTCAACCTCGTGGTCTCCGTGGTCCTGGTGCGCGGCTACCGGCCCGGCCGTTGGTTCGGCTTCCTCACCACCTTTATCGACCTCATGGTCGCGACCAGCATCCTCTACTTCTCCGGTGGATACGGCGCGCCCACGGACTTCTCACTCCTCTTCTACCTGCTGATCATCGCGTCGGCGGTGCGCCTTGGCCTGCGCGGTTCGCTGGCGACGGCGATCGTGGTATCCCTGCTCTACGTCGTGATTGGCGGCTTGACCGGCTTCGCGCGGGTCTCACCGCCGCCGGGATTCGTCATCGGCCGTGTCTTCCTCTTTCTTTTCGTGGCGCTGGTCGCGGGCCTTTTGGTTGGCGATATCCGCAGCCGGCTCGACCGCGCGTTGCGCACCGCGATCGAGCGTGCCACCCAACTCGATGAGACTCGCCGTCGCGAAGCGCTCGAAAAAGAGCGGGTGGAGCGGTTGGAGGAGATCGACAAGGTGCGCACCGACTTCATTGCGATGGTGGCCCATGAGCTGCAAACACCGCTGGCCAGCATCAAGACCCAGGCCGATACCCTGCTGAACCAGCGACACCGGCTGGACCAGGAAACCCGCGAAGCACTGGTCGACGGGATTCACCGCAGCGCCGCCAGCCTGAGCGACCTGGTGCAGGACTTCGCCGCCGTCAACCGGATCGAGAACAACGAGTTCACCTACCATTTCGAGCGCCTCGAGCTGGCCGAATTCGTCCAGGACGTGGTCGGGCATTTCCGGTCCGATCCCCACCGCTACCCGATGCGGGTAAGGGTGGAGCCGGGGCTCGTCGTCCGGGGAGATCGCCGCCGCTTGCAGCAGGCCTTGCTCAACCTGCTGATCAACGCGGTCAAATACTCGCCCCGCGGCGGCAATCTCGCAGTGATCGCCTTCCCGGACAAGGAGGGCAACGCCAAGGTCTCGGTCCACGATGAGGGAATCGGGATCCGCCAGGAGGACATCCCCAAGCTCTTCAACAAGTTCACCCGCCTCTTCGACAAGCGGGCGATGGACATTGGGGGCTCTGGATTGGGCCTCTTTATCACCAAGTCGATCGTCGAGGCCCATGGGGGCCACATGACGGTCGAAAGCGAATGGGGCAAGGGCTCGACCTTCGGCTTCGTTCTACCCCTGTGGCAACCATCCGAGTCCTCGTCGTCGACGACCACGTCGTCTTCAGCGACGCCCTAGCCACGATTCTGCGAACGGAACCCGAGATCGAGGTCGTCGGCAAGGGGGGTACGGTGCGGGAGGCGATCAACTCGGCCCGCGCGCTCCAGCCCGACGTCGTCCTGCTGGACGTCCACATGCCGGACGGCTCGGGCATCGAGGCGGTGGCCGCCATCAAGAAGGACCGGCCCGAGACCCAGGTCGTGATCCTGACCAGCGACGAGGACGAGTCGGTGCTGCGATCGGCGGTCCAGGCGGGCGTGACCGGTTACCTGAGCAAGCATGAATCCGCGGCGCAGGTGGTCCAGGCCGTGCGGAGTGCGGCTCGCGGCGAAGCCTTGATCGCCCCTTACATGCTGGCGCGCCTGCTGCACGGCCTGCAAAAAAAGGATGAGCCCGGGCCGGCGACCCCGCTCACCAAGCGCGAGCTGGAGGTCCTGCGCGAACTGTCGCTGGGGCACGATAACGAGGCCGTCGCCACGGCGCTGCGGATGTCGCCCAACACCGTGCGCACGCACGTGCAGAACATCCTGTCGAAGCTCAAAGTGCACTCCAAGCTCGAAGCGGTTTCGCGCGGCATCCGCGAAGGCTGGATACGGATTTCGCAGGAGCCGGCAGCCTGATCGTTCCGTAGCGAAACGGGCCATTCCGCCCATCGTCCCTGAGCACCGCGCCCCCAGAATGGAGCGGGTGATCATGATGAATCATTCCTTCTCTTTTTCCCTCCCCCTCCGGGGGAGGGCAGGGTGGGGGCAGGCGGGCCAGGCTCACACCGAGTACGGGCTCATCCTGGTCCTCGTCGGCATCACCGTGATCGGCGCGCTGACCCTTATGGGCCAGCAGGTCGGTGGTATGTGGCACACGATCAGCGCCTCGATGCCGCACTAACCAGCCAGGGCGTCCATAAACGGGCCGACTCGCTCCGGCCCGTTTTCTTTTATCCCCTAGACCGACCCTATACTGTGGGCGAACCGGAGCCATTGGGGCGTCGCCAAGTGGTAAGGCAGCGGACTTTGGATCCGCCATTCCTAGGTTCGAATCCTAGCGCCCCAGCCATCGCCTTCAAGCAGACGGGCTGCATACTTATCTCTGAAGGGCCAGGGCAAACAGGGAGAGCCGCCTTGACCGCGGTTACTTTTGAGCGCGAGAGGACGGCGAGCCTATGAACGCCTTGGCCTACTCGCGCGGGCT
>VBIS01000028.1 GCA_005880605.1 Chloroflexota bacterium
CGAATTCGCGGTTGCCTCGGAAGGTCTTGCAAAAGATGTGCATCACGCATTTGTTCGATTCGGTATCGTTTCGCGGTTCTACCGAAAATCCGAGCGTTGCTGGCGCGTGCAAATTACAGATTCGGAATCCGTGGCTCGCTATCAGACCGAGATCGGTTGGATTGGCGAGAAAGTAGGCCGATTTGCCACGGACCTACCGCAATTCCGTGGCAACAACGGACACCTTCCGATCGTGGTCTGGAACATGGTCGAAACTGCGGCGGCGACGCAGGGGCTCGGCTGGGCGAAGCTCGCCGTGCTTTCGGGAGAAAGAACGCGCACTTCGAGATTCCAAACGTACAACCCCCGTACAAATCATGGCTTGTCGCAGCGACGACTCGGAATCTTCAATGAGGTCCTTGAGGACTGGTGGCTAAGTGAGCTCGCCAACCCAGAAATTTATTGGGATCGTATCGTTTCCATCGAGCCGATTGGCGATCACCAAGTCTACGACCTCGCCGTTCCCTCTGGTGCAAATTTCGTCGCCGAAGACATCCTTCTACACAACACGTCGCTGACGCTCAACATCGCACAGCATGCCTCGATTCAATACAAGATTCCGGTGGCGATCTTCTCGCTTGAAATGTCCGAGCAGCAGCTCGTGACGCGGCTGCTGTGCAGTGAGGCGGCGGTCGATTCCTATCGGCTCAGGACCGGGCTGCTCAAAGATGCCGAGTGGCCGCGTATTGCTCAAGCGATGGGGGCGCTATCCGAGGCGCCGATCTATATCGATGACTCACCGAGTATCTCCGTGATGGAAATGCGAACCAAGGCGCGACGGCTCAAGTCAGCCAACAACCTCGGCCTGATCATTGTGGATTACCTCCAGCTGATGCAGGGTCGTAATCAGGAGAACCGCGTCCAGGAGGTTTCGGAGATATCGCGTTCGTTGAAGGGCCTGGCTCGCGAGTTGCAAGTTCCGGTCATCGCCTGCTCGCAGCTAAGTCGTGAGCCGGAGTTCTCTTTATCTATCGCGAGCGTTTTTACAACGACAACGTCGCCGAGGACCGACGCAACATCGCCGAGATCATCATCGCCAAGCACCGCAATGGGCCTACCGGGAAGCTCGAGCTGCTCTTCATCGATGAGCAAACGAAGTTCGCCAACCTCGACCGGGCACGCGGGCGCTAGCGGATGGTCACGATCCTCGTAGGCGGCCAGTGGGGCGACGAGGGGAAGGGCAAGATCATCGACCTTCTCTCGGAAAACGCCAGCATGGTCATCCGCTCCCAGGGGGGCAACAACGCTGGGCACACGGTCGTCAATGCCGGTCAGGAATTTCGGTTCCACCTCATTCCCTCCGGGATTTCCGACCGCGCCCATCTGATCATGCCGTGGCACCCGATCCTCGACAAGCTGGAGGAGGAGCAGCGCGGCGATGATCGCCTGGGCACGACCTGGCGCGGCATCGGTCCCGCGTATGCCGACAAGATCCGGCGCATTGGCTTCCGCGCCGGTGATCTGCTGAAACCGCGCTTCCTGGAGAAGAAGCTCGGATTCGTGTTGAGCAAGATCAAGAATCCGATCCTGCAAGAGCTCTACCATGTGGCGCCACTCGACCCGCAGGCGGTGCTCGCCGAGTACACCGCCTATGGGGAGCGGCTCGGCCCGCACATCAAGGACATCTTCCCGATCGTCCAGGATGCGTTGGCGCGGCGGGATCGCGTCCTGCTGGAGGGGGCGCAGGGCAGCATGCTCGACCTCGACTTCGGCACCTATCCCTACGTCACTTCATCGTCGCCCACGGCGGGCGGGGCGTTGACCGGGTCCGGTATTCCGCCCACGGCCGTCGACCTGACGATGGGCGTCTTCAAGGCCTACACCACCCGGGTTGGGTACGGACCGATGCCGACCGAACTCACCGATGCGCTGGGCGAGCAGATCCGAGAGATCGGCGTCGAGTACGGCACCACGACCGGGCGGCCGCGCCGCGTCGGATGGTTCGATGCCGTGGTTGCCCGCTACAGTGTGGCGCTGAATGGGATCGGCTCGATCGCCCTGACCAAGCTGGATGTGCTCGGGGAGTTCGATCCAATTCGGATCTGCACCGGATACCTCAACAAGGGCGAGTTGGTGTCATTTCCAATGTCGAACATCAGCCACCTCAAGCACTCGGAGCCGGTCTACGAGACGTTGTCCGGCTGGCGCTCATCGATAGCCGACGTGCGCCGCCCCGAGGATCTTCCGAAGGCCGCTCGCCGCTACATCGACCGGCTCGGCGAGCTCAGCGGCGCCCCCATCGACATCGTGTCGGTCGGGCCCTCGCGCGACCAGACGATCTGGATGCAGGGCGGACCAGAAAACCTAGCGGTGCGTCAGCAGCAGGAAGGCCGCGCCCGCCAGCGCTAGATACCACAGGACCGAGATGCCGGTCAGCAACAGGCGGGTCGGGCGATTGAGCGAGCGGGTGGTCCAGGTCAGGAGCAGGCCGACCGGGTTGATGATCGCCAGGGCGAGGCCGATAGCAAGCGGACTGCGGATACCCCTGCGCATGGGACCGCCGTGCGTTGCCGCATGCCGCATCTGGCGGACGAGATCGTTGGAATCCGTTTGCGTGTCGAAGGATCGAACGGGGCGGGTGCTCGCGGTGCGACGGTAGGCGGTCGCCACCGGCGACATCGCCATCACCGGTTGGCGAGCCTCCTGGCGCGCCGGCGCCCACAGCCGATGCGGGTCCGGCGGCTCACCCGACTCGACCGTGAGGGTGCGAAGCGATGCGGATCGGCTCGGCATGCGAATTCGAATGCGACCGCGCACGATGTCCTGGGCTCGCAAGACGATGGTCGCGACCACGCTGACCAGCAGCAGGCCTTGCCAGGCGGCCTGCTGCCCTTCGCCGTACCAGCGTAGGACCATGGTTGCCATGCCCGCGACGAGGCCGAACGCGAACGTGAACCGCTCGGGGATCAGCACGCGGCGCCGATCCGCCGCAATGTAGCCGGCGAGGAAGAGCGACGGTCCCGACGCGAGCTGGAAACCGAGGTCCGATCGGATCACGACTGCGAGTGCGGCGACACCGCACAGGAATCCGGTCACGATCCCGAGACCGGGTCGATCACGAGCTGCAGCTTGTACCAGAGCGTCAGGGGATCGTCGAGATGCCGCCCATCGAACGGATTGACGTAGCCGAATCCGAGCTGGCGCTGGATCAAAAACAAAATGCCGAAGACGATCAGGGCCGGATGCAGCATCACGCGCTGGAGCTGCGGCCAGATAACGGTATCGATCACGACGAAGAGGATCACCATGGTGGCAGCGACCCAGGCAGGCGTCCGGGGTGGCAAGAAGCAGGCCACCAGGATGCTCGCCACCAACGGATGCGTTGCCTTGAAGCCGACCCAGGCGGGAAGTCCGAAAGTGAGGCGAGCCAGCTGCAGTGCGAGCAGGCATACGATGCCGGCGAGAAATGAGATCGCGAAAAGCAGGATGGCGTCCTGCAGGAAGAAGACGATGCCGGCAATCACTGGCGGCAAGAGGGCGAGCGCATAGGCGAGGTCGTAGGTGAGTTGCTCCGGCTGGACCAGGAGCAGCTGCGGGACACCATGCAGCGCTCGCCAGAGCTGTCGCACGACGAGCATTGTAGTCGAGCTTCGAGCGAATTTGGCCCCGACTTGGACGCTGCGTCCAAAGTTGCGGTGAAGATCCCACGAAGAAACGTCTGCTATCCTTACTCCGTTTTTCCGGGCACCCACGTGACATTTCCGCGCCGCATTACGCTGCTTACGCCCATCGCGCTGGCCGCCGGGTTGCTCGCCACCGCCGTCGCCGTTTCCGCGGCGGACACGCGTTGGACCTCGACCGGTGTCCAGCAACCCGGGTCGTCCGACCGTCCCGTCTGGTCGATCGCCGTATCCCCGACGCATCCGGCGGTCTGGCTCGCCGCAACGCAGGGCCGCGGTGTATTGCGCAGCACGGACTCGGGCGCGACCTGGTCATCCGCGATCGTCGGCATCGACGGCGCCTGGGTGGTGCGATTTGACCCGCAGCAGGCGATGACCGCTTATGCCGGCACGCAGACCGCGGGGCTCTACAAGTCGCTCGACGAAGGCAAGACCTGGACGTCGCAGAGCCAGGGACTCAACAATATGGACGTCCGGTCGCTCGCGTTCGGCACCGGCCTGGTGCTCGCCGGAACCGCCCAGGGCGTCTATTACTCGAGCGACGCCGCGAGCTCCTGGCACGCCCTCGGCCTCGACCCGCAGTCCATCGCCGCGGTCGGCGTGCTCCCGAATGCCAGCGGGTTCACGCTCTTTGCGGGGATCGATAACGGTCCGGTCGGCGCGGCGTTCCTGATGAAAAGCGAGGGACTGGCCGGCAGCTGGGGCGTCGTCAAGGGCACCTTTCCGGCCGACGCGGTGGTCGCCACGCTGGCGGTGGCGTCAGCTCCGTCGGGTGGCACCGACCCGCCGGTTCTTGCCGGCACCTCGCAGGGTCTGTTTCGCAGCGACGATCGCGGTGTGACCTGGAACGCCTTGGCCGGCCTGCCGTCGACGGACTTCAACATCGCTCTCTTCAACCCGGCCAACCCGGACCAGATCTATGTCGGCAGCGACGGCGACCAGGGCAATGGCGGCGTGTTCCGGTCTCTGGATCGCGGCGCCAGCTGGAGCACCTTCGGCGCGGGTCTCCCGGCGAAGCCCCGCGTCACCGCCCTGGCGCTGCAGCTGCTGAACCCGGCCCAGGTGGTGGCCGCCACCTGGAACCCGACCGATGGTTCGGCGGGGGCCTATCGGATCGAGGACCCCGCCGCGACGGTGGCGGGGGTGACCCCGACGGCCGGCCCGTCCGGCAGCGGCAGGGCGTCCGCCGCGCCACGAGCCACCGCCCCGACCCCGGCGCCGGTTCGGCGCTCCAGCGGCTCGCCGGCCTACGCGACCTACGCCGTCGCCCTGGCGGTGCTCGTCGGCCTCGGCGGCGTGATCTTAGCGCGGCGCTGGCGGATGCGGCGCGAGGACACGCGCATTTACCGCCCGTGACCCGGCGTCACAAGCAGGCCTCCCCCGTTAACCATCTCTTCACGGGTTCAGGCTGGCGGTTCCGGAACCACGCCGCTACCCTCATGGCGACGGCCCGTCGACAGCGGGCTCAGGAGGTCGATCCCGCGTGCTCACGTCCCGGTCGAGGCGAGTCATGATGCTGGACTCCGCCGAGGCGACGCTGCGGACGCTGGCGCTCGAGTTGCCGTCGCCGCCCAAGGCGCTCGCCTCCTATGTGCCCGTGCAGCAGGTTGGCGAGCTCCTTTATACCTCCGGCGTCATCCCCAGTTGGAATGGCGACGTTCAATTTCGCGGCGTCGTCGGCGCCGACGTGAGCATCAAGGACGCGGCGCGCGCCGCCGAGATCTGCGCCCTCAACATCATGGCGCTGATTCGCCAGCATGCCGGGTCGCTCGACCGCGTCGAGCAGTTCATCCAGCTCAGCGGCTTCGTCCGCTCCGCCGCCGGCTTCGAAGAGCAGCCGAAGGTCCTGAACGGCGCCTCAGACCTGATCTACAAAGTCTTCGGGGAACGGGGGCGGCACACGCGGCAGGCGCTGGGAACCAGCGAGTTGCCGCTCGGCGTCCCGGTCGAGATCTCGGCGATCATCCGCCTCAAGCCTTAAGCCGCCAGCGGCAGCCAGGCGGTGAACGTGGCCCCCTGGCCAGGCTCGCTGGACGCCTCGATGGTGCCCTGGTGCGCCTCGACGATCGACTTGGCGATGGCCAGCCCCAGCCCCGAGCCACCGTGCGATCGATCCCGCGCCTTCTCCCCCCGGTAAAAGCGTTCGAAGATGTGCGGGAGGTCCTGACGCGAGATCCCCGGGCCGGTGTCCTGCAGCCGGATGGCGGCACGCCCGTCGGTCTGGAAGACGCTCCAGTGCTGTTCCGCCCCCGGTGCGTACTTGAGCGCATTCTGGGCCAGGTTGTTGACCACCTGCTTGAGCGCCTCAGGGTCGGCCCGCACGGTCACGCCGGGCTGAAGGTCGCGTGACTCCAGCGCCCCCTTGTTGCGCAGGCCCAACTCGTCGAGTGCCTGGCCGACGAACTGGTCGAGCACCACCGGTTGGCGGCTGGGTGCCCGACCCGATTCGAAGCGGGTCAGTGTGAGCAGGTCGTTGACCAGCCGGGTCATCCGCGCGCTCTCCTGCTGCATGGCGGCGAGGGATGACTGGAGCGTCTCGGGGTCGACAACCTCCCGACGCCCCAGCACGTCGATGTACCCGGCAATTGACGTCAGGGGCGTGCGCAACTCGTGCGAGGCGTCGGCGACGAAGTGCCGCATCTGCTCCTCGGACTGCCGCTGGACCTCGAAGGCCTGGTCGATGCCCGCCGCCATCTGGTTGAAGGCCAGCGCCAGCGCGCCGATCTCGTCGCTGGACCTGGGCGCGGTCACCCGCTGTTTGTAATCGCCGGCGGCCAGCTTCCCCGCGGTCTCCGACATCTGCTTGAGGGGGCGCAGCGCTCGGCCGATAATCAGCGGGCTCAGCAGCAGCGCCAGAAGCAAGACGGCGAGCGAGCCGATGACGGCCACCTGGCGATCGAGGCTGAGGGTGCGGTCAATATCATCGGTGGCGATCGACAACTGAACCACCGCGACCGCCTTGCTGCCGGTGCGGATGACATTGAGCACGACGAGAGAGGTCGAGCCGTCGGGGGCGGTTGCGATGTAGTAGGCCTTTGGCTTGCTCAACGCGGCCGTCCGGTAATCCTGGGTTGTCAGCGACGGCACATCGGGCCTGGTGGCGAGCGTTGCCGGCGTGAAGGCGATCAAGCCGCCATTCGGTCCGATGATGGCCGCGGAGGTCCGTCGTGAGCGAAGCTCGTCGCTGAACGTTTGGGACAGGATGAGCGCGCGCACGACAGTGGCGGCGCGGCTCGCGGTCTGTTTCTTGAAGGCCGTGAAGACCGCGTTGTACTCGCTGACCAGCACGTCGGCGTTGCTTCGAAAAAGGACCTCGCGGGCGGCGAAGTACTGGGCCACACCGCCGGCGAGCAGCAACACCGCCAGCAGCGCGAGATAGAGAAACGTCAGTCGCCAGCGCAGCGATCGGAAGCGGGCCATGGCTAGCCGCGCCCGCCGCGGCGCGACCGGTCGCTCATGCTTTGATGCGGTACCCGACGCCCCGTACGGTCTGAATCAACTTGTGCTGCTCGTCGCCGAGCTTCTGGCGAAGGTAACGGATGTAGACCTCGACGTTGTTGGCGTCGCCGAAGAAGTTGTAGCCCCAGACCTGGTCGAGGATGCGGTCGCGGGCAAGGACCTGGTTGGGATGCATCAGCAGCAGGCGCAGCAGGTCGAACTCGCGAGCCGAAAGCTCGATGGTGCGCCCGCCCCGGCGCACTTCGCGCGTCGCTTCATCCATGCTGAGGTCCTGCACCTGGAGCAGCGGCCCGGCGCTGGGATTTCGACGGCGCATCACGGCCCGGATCCGCGCCAGCAGCTCGCCGAAATCGAATGGCTTGACCAGGTAATCGTCGGCGCCGACCTCGAGGCCCTTGATCCGGTCAGCGACCTCGTCCCTGGCTGACAGGATGATGACACCAGTGTCCTTGTTGCCGCGGATCGCCTCGGCGACCGCCAGGCCGTCAAGCTTGGGCATCATCACGTCCAGGACCACAACGTGGGGCTTGAACTCGCTGATCATGCGCAGCGCAGCCTGGCCGTCGGGCGCCGTCTGCACCTGGAAGCCCTCGTACTGCAGCCCGAGCCGGATGAAGTCCACGATGCTGCGTTCGTCGTCGACGACGAGCACCCGCGGGCTACGGGAGGCTATCACCTCGGGGGCCGTCTCTGCCATGTCGAGTTCCAATATAACGGCGCTTTTGGCGAAATCCCATCTTCTGACCCGCTTCTCAGGGGGCTTTAAGGAAGCCTCTTTGCGCCGTCCTGAGTAAGCTTTCCCGGTGCAGCCGGCTGACGCACCACAGCGTCCAACCGTGACCCGCCGGCGCTCCTGGCTGCTGCCGTCGTTGGTCGGCGGGTACCTGGCGGTCGTGACCCTGTTCATGGTCTTCGTCCTCCACCTGTCGGTCTCGCCGGAGCGTCTGCTGCTCCTGATGTTGATTGCGGCCTTGATCCTCGGGCGGGCCAGGCTGTTCCTCGCGGACTGGATCCCTTTTCTCGTTCTCTTTCTCTCCTATGAGTACCTGCGAGGCCTCAGCGGCAAACTCGGGATGCCGATCCACGACGTGACATCGCTCGAAAGGCTGATCAGTTTCGGGCAGATCCCAAACCTGCTGCTGCAGCAGGCGTTCTACCACGTGGGTCACGTGAGTTGGTATGACATCGCCGGCACCATGTTCTATTTCCTGCACTTCGCCTTTCCGCTGGGGCTCGGGTACCTGTTCTGGATCGTCGACCGGCATACGTTTCTACGATTCTCGCGAGCGCTGATCGCGATGTCATTCGCCGCCTTCGTCTTCTACCTGTTGCTGCCGGTCGCCCCGCCCTGGAAAGCCGTGCCCGGTGTGATCAAGATCATCGATCACACCCTGCCGAGCTTCACCGACATCCCTGGTATTCCGGTTCCCGCCACCGTTTACCACTGGCTCACGCCCAACCAGTACGCCGCGATGCCGTCCTTACACGCGGCCTACCCATTTCTCGGTGCATTGTTCGCCGTGCGCCTGTGGGGACGCCGCGCGTGGTGGACCCTCGCCTACACCGTCTGCGTCTGGCTCAGCATCGTCTACCTTGGCGAGCACTACGTGGTCGACATCATCGGCGGCGTCGTCTTCGCCCTGGCCGTCTTCTTCGGCGAAGACGCGTTCACGACCTGGTGGCACAAACGAACTGTCAGGACCGCCAGATCTTTTTCATGATGGCCCGAGCCAGCTTGTCGGGGTCGTGATGCGTTGAGATCCGCGGGTTGACGACGTCGACGAGGACGGCATGGATGCTGCGCTGGTTGACCGTGGCCGGGTCGTAGACGACCCGCTTGATGCCGGCCGTCTGGGCCGACGACGGCAGTGGGAAGTTGTTGTTGCTGTTGACCACCACGAAGTCGAAGATGTTCGTCCCCAGGTGGTTCTCGATGGCCTTGAGGTGGTCGCTGACACGGAAATAGTCCGTCTCGCCCGGCTGGGTCGCAACGTTGCAGATGAAGACCTTGATCGCGGGCGAGGCTTTCAGTGCCTCCGCCATCCCGTCGACGACCAGGTTGGGCAGGATGCTGGTGTAGAGGCTGCCCGGGCCGACGGTGATCATTTCGGCGTTGAGGATCGCCTCTTCGGCTTCGGGGTTGATCGTGGACTCGGGTTGCAGGAAGACTCGCTTGATGGCGGTCGCCGTGGCCACCGCGCCGTGACCGTCACCATTGCCGGCGCCGTTGCCGTTGCCGTGGGGAATGGTCGACTCGCCGATGCGGGTCTCACCGTCGGCCATCTCCGCGATCAGCGTCACGTCGCGTAATGTCGACGGGACGATCTGGCCGCGAACGGCGAGGACGCGGCCGGACTCCCGGATGGCGTGCTCGAAGTCGCCCGTGATTTCGGCCATCGCCATGATGAACAGGTTGCCGAAGGAGTGCCCGTTCAAGCTGCCTTCCTTGAAGCGGTGCTGGAAGAGCGTGGTCATCAAGGGCTCGACGTCGGCCAGCGCCGTGATGCACTGCCGGAAGTCACCGGGAGGCAGAATGCGGTATTCCTTGCGGAGGCGCCCCGAGCTCCCACCGTCGTCCGCCACCGTGACGATCGCCGTCAGGTTGCCGGTGTACTTCTTCAGGCCGCGAAGCAGGGTGGAGAGCCCGGTGCCGCCGCCCAGGGCGACCACCCGCGGCCCCTTTTGCAGGAAGCGGTAGTTGTAGATGATCTCGGAGAGGGCCCGGTCCCGACCTGGGAGGAACGGCCCGAGCACAGACTGGGTGAGCTTGTAAAGCGCGTAAAGAATGATGCTCAGCCCGAGTGCGGCAAAGAGTCCGCCCCGGACGTAGCGGGGGAGGAACTGGAGGGTCAGGTAGTAAAAGATCGCCGGAAGCCGTACGCCGGAACGGTAGAAGTTGGCCAGGGCGTACCCAATCCCAAGGCTGATCAGGACCATCCCGACCATCAGAAGGACGAGCCAACGCTTGACGTGGAGGCCGGGGGTGAACCAGCGCACCACCCGGGGGTTCATACGTAAGGGGGCCACCGGCGCCCCAAGCTTAGCACAGCATTTTTTGAACTCATTTCAGGCGGATTTCGTTACGTCCATAAGACCCTATTCCGGCCCCCGGAAGCGGCATATAATCGGCCCAGGGTCTTTGGGAGCGTACGGGGCCCCAGTTCACGCCGCCTCGTGACAAGGCAAAAGGAGGTCGTCGGTCGATGGCGATCAAGGCAGAGGGCGTTACCCGCGCATCCGAGGGGCGGCGGAAAGAGCAGGGGCAGTTCTGGGTTTACCTCGACGGCGAGATCAAGCGTTACGCCGACGCCCGGGTCGGCTTGATGACCCACGCGCTGCAGTACGGGACCGGGGTCTTCGAGGGGATTCGTGGTTACTGGAGCCCTGAGCACGAGCAGCTCTTCCTCCTCAAGCTGCGGGAGCATTACCGCCGCATGCAGAACTCCGTGAAGATCCTGAAGCTCAAGATCCCGATGAGCCTGGACGAGCTCTGCGAAACCAGCATCGACCTGATTCGGCGCAACAACTTCCGTCAGGACGTCTACATCCGGCCCTTTGCATTCAAGAGTTCCGAAGAGATCGGCGTTCGTCTCCATAATCTCAAGGACTCGTTCGCCATCTACGTCACGCCCTTTGGCAACTATGTCGAAGTCGACGGCGGTATCCGCTGCATGGTGTCGAGCTGGCGGCGCATCGACGATAACGTCGCACCGGCCCGCGCCAAGATCACCGGCACCTACGTCAACTCCGCCCTCGCCAAGACCGAGGCGATGGAAAATGGGTTCGACGAGGCGATCCTGCTCACCCAGGACGGCCACGTCTGCGAAGGCAGCGCCGAGAACATCTTCCTGCTCCGCGACGGCAAGGTGTTTACGCCGCCCACCTCCGACAACATCCTCGAAGGCCTCACCCGGCTCGCGATGATCGAGCTGCTGCGCAAGGAGCTCGACATGGAGGTCGTGGAACGCACCATCGACCGTTCCGAGCTGTACATCGCCGACGAGATCTTCCTCTGCGGAACCGGCGCCCAGATCTCGCCCGTGATCGATGTCGATCGCCGGCCGATCGGCGATGGCCAGGTGGGGCCGGTCGTCAGCCAGCTCCAGAAGCTCTACTTCGACATCGTGCGGGGACACAGCGCCAAGTACCGCAACTGGTTGACACCCGTCTACTGACCGGGGCCATACCTCCACGGGTGAGGCGCTGATGCGCATCGTCATCGCGCCCAATGCCTTCAAAGGGTCATTGTCCGCGCTCGAGGCGGCGACCGCGATCGGCGAGGGGATCCGCAACGCCGTGCCCGATGCAGAGCTGGTGCTGGTGCCGATTGCGGACGGCGGTGACGGCACGGTGGATGCGCTAGTGGCGGCGACGCAAGGCGAACGACGCACGCTCCGGGTTCGCGGGCCACTGGGTGATCCGGTCGACGCCGAGTACGGACTGATCGATGGAGGGTCGACTGCGGTGATCGAAATGGCCAAGGCGGCGGGCCTCGCGCTCGTGCTCAAGGACAAACGCGATCCCCGGATCACCACCACCTACGGCGTCGGCGAGCTGTTGCAACACGCGTACGATGCGGGCGCGCGCCATTTCGTGGTCGGCATCGGAGGCAGCGCGACCAACGACGGCGGCGCCGGCATGGCGCAGGCGCTTGGTTACCACCTGCTCGACGAACGTGGTCTCGAGCTGCCTCCCGGCGGACTGGCCCTGAAGCGTTTGGCGCGGATCCACGTGGGCGGCGTCCACGCCACCTGGAAGCAAGCGGAGGTCGAGGTGGCCTGCGATGTCACCAACCCGCTGACCGGCCCGCGCGGCGCGAGCGCCGTCTACGGCCCGCAGAAGGGCGCGACGCCTGAAATGGTGGCGGAACTCGATGCCGCGCTCCATCACTTCGCCGAGATCATCCGCCGCGACCTCGGGGTGGACGTCGAGCCCTTGCCGGGTGCCGGCGCGGCGGGCGGTCTGGGTGCCGGGCTCGTCGCGTTTTTAGGCGCCCGGCTGGGGCCCGGCGCCGAGATGGTGATGGAGGCGCTGCACCTCGACGAACGCCTGACCGGCGCCCAGCTTGTGATCACCGGCGAGGGCCGCATCGATTCCCAAACGGCGCGTTTCGGGAAAGGCCCGGCCGCGGTGGCCCACCACGCGAAAAACGCGGGCATCCCGGTGGTCGCCATCGGCGGCAGCATCGCCGACGAGACCGAGCTCCGGCTACTCTTCGACGGACTCGAGGCCACCGTCGTCGAACCCAGCGCCCTCGAAGACGCGATGGCCCAGGCGCGGCCGCTGCTGGTGCGGGCGGCAACCCGCCTGATGTGGCTGGTGTTGACGGGGCGACGCCAAGCGTAAGGGCCGCCCCGACCACCTAAGATCGCAGCATGCCTCACCGCCACGACACACGCATATCATCATGACGGCGCCGGCTGAGAGCGCCGGGAAGGCATCGCAGCACCGGCACCGGCTGGAGTCGCCGTTCGAGCACGACCATCCCTCGGAGAAAGCGCGGCACCGTCACCAGCTCGGGGAGATCGAGCATGAAGAACGGGATCGCCACTGGCACGGCGTGGAGATCACGGAGATCGAGATGACGATCGAGCCCCCGAGACGCGCTGGGGATTAGTGCTTGCGGTAACCGCCCTGGACGCGCCCGTCCATAAAGGAGATCTTCGGATGACGCACCTTCGACGTCAAGCGGCGCGTGACCACGCCGGTATTGAGCTGCACGATGACATCGTTGCGTTGCAGATGCGGCGGGTTTGGATACCGCTCGGTGCAGGTGGGGCAGGAGTCGAGGTGCTGCGCCACCATCTTGCGCTGCTCCCGCCGTAGCGTCCCAGGCGGGAAGTTATCGAGGAGATAGGCGATCGTCGGGCAGCGCGTCTCTTCGGTCTGGGCCTTCCCCTCCATGAAGAGATATTCTTCCTTGAATCTCCGGCGCGCTCGGTGCAGCAGCGTTTCCACGGCGCTTTCCGAGACTTTCATTTTGCGGGCGATGTTGGCGTAGCTCAGACCCTGAAGCTCACGGAGCGTCAAAACCAACCGGTATTTCTCGGGTAAGCGGCGCGCGACCGACCAGACGGCGTCACGCAGTTCGCTGATTTCAAGGGCGACCTCCGGGCTCTTGCGAGCGTCGCCATCCGGCACCTGAAGCACGGAGTCTTCGCTCTCTTCGTCGTCGATCTCCTGGGCTTCGGGGAACTTCTTGCGGCGCCGCAGCTCGTCGTAGCAGAGGTTGGTGGCGATTCGGTGGATCCAGGCCGAGAAGTTGAAGCTGTCGTTGATGCGGTGGATGGTCCGGAGGATCTGGAAAAAGGTCTCCTGGGTGAGATCCTCGGCCAGCTGGCGATCGCGTAGAAGCCTGAATGTCAGACCGTAGATCGCCTTGTGGTACCTGCGAAATAGCGTGTCGAAGGCGGCTACGTCGCCGCCGAGATAATCGCGTATGAGATCGAGATCCGAGGGCCCCTTGGCAACTCGCGTCACTACTGTCTCCCACCCCGGACTCGGCAAAATCGTTCGACGAGAGGTCTCTCCCGCCGAGTCGCGCGGCGAATCATAGCACCCAGTCTTGCGCTGATTGCACGCCTCAGCGACGCAATTTCCAACTTTGTCACACGGCCGCGACCTTTTCGCAGGAGTTCCGCAAACGGCTCGTTATAATGCCGCTGACGTCACCTTCACGAGGGCCAAAAATGGGTAGTCCCCAGGCTGGAAAAGCCACCACCGTCACAGTCCGGTTTCTTGACGACGAGATCATGGAAGGCCAGGTCGGCGCGGTTGACCTGGACCAGCCGAACATCGAGCTCGAGATGCCGGACGACGGCAGCAACAATGAGCGTGCCCTCATCCCGTTGCCCTCGATCAAGCGCATCACCCTCACCGCCGGGTCGCCGACCCCCGACGAGCAGGCGCGGGCCGGCAAGAAGGTCGCCATCCGCTTCCAGGACGGAGAAGTCCTGCGGGGCTATCTCGACGGCGAGCTGCAGCATGCCAGCCACGGGGTGACGATGCGCCTGATGACCGTGGAGAAGGATCGCATCGAAACCCTGGGCATTCCCTATACCGCCCTGAAGGCGCTCTTCTACTTGAAGACCTGGGACACCAGGCCGATGGAGTTCGACGGCGTAAAGGATCGGCATGTAAGCAAGCGGCTTTCCTCGCCTCTCGTGGACCTGATTTCCAACATGGGTCAGCTCGAAAAGCTCCGCAAGCGGGGCTCCATTACCGAGGGCGAATTCCAACGGAAGCGCCGCAAGATCCTCGATAACATCTAACACGCGGCCCTTTCCACACCGGGGGCCGCCTAAAGCTGACACGCGGCCCTTTCCACACCGGGGGCCGCTTGCAGTCGTTGCCCTGGCGCTGCTGCCTCTCCTTGGCGGCTGCAGTTCCCTGCCCTCCGTCCCTGGGATCTCGCTGGGCACCGCCAGCCCTCCCGGGTCCCAGTACCAGCCCGAGCCCGCTCGCCACGAGGGCGGAACCCTGGTGGTGGGGGACTGGGAGAGCCCGACGAACTTTTCCCCGCTCTTCAACGAGGAGGTACCCGCCGCACAGGTCGACGCCTTGCTCTATGCCGGCCTGGTGAAGCTCGACAGCAGCCTGCAACCGATCGCCGATCTCGTCGAGCGGGTGCCGACCATGCAAAACGGGGACGTGAGCTGGAACCGCGGTGCCGGCACGGTGGACGTGTCCTATCGGCTGCGCTCCGGACTTCGCTGGTCCGACGGACAGCCGCTGACCTCAGACGATGTGGCCTTCACCTGGCGGCTGATCGTCAACCCGCTGGTCCAGGGCGTTCTCTCCCCGGACGGCTACCGGTCGATCTCGCGGGTCGACATCCACGACGGGCAGCGCTTCACGCTGCACTTCGATCGGGTCTATCCCAAATATCTCAACCTCTTCCCGGCCATCCTGCCGCAGCATCGGTTGGGTGGGATTGCCCCCGAGAAGCTGGGGAGTGATCCCTTCTGGGGCCGACCGGATGTGGTCAGCGGTCCCTTCAAGATCTCGGAAATGATGCCGGACGACCACATCTCGCTGATTCGCAACGAGGCCTGGTCGCAAGGACGGTCGGGACGGCGGCCGCACCTGGACGGGATTATCTACAAGCTCTTCCCCGAATCCGGCCAGCTCGTCGATGCGGCCCGCGCGGGCCAGGTATCGCTGGCACTCGAAATCCCGGATGACCAGCTGTCGACCTTGACCAACACCGGGTCGGCGACCCTGCAGCATCGATCCCAGCTGGCCTACGAGCAGGTCACCTTCAACCAGGCCTCTCCGAACCCGGCGACTGGCCAGCCGCCGCCCTGGAAGGACGATCCGGCACTCCTCCAGGCGCTTCGTTTAGCGATCGACCGGCCCGGGATGGTCAAGAAATTCTTTCGCGGTCTGGCGCAGCTAGCCCAGTCACCGATCCCCAGTGCGCTGGCTTCTTTTCACGATCCCAACGTCTCGCTCAGCTACGACCTGGGGGCGGCCACCCGGCTGCTCGAGGGCGACGGATGGGTGGTGGGGCCGGATGGCATTCGCAGCAAGCAGGGACGGCGTCTGAGTTTTCACCTGGTGACGGCGCTCGGCAGTCCCCTGCGCAACGCCATCCGCGATCAGATGATCGCGGACTGGCACAAACTCGGTGCCGAGGTGATCGCCACCGAGGCTCACCCCAGCGAGCTATTCAGCGGCTATGCGGAGGGTGGCTTGCTGGAGCGCGGCCAGTTCGAGGCCGGGTTGTGGACCTGGAGCATCGGTCCCGACCCTGACGGCGTCTATCCACTCGAGCATTCATCGCAGATCCCTACTGATCAGAACCAGGGGCGGGGCTCGAACTTCGGTCGCTTCACCAGTCCGGATCTCGATCGCAACCTCGATCGCGGTCGCGGCACCCTCGTGATGATCGAGCGGGCCAAGGCCTACGCCGCTTTCGAGCGCAGCTACGCGCACGTGGGTTACGAGCTACCGCTCTTCGAACGGGTGCTGGTCGTCCTCGCCAGCCCACATTTGCACAATCTGATGCCCAATCCCGCGCCCGATACCACGCTCTGGAACGCAGCCGACTGGTGGATGGAGTGAATCGGCCATGTTAACGAACCTTAGAAAAGCCGGACTTTCGTTGACCCTCTTGGGTGGCCGCCCGTAGAATGCGCCCACCATCAGGCCCACCAGAGCTCGTATGACGGGAGCCCGCCCACGCTGGTTGCACCTGCTCGTGGTGGCAACGGCGGGAACGGTCATGCTGGTTGCCTGCGCGCCGAGCACGGGCACGACCACCTCGTCACCCAGGGCGGGTGGGAAGCTCACCGTTGCTTCCTGGCAGGAGCAGGACAGCTTGCTGGCTTGCAACATCACATCAGCCGCCTCGCATGCCTGCGCCTACATCAACCCGGCGATGGAAGGGCTGCTGACCGTCAAGGCGAACCAGGACCCGCTGCCCAGTAACCCGAAGCTGTCCGATTACTGGGTTCCGGAGCTGGCTACCGAGGTCCCGACCCTCGAAAACGGGGACGTCAAGGTCAGCGGGAACAAAATGGACGTAACCTGGAAGCTCCGACACGGTGTCAAGTGGCACGACGGTGTGGCCTTCAGCTCCAAGGACGTCAGGGCAACGTTCGACTTCTGGTGGCTCAAGTACCGCGACAAGAACCCGACGCCGCTGCTCTCGACCAGTGGATGGGACCAGGTCGATAGCGTCGATACGCCAGACGAGTTCACCACCATCGTTCACTTCAAGAGCGTGTACGCCGCCTACCTGACCCTGGGAACCGGCCCCTACGGTGTCCTGCCCGACCATCTGTTGCAGCAGGTCTGGGCCAAGACCGGCGATATCACCCACGACAAAGTCACGGTCAGCATTCCAGGCGGCTATAGCGGCTCCGACACGCTCGACAAGGTCATGGTCGGCACCGGGCCCTTCATGTTCAAGGAATGGGTGACCGGAGACCACCTGACGCTGGCGAGAAATCCCCACTGGTGGGGTGGTGGTGGCCGGCCCTACCTCAACGAGATCCGGGTGAAATTCGACGCGGACGCTAACACCGAGCTCAATGAGCTGCGCACCAACACCGTCGACATGGCGCTCGACCTCCGGCCGTCGTTGCTGCCATCGCTTTCCAAGCAAAGCGACGTCACCACGGTCACGATCCTGGACAGTGCCACCGAGCACCTCGACATCAACCTGCACAACACCTTCCTGAAGGACGTCACCCTGCGAAAGGCGATCCTGATGGCGATCGACCGGCAGCGGATCGTGGACACGTTGCTCCTGGGGCGGACGGTGGTGCCTCCCGACGCCTGGATGTGCATCCAGACCGGCGCCTGGTGCCTGGATCCGAATGCCAAGCACACCCCTTACGACGTCTCGGCGGCCAACAAGTTGCTCAATGACGCCGGTTACACGATGCAGACGTCCGGCCCCTGCAAAGGATTTCGTACCGACCCGCAGGGACGCTGCGTGCAGTTGCACCTGATCACGACCACCTTGCCCCTGCGCGAGGAGCAGGAAGTCGTGATCGCCTCCGACCTGGCGGGGATCGGGATCCAGGTCATCAAGCCGTTCGCCAACGTCCCGGCCAGCCGGATGTTCGGCTCCTGCACCAGCGGCGGGATCATCTACAGCCACAACTTCGACCTCGCGATGTACACCAACAACTACAGCTACCCGGCGGAGCCCGATTCGCTCGCCTACACCGCCTACCACAGCTCGCAAATTCCAACCGACGCCAATGGCTGCGTCGGGCAGAACACGACCTTCATGAGCGACCCGCAGCTCGACCAGGCGCTCGATCAGGCCCGCTTGTCGGTCAAGCTGTCCGACCGCAAGGACAAGTACATCGTGGCCCAGAAGCGGCTGGCCGACGTCGTTCCCGAGATTCCGCTCTACCAGGCGGTGGACGTCGAAGCTTACAACAAGAAGCTGGCCGGCTACAAGGGCAACGAGTTCTGGTGGATGAACCAGTCCGCCGATTGGTACATCAGCCAATAATTCTTCTCCCCCTCTCGAGCGGGCCCGTCGGCCCACGCGAGCGGCGCTTCAGTGCCGGGCGAGCCTTTGAGACATTCAGGGTGGGGGCTTAGGGTGGGGGCGTGACCAAATACGTCGTTCGCCGCATCCTGCAGGCGATCCCGCTCCTGCTCGTCATCTCCTTCGTCCTCTTCGCCATCCTGCAGGTTCTGCCGGAGAAGCCATGGGACCTGCTGTTGCGCAACCCCAGGATGACGGCCGCCGATCGGGCCCGACTGCTGAACTACTACGGGTTCAACCGCCCCTTCCTGGTTCAGTACCTGACCTACATGCGCAACCTGCTGCACTTTGACCTGGGGTTTTCGTATTTCAGCCACCAGAGCACGGTCAGCCTGATTGCCGAGCGGCTGCCCAACACCGTCCTGCTGATGGGCACCTCCTACATCTTCACGCTCCTGATCGCCATCCCGATCGGGATCGTGGCAGCGGTGAAACAATATTCGAGGCTCGATAACTTCCTGACGACCGGCGCGTTCATCGGCATCTCGCTGCCGCAGTTCTGGTTCGGGCTGATGCTGATCATCCTGCTCTCGGTGCTGCCCTACCAGCACCTTGGCTTCCGCCTCTTTCCCACCGACGGCATGTGGGACTCGGGCCATGAGGGAAACCTCGCCCATCTGAACCTCGGCGATCCGATCAACCTCGCCTGGCACCTGGTGCTGCCCGGGATCGTGCTGGCGGTCCAATCGATCGCGCAATACAGCCGCTTCGTGCGCAGCAGCATGCTCGACGTGCTGAGCCAGGACTACATCCGGACCGCGCGCGCCAAGGGCCTCTCGCAGCTGCGGGTGGTGGTGCGCCACGGATTTCGCAACTCGCTGCTGCCTCTCATCACCCTGATGGGCCTGGACGTACCCCAGTTGTTCGCGGGGGCGCTGATCACCGAACAGGTCTTCACCTGGCCCGGCATGGGGCGGCTCTTCTGGGAATCAGCGGGGAAGGGCGATTACCAGGTGCTGCTCGGCATCATGATCATCCTGGCGATCCTGGTCGTGCTCGGCAACCTGATCGCGGACCTGGCTTACGGTTGGGCCGATCCGCGGATCCAGTACCGATGATCAATCCCACGCTCGAACAGTCGGAGCTGCCACCGGGAGCCGGGCAGCTCGTCCCTGACTACGACCTCACCCGGGAGATCGGCTACTACCAGCTGGTGTGGCGCCGGCTCCTTCGCCATCGCCTGGCGGTGATCTCCGGCGGCGTCCTCGTGCTGCTGGCCGTCGCCTGTTACCTTGGCCCGCTGCTGCTGCCCATGCGTTGGGACGAGCCCGACCTCTTCAATCGCTACGCCGCGCCCTCATTCCCGCACGTGATGGGCACCGACGACCTGGGGCGCGATCTCTTCAAGCGCATCCTCGAGGGCGGCCAGGTGTCACTCGCGGTCGGCGTACTGGCGATGCTGGTCACGATTATTCTGGGCGGTCTGATCGGTGCGCTGGCCGGCTACTTCGGACGACTGGCCGACAACAGCATGATGCGCTTCACCGACGCCGTCCTCGCCATTCCGCAGATCTTCATCCTGATCCTGATCATCGCCTCCTTCCGCCAGGCGGGCCACACACCGGCCGTCATCATCCTCGCTATCGGAGTGACCTCCTGGCCCTACACCGCTCGCATCATCCGCTCGGTCGTCCTCTCGATCCGCGAAAAGGAGTTCGTCGAGGCTGCCCGGGCCACCGGCTCGGGTAACTTGAAGATCCTTGCACGCCACGTCCTCCCCAATGCTCTGGGCCCGATCATGGTGGCAGCCACCCTGACCATCGGCTTTGCCATCATCCTCGAGAGCGCGCTCAGCTTCCTCGGCTACGGGTTGGGTCCGCCGATCGCCTCCTGGGGCGGCATGCTCTTCAACGCCAACGCCTTCATCTATGACGCGCCCTACGCGCCGTTCGCTGCGCTGTTCCCGGGCTTGATGATCCTGATCGCCGTGCTCTGCGTGAACTTCGTTGGCGACGGGCTGCGGGATGCCTTCGACCCTCGGTCCTTCGAGCGCTGATGGTTACCGGTTCTGCCGATGCCGCGCCGGTGCTCCGGTTGGAGCAGCTGCGGACCTACTTTGCCACCGGCGATGGGATGGTCAAGGCGGTGGATGGCATCGACCTCCAGGTGCGGCCGGGGCGCACGCTGGGGGTGGTTGGTGAATCCGGATGCGGCAAGACGGTGACGGCGCTGTCCATCATGCGCCTCCTGCCGAGAACCGGACACATCGTAGGCGGCCGCATTCTGTTAGGAGGGCGCGACCTCGTACAAGCCGGTGAGGACGAAATGCGCGAACTCCGCGGCAACGCGGTCTCGATGATCTTCCAGGAGCCGATGACGTCGCTGAACCCGGTCTTTACCGTGGGTGACCAGGTGGGTGAGGCGATCCGGCAGCATCTCGACCTCACGGAGCGCCAGGTACGCGATCGTGTGCTCGAGATGTTCGAACTGGTCGGGATTGCGGATGCGGGCAAGCGGGTCCGCGACTATCCCCACCAGATGAGCGGCGGGATGCGCCAGCGGGTGATGATCGCGATGGCGCTCGCCTGCAACCCCGCGGTGTTGATCGCCGATGAGCCGACCACCGCCCTCGACGTCACCATCCAGGCGCAGATCCTCGAGCTGATGCGGGAACTGCAGCGGCGTAACCGGATGGCAATCATCCTCATCACCCACGACCTCGGCGTCGTCGCCGAGATGGCTGACGAGGTCGCGGTGATGTACGCCGGCAAGGTCGTCGAGCACGGCAGTGCCGACCAGGTCTTCGATAGTCCCCGTCACCCGTACACCCAGGGTCTGCTCGCCTCGATTCCGAGCCTGGCGGCGCGTGGCCGGCCGCTGACGGCCATCACCGGGACCGTCCCACATCCACTGAACCTGCCCCCGGGCTGTACCTTCGCCCCTCGCTGCCCGCGGGCGTTTGAGCGCTGTCCGACCGCGTTTCCGGCGCGCATGGACCAGGGCGGCGGCCACGAGGTGGCCTGCTACTTGTACGGCGACCAGGCCGAACCTGCCGCGACCCCCGATGCCGGCCGGGCGCGGCCGGCGCGATGAGCGCGCTGCTGGAAGTCTCCGACCTCGTCAAGTATTTCCCGGTCCACGGTGGGTTCTTCCAGCGTAAGGTCGCTGATGTCAAGGCGGTCGACGGCATCTCGTTCAGCATCAAGGCGGGCGAGGTGCTCGGGTTGGTGGGCGAAAGCGGCTGCGGCAAAACCACGACCGGTCGCCTGCTGCTGCGGCTGATCGAGCCCACGCGGGGGCAGATCAAGTTCGACGGCCGGGATGTGCTCGCGATGCGGCCGCGCGAGCTCAAGGCCGCCCGCGCCGAGATGCAAATCGTCTTTCAAGACCCCTACGCGTCGCTCGACCCGCGCCTGCCGATCAGCGAGATCGTGGGCGAGGGACTGAGCAACCACGGGATGAAGAACCGGCGCCAGCGCGAAGAGGCGGTGGCCGAAATCCTGGAGAAAGTCGGGCTTCGCCGCTTCTACGTCAATCGCTATCCCCACGAGTTCAGCGGCGGGCAGCGGCAGCGGATCGGCCTGGCGCGGGCGCTGGTGCTCCGGCCCAAGTTCGTGGTCGCCGACGAACCGGTGTCCGCGCTCGATGTGTCGATTCAATCGCAGGTGCTCAACCTGATGGCTGAGCTGAAAGCCGAGTTCGGCCTGACCTACCTCTTCATCTCGCACAACCTGGGCGTGGTGCAGCACGTCAGCGACCGCGTCGCCGTCATGTACCTGGGAAAGATCGTCGAGCTGGCGGACAGCGAGGACCTCTATCGGAGTCCGCAACATCCTTACACCCAGGCGCTCCTCTCGGCGGTGCCATCGCCAAACCGCCATGAGCCGCCGCTCGAGTCCAAGGCCGCCGGCCACTGGGCCGCCTGCCACTTCGCGTAACCATCGCAGTCGCTAGTCTTGTCCCATGAAGGATTTGGCTGAAGCGGCGCTCAACGCCGCCCAGGTGAAGGGTGCGGGCTATGCCGACGTTCGCCTCGATGAACACGTGCAGCAGGACATCGTCGTCAAGAATGGGCAGCTGGCCGCGGTGTCCGACGATGCCAGCGAGGGGTTTGGCGTGCGCGTCCTGGTGGATGGCGCCTGGGGCTTTGCCGGCAGCGCTCGGCTAAATAAAAACGAAATCGACGAAGTCGTCGATCGCGCCATCCGGATCGCGCGGGCGAGTGCTCGTGTCCGCTCGGTGCCGGTCGACCTGGGGCCGCCCGTGACCTCGCGCGGTCGCTACCGGACGCCGCTCGAGCGTGACCCATTCAGCGTGCCGCTCAGCGAAAAGGTCGACCTGCTGCTGCGGGCCGATGCGGCCATGGGTGCGGTCAAGGGCGTGGGCATTCGCGAGGGATCGATGGAATTCCTTCGGCAGCGCAAGCTGTTCGCCTCGACCGAGGGCGCCTTCATCGAGCAGGAGCTGTTCGAGAGCGGCGCCGGCATCGAGGCGACCGCCACCTCACCGGACGAGGTGCAGAACCGCTCCTATCCGAACTCCTTTGGCCGCCACCAGGGCTCCGGCGGCTACGAGTACATCACCGCGATGCAGCTCGACCGTCACGGCGGCCGGATCGCAGAAGAGTCCGTGGCGCTGCTGAGCGCGCCCCAGTGTCCGAGCGGGGTCAAGACGCTCATTCTCGATGCCAGCCAGACGGCGCTGCAGATCCATGAGTCATGCGGTCATCCCACCGAGCTCGATCGCGTCTTCGGCATGGAGGCGGCCTATGCGGGGACCAGCTTCATGACGCCCGACAAACTGAATCACCTCCAGTACGGCTCGCCGCAGGTGACGATCACCGCGGATGCCCTCACCCCCACCGGCCTCGGCACCTTCGGTTGGGACGACGAGGGCGTGCCCGCCCAGCAATCGTTCCTGATCAAGGAAGGGCTCTTCGTCGGCTACCTCACCTCCCGTGAAACCGCCAGCGTCCTGGGGCAGCAGAGTAACGGCACGATGCGCGCGGATGGTTGGAACCGCATTCCATTGATCCGGATGACCAACGTCAACCTGCAGCCGGGTGACTCGTCGCTGGAGCAGATGATCGCGGAAACCAAAGACGGTGTCTACATGGAGACCAACCGCAGCTGGAGCATCGACGACAAGCGCCTCAACTTCCAGTTCGGCACCCAGCTGGCCTACGAGATCGTCAACGGCAAGCGTGGCCGGTTGCTCAAGAACGCGACCTACGCCGGCATCACGCCCGAGTTCTGGAACTCCTGCGACGCGGTCGCCGGCCGTAGCGAATGGAAAGTCTGGGGCCTGGCCAACTGCGGCAAAGGACAGCCGCCACAGACGGCTCACGTCGCGCACGGTGCGGCGCCGGCGCGCTTCCAGCACGTCAAGGTTGGCATCCTGAAATGAAGAGCATGAAGGCGGCGCGCCTCACCGAGGAGGCCGAAGTCAAGGAGTTCATCGACCGGTTGCTGCAGGCGTCGCGCGCGGCGCAGACCGAGGTTATGGTCACGGAGTGGGACAGTGCGCTCACCCGCTTCGCCAACAACGGCATCCACCAGAACGTGGCCGAGCGAGACGTGAGCGTGCGGGTGCGGGTGGTCAAGGATGGTAAGACCGGGGTGGCGACCATCAACCAGATGAACGAGGCGGCCGCCACCGATGTCCTCAAGCGAGCCATCGCCATTGCCGACCTGCAACCGGAGGGGGAGGTCGTTCCCATGCCCGGGCCGGCGAAAAGCAAGCCGGTCGAGGCCTGGTCCGACGCGACCGCGGCGGCGACGCCGGAGGAGCGCGCCGACTTCGTCGAGACCATCTGCGCGAAAGCGAAACGGGCCGGACTCCAGGCATTCGGGGCTTTCAGTACCGGGGCCGAGCAGCTGGCCATCGCCAACTCACTCGGCGTCTATCACTACCATCGATCGACCGAGGCCACCATCAACTCAGTCGTCATGGGTGAGGCAGGTTCGGGCTACGCCGATCGGGGCGCCGTCGACGTCCGGGAGCTGGACAAGGACGAGCTGGCCAACGAGGTCATCGACAAGACGCAGCGCAACCAGAATGCGCAGCCCATCGAGCCAGGGGTCTACGAGGTCGTGCTCGAGGAATACGCCGTCGCCGAGATGCTGGAGTTCATGAGCTATACCGGGTTCAGCGCGCTCGCCGTGGAAGAGGATCGCAGCTTCATGCGGCTGGGAGAGCGCATCACCGGCGAGCAGGTCACCATCTGGGATGACGGTCTCGATGCTTCGGGCCTCCCGGCGCCCTTCGACTTCGAAGGTGTGCCCAAGCAACGAGTCGACCTGATCAACAAGGGCGTCGCCACCGCTGTCGTCTACGACATGATGACGGCCGCCAAAGAAGGCCGCCGGTCGACGGGCCATGGCCTGCCGGCGCCGAACACGGAAGGCCCCTACGCCGTCAACCTCTTCATGCAACCGGGCTCGGTCGCGAAGCCCGATCTCATCTCAGGGATCAAACGCGGCATCTGGGTCACCCGCTTCTGGTACGTGCGGATCGTGCACCCCAAGCTCTCGATCATCACCGGGATGACCCGTGATGGTACGTTCCTGATCGAAAACGGCAAGATCACCCGACCGGTCAAGGATCTTCGCTTCACCCAGAGCATGCTGGAGGCCCTGAACGGAACGCTCGCCGCCGGCAAGACAACCAAGCTGCAGATCGGAGAGTTCATCGGCGCCTCGCGGGTCCCGGCGCTTCACCTCAAAGCATTTACCTTCACCAGTTGAGCCGCTACCCGCTCGTCGGTCTGCCCACGCTAGCGATCCCGCCGGGTCCCAAGCCGCCCCGCTTCGGGATCAACCAGAGTTATGTACGAGCGCTTACGGCCGCCGGCTGCGCTCCCATCCTCATCCCGATCTTCGAAGACGACGATCGGCTGCGGGCCATCTACGAGCGACTCGATGGGATCGTCTTCCCCGGCGGCGCCGACGTCGCGCCCGAAGAGTACGGCGAAGCGCCGATCGACAACCTCAATGTCGTCGAGCCGCCGCGTGACCGGACCGAGCTGACTCTCGCACGCTGGGCGTTTGCCGACGACCTGCCCACGCTCGGCATCTGCCGCGGGCAGCAACTTCTCAACGTCGCCCTTGGTGGCAGCCTTTACCAGGATCTCCGCCACCAGAGGGTTACGACGGTCGAGCATTCGGACGCGGATGGCCGAGCACGCAACGCGCTGCTGCATCGGGTGCGCCTCGACCCCGGCTCGCGGCTAGCGCAGCTGATCGACGAAACCAGCATCGAGGTCAACAGCCTTCATCACCAGGCCGTCAAAGACATTGCCGCGCCGCTAACCACGACCGGGACGTCCGACGATGGCGTGATCGAAGCGCTCGAGTCACGCGATCGGCGCTTCCTGATCGCGGTGCAGTGGCATCCCGAGGAGATCGATGACCTGCCCTGGGTTCAACGTTTGTTCGCCGGATTCGCTCGGGCGGCTTCCGGCGAGTAGTCAGCTCTGGCTGGCGGCCTCCTTCAGCCAGGGAAGGGCGACCCCAAGCGGTCCGACCAGGAGTCCAAACTGCTCCGCATCCAAGCGGCGACGCGCGGCGATGGCGGTTGCCGCATCGCCGACGGCCCACCATGTCGGACTCTGTGGTGGATCTCCTGCGCGCTCGGCGGCGGCATCGAAGATTTGACGGTAGGAATCACCGCCGAGTGCCGCTAACGCTTGGCGACGGGCGGCTTCAACCTTCGGCTGCGACGCGCTCCAGGCCTGCTGCTGCCGCTTGCTGATGAGGGCCCTCGCCGGATCGCTCAGCCCGAGCAATCCCTGGTAGAAGCGATCTACCAGGGATCCGCTCGTCGCCGAATCGCCGTCCTTGACAAAGGCCCGGCTCATCAGAATCTGCTTAGGCGGCCTTCGTCAGCGGCTCGCTCTTCGGTTCCAGGGCCCAGTCGAGCACCTGGCGGACGTCCTTGGCGAGGTGGATCGTCATCGCATCCCGGACGCTCTGCGGGAGGTCATCCAGGTCCGCCTCGTTTCGATACGGCAGGATGACTTCGGTCAGCCCGGCGCGGTGCGCGGCCAACAGCTTCTGCTTGACGCCGCCGATTGGCAGCACCTTGCCCTGCAGCGTGACCTCGCCGGTCATGCCGACCGTCGGTCGCACCGGTCGCCCGCTGAACAGGCTGACCAGCGCCGTCACCATCGTGACGCCCGCTGACGGCCCGTCCTTGGGAACGGCGCCAGCCGGGACGTGGACGTGGATCGCCTTCTCCTCGAAGCCGGGCGCGATGCCCAGCTCGGTCGCGTGCGAGCGCACGTAGGACAGTCCGATCTGCGCCGATTCCTTCATGACGTCGCCCAGCTGACCGGTCAGGGTGAGCCCCTTCTGGCCATCCATGGCGGCGGCCTCGAGGAAGAGCACCTCGCCGCCGATGCCGGTCACGGCCAGGCCGGTCGCGACCCCGGGCACGGAGGTCCGCTCGGCGACTTCTTCATGGAACTTCGCCCGGCCAAGGTACTTCGTCACATCGTCGCCCTGCACCTGAATCGGCGCCGTCACCTTACCGGCTTCGATCTGGGTCGCGACCTTGCGGAGCAACCGCCCGAGCTCGCGCTCCAGGTTACGCACGCCGGCTTCACGTGTGTGCTCGACGATGATGCGCCGGATGGCGTCATCGCTGACGACCACCTCTTCGGCCGTGAGCCCGTTGCGGTTCAGCTGGCGACCAAGTAGGTGATCCCGCCCGATCGCGAGCTTCTCCTCTTCCGTGTAGCCATCCAGCCGGATGATTTCCATCCGGTCGAGCAGCGGCCCGGGGATGGTGTCGGCGACGTTGGCCGTCGGGATGAACAGGACTTCCGAGAGGTCGAGGTCGACTTCCAGGTAGTGGTCGCGGAACGAATGGTTCTGCGCCGGGTCGAGGACTTCGAGCAGTGCCGACGAGGGGTCACCTCGATAATCGCTGCCGACCTTGTCGATCTCGTCGAGCATGATCACCGGGTTTTTCGTGCCCGCCTCTTTGAGCGCGCGCGCGATCCGTCCGGGCAGCGCGCCGACATAGGTGCGCCGATGACCACGGATTTCGGCTTCATCATGGATGCCGCCGAGCGAGATCCGAGTGAACTTGCGGCCGAGGGCCCGTGCGACCGACTCCCCGAGTGAGGTCTTGCCCACGCCGGGCGGCCCCACGAGCGTGATGATCGCGCCCGAGCCGCGGCCGCCGGCCAGCGCCAGCCCGCGGGAATCACGCCGCTTGCGAACGGCGAGGAACTCGATGATGCGATCCTTGACGTCGTCCAGACCGGTGTGGTCATCGTCGAGGACACGCCGTGCCTCGGCGACGTCGAACTGGTCGGGGGTGCGCTTGTTCCAGGGCATGTCGAGCATCCAGTCCAGGTAGTTGCGGATCCATCCGGCCTCTGGGTTCTGGTCACTGGTCCGTTCCAGGCGGTCGAGCTCGCGCTCAACCTCTTTGCGGACGGCTTCAGGCATGCCTGCCTCGTCGATCTTCTTGCGGTAGTCGGCGGCGACGTCCGAGTCGCCCTCGCCGAGCTCCTTCTTGATGGCGTCCATCTGCTGCCGCAGGAGGAACTCGCGCTGGCGCTTCTCCATCCCCTCCGCGACATCGCTGCGGATCTTGTTCTTCAACGATGCGTCGGCGAGAGTGTCGCGCGTCCAGGCGATCAGCTTCTTCAGCCGCTGCTCGACGTCGAGCGTCTCGAGGATCTCTACCTTCTTCTCGAGGGAAAGGTCGGGCGAATAACCCGCCAGGTCGGACAGCTGGGCGGGGCGGTCGATGTTCCTGACCATCTGGAACACCTCGCTCTGATCGCGAAGCTCCAGCAGGTTCTCAATCAAGGCCTTGTACTCGCGGGCGAGGACGTGCGACGTCTCCGTCAGCGGGTTGACCTCCTGCGCCGGCTGGGCGAGCACCCGCAGGGCCGGGCCGGTGCCCGCGGCGGCGCTGCCGACCGAGGCACGATGCAGCCCCTGCAGGATGGCGACCTCGACGCCGTTAGGCAGCTTCCGGGAATCCTCGATCTTGGCGACCGTGCCGATGCTGGCGTACTTGCCTTCGACCCGAGGAACGAGCAGGACCAGGCCGTCGCCCTCTCGCGCGGCGGCGATGGCGGCCCCCGCCTCCTCGCGCTCGACGGGGATGGTGACGACCATACCGGGTAGTACCACCGCGTTGTTGAGCGGCAGCAGGGGGATGAATTCAGTTTTAAGTTCAGGCATTGCTTCTACTTCTCCTTAGTGTTCTCGTCAGGAACAACCTGCGAGACCTTAGGTTTATGCCCAAAACCGGCACCGCCAAACGAAAGCGACCGGATGACGTCCTCGATACTGGCCGCAACTACCTCGGGAGGCCGTGCCCCATCGATCACCTTGAGCTTGCCCTGATCGTTGTAGTACCTGATCAGGGGGGCGGTCCGGTCGAGGAAGACGTCCAGGCGATGGTCGACGATCCCCTCGAGGTCGTCGCTGCGGTGGCGCTGGCCGAGGCGCTCCTTGACCGCCTGCGGGTCGAGCTGCAAATAGAGGACGGCATCCAGGGGCCGGTCGAGCGCCGTCAGCATGCTGTCCAGCGCCTGCGCCTGGGGAACGGTCCGGGGGAACCCATCGAGGATGAAGCCCTGCTGGGTATCAGGGTCCAGGAGCCGGTGCTGGATCAGGTCGACCACCAGGCCGTCCGGCACCAGCTCGCCGCGGTCGAGGTAGGCCCTGACCCGCTTTCCCAGCGGGGTCCCGCTCGCCACCTGGGCCCGCAGGATGTCCCCGGTCGCGATCGCCGGGATCCCGTACTTCTCGGATAGCATCGCCGCCTGGGTCCCTTTGCCAGATCCCGGTGGCCCCAGCAGAACGAGATCCAACGCCACGCCTCCATGATGCGCCCCGGCGCAACTGGGGGATCAGCAGGGGAAGCCGATCGGCTCCGAATACGCGGTGGCGGCTTGGTCCTCTCGGATGTACCCGACGTGCACCATTTGGGCCAGCACGTTGAACTGGCGCGCCCGGGCGGAACACGGGTTTCGATAGAGGTCGTAGTAGGAGGGCGACTGGGGGAGGCCGGCCAGCATGGAGGCGCGCGCCAGGTCGAGCGTTGCCGGCGCCCGGTGGAAATAGACGGTTGACGCCTGCCCGATCCCATAGGCGCCGTGCCCGTAGTAGACGGCGTTCAAATAGTTCTCCAGGATCGTGTGCTTGCTGAACTTCGACTCCAGCTTCAAGGCCAGCACCAGGTTCTCCGGCTTCCGCCAGCCGTCGTCATCATTGTTCATGTACAGCACCTTGATCAGCTGCTGCGTCAGGGTGCTGCCGCCTTCGAGCGCCCGATGGTGATACAGGTCGGTCAGCGTGGCGCGCACCAATCCCTGGGTGTCGATGCCTCGATGCTGGTAGAAGCGCTCGTCCTCGATGGCGATCAGCGCCTCGCTCAATTGGTCGGGGACGTCATTGAGGGCGACCCGGGTCCCACCGTGCTTGGCGAGGATCGCCTCGACCCGATGGGGCATGTCGTCGACGGAGGGAGTGATGACGAAGCCGACGGCGACGGCGATGCCAAACAGGGCCGGTAGGCCCAGGGCCACCGCGACGACCACGGCGACCACCGACTGCCGTCGGGTGCGCCGGGGCATTGCGGGATGCATTCTATCGGCGCGCCGGGACGGAATTGCCTAAAGGGCGCAGTAAAATGGGATCGTGGCCGAGGGAACACCCCCGTTGAACGACCGGCGCGGCACCTGGAAGGTCAAAGCCGGGCTGGCCGAGATGCTCAAGGGCGGCGTCATCATGGACGTCGTCACCGCCGAGCAGGCGAAGATCGCCGAGGACGCCGGCGCGGTCGCCGTCATGGCGCTCGAGCGGGTGCCGGCCGACATCCGTCGGGAAGGCGGCGTGGCCCGGATGAGCGACCCGGGGTTGATCACCGCCATCATCGACGCCGTCACCATCCCGGTGATGGCGAAGTGCCGCATCGGGCACTTCGTCGAGGCCCAGATCCTGGAATCGCTGGGTGTCGACTACATCGACGAGAGCGAAGTGCTCACCCCGGCCGATGAGGAGCACCACATCAATAAGCACCCCTTCAAGGTCCCCTTCGTCTGCGGCTGCCGCGACCTGGGTGAGGCGCTGCGCCGGATCACCGAAGGGGCGGCCATGATCCGCACCAAGGGTGAGGCCGGCACCGGCAACGTGGTCGAAGCCGTGCGCCACATGCGCGCCGTGACCGGCGGCATCCGCAAGCTGCACGGTATGGGTCCTGAAGAGCTCGTGGTGGAAGCCAAGCGCATCGGCGCCCCCAGCGACCTGCTCGAGGAGACGGCGCGCCTGGGCCGGCTGCCGGTCGTCAACTTCGCCGCCGGGGGAATCGCGACCCCCGCCGACGCGGCGCTGATGATGCAGCTCGGGTGTGACGGCATCTTCGTCGGGTCGGGCATCTTCAAGGCGGAGAATCCATCCGCCCGCGCCAAGGCCATCGTGGCGGCGACCACGTACTTCGACCGGCCGGATATTCTGGCCGACGCATCTAAGAGCCTCGGCAAAGCTATGCGCGGGCTGGAGATCGGGACGATTCCGCAGGAGGAGCTGCTCGCCAGCAGAGGCTGGTGAGTACCAGACGCCGCGTCGGCGTCCTCGCGCTGCAGGGGGATTTTCGGGAACACCTGGCGGCGCTGCGGGCCACCGAGGTCGAAGGCGTGCCGGTCCGGCTCGCGACTGATCTTGAAAACGTCGACGCCCTCATCCTGCCCGGCGGAGAAAGTACCACGATGGCTCGATTGATGGAACCCGCCTTGCGCGACTCGATCCAGCGTCGGGTCGCCGCCGGCATGCCGGTGATGGGAACCTGCGCCGGGATGATCCTGATGGCCCGGGACGTCACGGACGGCCGGGTGGACCAGGAACCGCTGCAGCTGATGGACATCGGGGTGAGGCGCAACGCCTATGGCCGGCAGATCGATAGCTTCGAGGCCGAGGTCGAGTCCCACGCCATCGGCGGCGTGGGACCTGCGGTTTTTATCCGCGCTCCGCAACTGGTCCAGCACGGCGACAGCGTCGAGGAGCTGGCGCGCCACGGCGATCAGGTGGTGGCCGTCAGGCAAGGCAACCGGCTGGCGCTCGCCTTCCATCCAGAGTTGACGCCGGACCGGCGATGGCACCAGTACTTTCTGACCTTCAACGGGGAGAAGCGGTGACGCTGCAGGTCCGACCCGCCCAGCTGAAGGACCTGGGAGCGATCGAGGCGCTCTACCGGCAGCAGGTGCGGGAGGCGGAACGCTCGCCGCTGAAGCGCCAGTTCGCATCGACCCGCCTGTGGTTCCTGCTCAACAGCGCCTTCGCCAGCATCATCCCCATCACCTCGGCGGCGGACCATGTCTACGTCATGGAGGACGCCAAGCGGCGGACCATCGAAGGCTTCATCCAGGCCGAAACGGCGGCGCTCGGACCGGGGGTCTGGCAGATCCTCAATCTGTGCCTGACCCCCGATCTCGATCGCGTGCAGGACGGCACGGCGCTGCTCGACCACCTCTTCAATGAGGGCCTGAACCACGGTGTGACGAAGTTCATCGTGCGGGTGCCGGTCGACGACCCCGTCGTCGATCTGTTTCGCGCCCGCGGCTTTACCGCCTACGCCACCGAGCATGCCCTGCTCACCGAGTCGGTGACCGCCCGGCCGGCTCCAACCGTCGGGGGATGGCGGCCGATGCGCCGCGACGACGAACTTGGCCTCTACCTTCTTTATGTGGCGACCACGCCCAAGAGCGTGGCGGCGGTGGAGGCGTCGAACTTCGCCGAGTGGCGTCGGAGCTTCCAGCCGGGGTCGTGGAGCGCCCGGATCCCACGCCGCGCGGGCCAGCCGCGCTTCGTCATCGAGCGAATGCAGGTGGTGGGCTGGATGAGCCTGGTCCCGGGTGGGGGAGGCCGGCCCCATTCGCTCGGGCTGATGGCGGCCTCCGAGCCGGCGGAGTTGTGGCCCAGCCTGGTCCAGCGATCCCTCGCGTACGTTGCGCAGCGCCAGCCAGGGCCCGTCTGGTGCAGCCTGCGGCACTACGATGAGATCGGCATCCAATTGCTCCAGCGCGAGGGTTTCGAGGTTATCGCCTCCCAGGCCCTGATGGTCCGGGAGCTCCCCTTGAAGGTTCGCGCCCGAATGCGGGTAAGAATCAAGGACAAGCGGCTGGTGCCGCAGTATGGCTAAAGCAATGCAAGAACTACGGCGATCGAATAACGGCCTCACCGATGCCGACCCGGCTGAGCTCGACCTGCTCTTCCAGGCGCTGCCCCCGCATATCAACCGGGCGGTCAAGCGCCTCGATCACCAGGGCTTGCTGCTCGAGGTCGTCCTCGACCTGGGCCGGGAGCCGGAGGCTCGTTTTCCCGACCACGAGGTGATCCTCGACGAGACGCCGGTCACGTCGGAAGACCTCGAGTTCGTCTCGAGCAGGGTCGGATCGTTCGGTGACGACAACCGGGCAGGCATCGAGCGCACGCTTCATCGCATCTCGGTGATTCGCAATCGCGGCGGCCAGATCGTGGGCGTCACCTGCCGCGTCGGCCGGGCCATCACCGGCACGATCGACATCATCAAGGACATGGTCATCGGCGGAAAGAGCATCCTGCTGCTGGGTCGCCCGGGCATCGGCAAGACGACGATGCTGCGCGAGTGCGCCCGCGTGCTGGCCGATGAGATGAAGAAGCGGGTGATCATCGTCGACACCTCCAATGAGATCGGGGGCGACGGCGACATTCCGCACCCGGGGATCGGCCGCTCGCGGCGCATGCAGGTGCGCACGCCTGCGCTGCAGCATGCCGTGATGATCGAGGCGGTCGAGAACCACATGCCCCAGGTAATCGTCATCGATGAGATCGGCACCGAGCCGGAAGCGGGCGCAGCGCGCACCATCGCCGAGCGCGGCGTGCAGCTGGTGGCCACCGCTCACGGCAATTCACTGGAGAACCTGCTCGTCAATCCCACGCTCAACGACCTGCTGGGCGGCATCCAGACGGTCACGCTCTCGGACGAGGAGGCGCGCCGCCGGGGCACGCAGAAGTCCGTGCTCGAGCGCAAGTCGCCGCCGACCTTCGATGTGCTGGTCGAGATTCACGACCGCGATCGACTCGCCATCCATCAGCCACTCGCCGAGGTGGTCGACGCGGCGCTGCGCGGCACGCTCAAGCCGCCGCAGATGCGGATCCGAGGGGCCGACGGCGCCATCGTGGCCCGAATTGCCGAGACCGCGCCGATGCGGACCGCCGCTGTCCGCGAGCCGCTGGAGGCGCCGCGCTCGCGCGGCCTCCACGAAACCGTGTCCGTCTTTCCCTACGGCGTGAGTCGCAATTACCTGGAACAGGCGATCACCGAACTCAAGGTACCGATCCGCATCCAGAACCACATCGAGGAAGCGGACCTGATCGTCACCCTCAAGAATTACTACCGCCGCAAAGATTCGCCCCTCAAGGAGGCGGAGGCCGACGGCATCCCGATCCAGGTGCTCAAGAGTAATACGATCACCCAGATCAAGAACGCGCTGAGCCGCGTCTATCAACTGGAGACACCCGACCCGACCGAGTCCGCGCTGCAGGAAACGCTCGAGGGTATCAGCCGGGCGAAGGCGACCAGCTCGATGGTGGAGCTCTCGCCGCAGAACGCGTACGTCCGCCGCTTGCAGCATCAACTGGTGGAGCGGCACGAGCTGACGGCGCGCAGCACCGGCAAAGAGCCGAACCGCCGGTTGCGCATCTATACCAGCGCCGACTGAACCTCGTATAGTTCAGCGCGAAATGGAAACCGCGGGGAAGCGAGGCGGGTTCTTCGTCAGCTTCGAGGGGCCCGAAGGAAGCGGCAAGTCGACCCAGATTCATCGCCTGGCCGCCTCGCTTGCAGAGCAGGGCCACGCCGTCTGGACCACCCGTGAACCCGGCGGCACCCGTGCCGGCGAGATGATCCGGCCGATCCTCCTCGGTCCCCAGGCGGGCCCGCTGTCGGCCTGGTCTGAGGCCTTGCTCTTCACCGCCGCCCGCGCCCAGCTGGTGGATGAGGTCATCCGGCCGCGTCTCCAGCGTGGTGAGCTCGTCCTCTGCGATCGGTACAGCGATTCGACCCTCGCCTACCAGGGATATGGGCGCGGCATCGAGCTCGAGACCATGCGGCGCCTTCAGGCGGACGCGACCGCTGGGCTAACGCCCGACCTGACGCTCCTGCTCGACCTGCCAGTCGAGGCCGGGCTGGCCCGCATTCCGCGCCAGGCGAAGGACCGGCTGGACCGGGAGACGATCGCGTTCCATCAACGCGTCTACGCCGGCTATCACGAGATGGCGGCGCGCGAACCGCATCGCTGGCGCCAGGTCGACGCCTCGCGCGATGCTGACGTAGTGGCGTCCCGCATTCTGGAGCTGGTGCTCGAGGCGCTGCGCACCGCCGGCATCCGCCCGGCGGAGCGGCGATCCGCATGAAGTTGCTGATTGCGGTGGTGCACAGTGAGGATGCCTCGGCGACCATGGACGCCCTCAACGACCGCGGCATCTCGGTGACCCGCTTCGTCAGTTCCGGTGGCTTCCTGCAGCACAAGAACGTGACGCTCATGTCGGGGATCGAAGACGATCGCATCGAGGAGGTCCTCGGCCTGATCAAGGAAAACTGCCGAACGCGCAGCGAGTTCATGAACCCGATGCCGCCACTGGTCGAGCCCGGCGACTTCTTCGTCCCCTATCCAGTCGAGGTGCAGGTCGGGGGCGCGACGGTCTTCATCATGAACGTCGACCGTTTCGAAAAGC
>VBIS01000029.1 GCA_005880605.1 Chloroflexota bacterium
TCCCGGTGCTCGTCGCCATCGCCGCCATCAGCGTGGTGGCCTTCCTCGCCTTCCGCTGGTTCGAGCGCTACCGCTACAGCGACGGCTGGCGGACGAGCGAGTTCCGTGGGGTCGCGTTTGGCTTCCTGATGTGGTTTGGCGGCATCTTCGGGCATCGAGTGCCTCCGCCACCGCAGGCCAAGGTGGAGTTTGCGACCCGGGCCGGAGAGCCCGAGCCCCCCGAGTCAGGCGGCGCGGCGCTCCCGGATCAGGCTGCGGACGATAAAGAGTAAGTTGGCCGGTCGCTCCGCCAGGCGGCGCATCAGGTATGGATACCACTCCGTCCCATAGGGCACGTAGATTCGGACGCGGTAGCCTTCGCGCAGCAGCCGGTCTTGCAAATCGCGCCGAATCCCATACAGCATCTGGAACTCGAAGCGGTCCGGGGTGATCTCGCGCTCGCGCGCGAAGCGTTTGGTCGCCTCGATCAAGCGGTCGTCGTGGGTCGCGATCGCCGGGTACACGCCGTTGAGCAATAACGTTTGCATCTCGGCCTCGTATTTGGCATCGACGTCGGCCTTTTTCGCGAAGGCGACGGTCGGCGCCTCGTCGTAGGCCCCCTTGACCAGCCGGACTCGCACCTTCGCCGCATTGGCCCGCACCACGTCATCGGGCGTTCGGTAGAGATAGCTCTGCAGGACGACCCCGCAGTTGGGGAAGCGCTGGTGCAGGCCGAGCACCAGGTCGAGGGTGCGCTGCGTGTAGGGCGAGCCCTCCATGTCGATGCGGACGAAGTTATCGAGCTGCTGGGCTCGCTGCAGCACCCTGGTCAGCAGTTCCTGGCAGAGCTCGGGCGCAATGTCGAGCCCGAGCTGGGTGAGCTTCACCGAGACGTTGGCATCGAGTTTCTCGGCAGCAATCCGCTCGAAAGCCGCCAGGTAATCATCGGCCGCGCTGCGCGCCGCCTTCTCTTCGGTGACGTTCTCGCCGAGGTGGTCCAGGCTCGCTGACCAGCCGCGACGGTTGACCTCGGCCACCACCCGGACGGCGTCATCGAGCCGGTCACCGGCGACGAAGCGGTAGGCGAGCGAGCTGGTGATGCGCCCGCGTGTCACGAGTCGCTGCAGCCCGCGCCGGCGGGATAGATATAGAAAGGAGGCTCTCAGCACGTCACGCGGATCGCTCCGACAACAGAGCCGCGTCGAACGCGCCATGCACCTCGAGCGCGTTGAGCGCGCGGGCGCGATGGCTCAGCATGTTCTTCTCCTCCAGCGACAGCTCGGCGAGGATCCGGCCATCCGGCAGCTTAAAGATTGGATCGAAGCCGAAGCCGCCGGTGCCGCGCGGCTCGGCGGCGATGGTTCCGCTCAGGATGCCTTCGCCTTCGAAGCTCCGGCCATCCGGCAAGGCAAGCACCGCGACGCAATGGAAGGTCGCCGGCGGCGACTCGTGCGCTGCCGGCCCCAGCATCCGCAATAAGGCCTGCACCAGTGCCGGGCCATCACCCTTGTGTTCGGGACCGGCGAAGCGCGCCGAGTGGATTCCCGGTTTGCCACCAAGCTGCGGGACCTCCAGCCCCGAATCGTCGGCCAGCGTCGGCAGTCCGCTCAGCCGCAACCCGACATCGGCCTTCTTGCGCGCGTTTTCCAGGTAGGAGGCGCCGTCCTCTTCGACTTCGAGGGCGATGCCGGCCTCCGCCGGCGTCAGCAACTCCATCGGCAGGTCGGCGAGGATCGAACGGATTTCGTCGAGCTTGCCCTCGTTCGAGGTGGCGAGCAGCAGCCGGTTCAGGGCAGCTTCAGCGCCTTCTTCTGCGCCTCGACCAGCTCGGCCGCACCCTTGATGGCGAGTTTGAGCATCTGGTCCATCTCTTCTTGCTTGAAGGGCTCCTGCTCGGCCGTGCCCTGGATCTCGATGAATCGCCCGTCCTCCGCCAGCACGCAGTTCATGTCGGTCTGCGCGGCGAAGTCCTCCAGGTAGTTGAGGTCGAGACGTGGCTGGCCCTGGACGATGCCGACGCTCACCGCCGAGACGAAATGCTTGATGGGCAGTACCCGCAACAGGTTTCGCTCCATGGCCTTCTGCAAGGCCAGGTGAAGCGCAATGAATCCGCCCGTGATCGAGGCGGTCCGCGTGCCCCCGTCCGCCTGCAGGACGTCGCAGTCCACCATGATGGTCCGCTCCCCCATCAGCGGCATGTCGATGGCGGCGCGCAGCGCCCGGCCAATCAGCCGCTGGATCTCCTGGGTGCGGCCATCGATCCGCCCGGTACGCGCCTCCCGGGCGTTTCGCGTCTGGGTCGCGCGCGGCAGCATCGAGTACTCCGCCGTGACCCAGCCTTCCCCGGTGCCCTTCTTATGCGGCGGCGGCTTATCGTCCCAGCTGGCGGTGCAGAGCACGCGGGTGTCGCCCATGTTGATGATGGCCGAGCCCTCGGCATAGAGATTCACGCCAGTCTCGATCTTCACGGGGCGGATCTGGTCCGCTTTACGGCCGTCGGGTCGTGTCTGAGCCAACGCGACTATCTTCGCAGAGCGCGGATGACCAGGATGCTGGCCTCGAACAGGATGATCAACGGCAGGGTGAGCAGCGTGGGAGTGAGCGGGTCGATGCCAGGGGTCACCATGTTCGCGCCGGCGAAAATCCCGATCCAGAACTTGAATCGGTTTCGCGAAAGGAATTTCGCACTCACGATGCCTGCCAGGCCCAGCATGGTCATTGCCAGCGGCAGCTCGAATGTCACGCCGAAGATCGCGATCAGGATCAGGACGAAGTTGATGTAGTTGCTGGCGATCGGGAGATAGGTGACATCACTCGTCCCGAAACCAATGAGAAACCGCAGCGCGATCGGCATCGCGAAGAAGGCGAAGCCGATACCGAGAGCGAAGAGGCCGATCGCGGAGCCGACGAAGCCAAGCGCGAAGCGGCGCTCGTTTCGATGCAGCCCGGGGGCAATGAACGTCCACGCTTGCCAGATGATCACGGGGCTCGCCAGGATGAACCCGGTGAAGATCCCAATCTTGAAGTACAGAAAGACCTTGTCGATGGGTGCCGTGAAGTACAGCGGTTTTCCGGGACCCAGGACGTGCTTAACCGGACCCAGCACGATCTCGAGCACGAAGCCGGAGAGGATGAAACCGATCACGGTCGCGACGCCCCAGGCAATCAAGGAGATGATGAGCACGCGACGCAACTCCTCGAGGTGCTCGATGACGGTCATACGTCGATCCTCGTCCGCAGGAACGACGGTTGGTTTGGCCATGACTGGCGCTTGCGGCGCCGTGAGCTTAGGAGGCCTTGGTGTCGGTCGGCGACTTTACGTCGGTGGCCGGCCGGTCTGGCGCCGGATGGGTTTCAGCCGCAGGCTCCGAGGCGGTGCCGCGTTTGATTTCATCCGTGAGATCTGTCGAGGCCTTCCGGAACTCGCGCATCGCCTTCCCGATGGCGCCGCCCACCTCGGGAAGCTTCCCTGGCCCGTAGACGATCAGGACGATCGCAAGGATGATGACGAGCACGTACCAGTGACCGAGAAATGGCATTCAGACTCCCTTTGCGGCCCCATTATACGCCCGCCCCGGAACGGCTTCCTGAGGGTTGGCTGAGGAACCTAACTGATCTCTTCCTGGACGGTTACGGTGGTCATGGTGTCGCCCTGCGCGATCTTGAGGACGACGTCCATACCCGTCTGGACGTAGCCGAACAGGTTGTAACTTTTGGCCAACTTCTTCGTATCGTCGACGGTACAGATGAAGAACTGGCTGCCATTGGTGTTCGGACCGGAGTTGGCCATCGCCAGCGCGCCGGCGGTGTACTCGCTGAGCACCGGTTCGTCGTTGAACTTGTAGCCCGGGCCGCCCGAGCCGGTTCCCTGGGGGTCGCCGCCCTGGACGACGAAATCGGCGACCACGCGGTGGAATTTGAGGCCGTCGTAATACTGGTTGCGCGTCAGGAACACGAAGTTATTGACGGTGTTGGGGGCCAGCTTGGGGTCGAGGCAGAGTGTGATCGTCCCCTTGTTGGTCTTCATTGTGACCAGGAAATGGTGCGCGGTGTTGATCGTCATCGGCGGCGCTGCGGCATAGCTGTGCTTCCCGGCATTGCCCGCCGTCGGCATCATGACCGGGCCGAAGTTCAACGCCCCACAGGTCGCGCCTGCGGCGCTCACGACCGAACTCGGGGTGGGGGTTGGCGCCGTCCCAGGGTTGCCGCCGGCATTTCGTCCCACATAAAACGTGAAGGCGAGTATAGCGACCGCAACGACGGCGAGCGTCGCGAGCATCTGCGGAACGCTGCGGGTTGAGCGTCTCATCCCAACTCGTCCCAGCAGGGAATGTCGGCCGCGGCCTGCTTCGCGTGGTAGGTGAGGATCATCTGGGCGCCGGCGCGCCGGATCCCGAGCAGGATCTCGCGCAGTACGCGCCGTTCGTCGATCCAGCCATTGGCCGCCGCCGCTTTGACCATGGCGTACTCGCCGCTGACGTTGTAGGCCGCCACCGGAACCTCGGTCGAGTCCGCGAGCGCACGGATGACATCGAGGTAGGCGAGCGCCGGTTTGACCATCACGATATCGGCCCCTTCGTCGATATCGAGGCGCGCCTCGCGGACGGCCTCCTGCCCGTTGGCAGGGTCCATCTGGTAGCCACGCCGGTCGCCTACGCGCGGCGCCGAGCCGGCGGCTTCCCGGAACGGCCCGTAGAACGCCGAGGCGTACTTGGCGGCGTAGGCGAGGATGGCCCGGTCGCTAAAACCCTCGCGATCAAGGACCGTTCGAATCGCGCCAACCTGGCCGTCCATCATGCCGGACGGAGCGATGACGTCGGCGCCGGCGGCCGCCTGTGCGACGGCGATCCGCTGGTAGAGCTCGAGCGTCTTATCGTTGGCGACCGTCTCCCCTTCGAGCACGCCGCAGTGCCCGTGATCGCTGTACTCGCAGAGGCAGAGGTCCGCGATCAGCAGCGCATCCGGCCCGAATGCGTCGCGGAGCTGGCGCAAGGCCCGCTGCACGATGCCGTCGTCGGCCCACGCTTGCGAGCCCCGGGCATCCTTTTGCGCTGGGATGCCGAAGAGCACGAAGCTCTGGACGCCGACCTTGAGCGCAGCTTCCGCCTCGCGCGTCAACGAGTCGAGCGTGTGCTGAGACTGCCCAGGCATCGCCTCGATCGGCTGCGGCTCGTCGATCCCTTCGCGCACGAACAGTGGGTAGATGAGGTCGGCGGCCGCGATCCGCGTCTCTCGGACAAGCCGGCGGAGTGCCGGCCTCGACCGTAACCGGCGGGGGCGTTCGAGGGGAAACGTCATACTGGAATTGGACTCCGGCTGCGCAGGATGGCGTCGACCAGCCCGCGCGTCGTGTACTCATCGGCGATGATATCAACCCGTAGTCCGAGCTCGCGGGCGGTCTGCGCGGTGATCGGGCCGATGCAGGCAACCCGGACCCGGTTGGGCATCGGGCCGGGCATGGCCTCGACGAAATGGCGCACGGTCGACGAGCTCGTGAACGTGACCATGTCCACGTCCGGGAGGCAAGCGGCCAGCCGCGACCGCACGTCGCCAGGCGGGACCGTCCGGTAGGTCTCTAGCACATCGACCTGTGCGCCGCGAGCGCGGAGCTGCTCCGGGAGGACGTCGCGGGCGCCGGCCGCCCGCGCCAGCAGGATCTGGGCGCCAGGCACCATCGCAGTCGACAGCACATCGGCCAGATCCTCCGCGATGAACCGGGGCGGCACCAGGACCGGCGACATGCCCGCCTCGGTGGCCCTGGCCGCCGTCTCGGGACCGATCGCCGCCACCTTGATGTGTGCCGGGAAACCGTGATGCCCCTCTTGGAGCAGCTCGCGCAGCCGGTCCACCCCGTTGGCGCTGGTCAGCACCACCCAGTCGTAGCGACCGAGACCTTGCAGTACCGCCCGGTCGACCGCGATCGGTTCGATCGCGATCACCGGGCACCGGACGGCTTGCGCGCCCAGCGCCGTGAGGGCATCGACCAGGGCCGCGGCCTGGCGATCAGCACGGGTGACCATGATGCGTAGGCCCGCCAGCGATGCGTCGGGACGCGCCAGGAGTCGACCGGCGCCCTGCGACTCAAGGCTGGCGGCCACCTTCTCGACGACGCCAGCGTCGTTCGAGCCGCGGGCTTGGGCTCGGATCGGGGTCGTGCCACCGGCATCAAGGACGATGGCTTGCAGGTTCAGCTCGTCGCCGTCGACGAGGGCGTATGCCCCCAACGCCGAGAGGCAGCCGCCGCCGAGTCGTCGCAGGAGCGCGCGCTCTGCCTGAACCGCCCGGCTGGTCCTGGGGTCGTCGACCGCCGCGGCCACCCTTGCGGCCTCGCCGCCCTCGAGCGCCTGGATGGCCAGTGCGCCCTGCCCGGGCGCCGGAAGCATCACGTCCAGCGGGAGCACTTCGTGCGCCTCCGCAAGGCGGCCGAGCCGGGCGAGGCCGGCGGCGGCGAGGACGAGCGCGTCGACGGCACCCTCGTTCAACCGGCGCAACCGGGTATCAACGTTGCCGCGAATCTCGACGGCCTTCAGATCGGGGCGGAGAGCCGCGATCTGCGCCGCCCGCCGCGGGCTGCCGGTGCCGATCCGAGCCCCCGGCGGCAGCTGCGCCAGGGTGCTGGCCGGCCGCGCGATGAGCACATCGCGAGCGTCCTCCCGTGGAAGGAATGCGGCGAGGGTAAGCCCTGGTGTCGGCAGCGTCGGGAGGTCCTTCGCTGAGTGCACCGCGAAGTCGGCCTGACCTTCCAGCAGAGCCTGCTCAAGATCCTTGACGAACACGCCCTCTCGAGGCGAGGCACTGAGTCGCATCGATGGGTGGCGATCGCCAAGCGTTGTCAACGGCGTCAGTGTGAACTCGTGCTCCGGATAGCGTCGCGCCAGCGCGTCGGCGACCAGTTGCGCCTGGATCATGGCGAGCGTGCTGCCTCGCGTCGCCAAACGAAACCTCACTTCTCGCCAACCTAGCACACGACCTCGAGCCCCGGGCTCTGGCTAGTTGCGGCGCCCCACGACGTAATACGTGAGCGACTCCAGCGCGTCGCGGTAGGCGGACGGGGGGAACGCCGCCAGCTCAGCACGGGCCTTATCCCCGAAGGTCTTCGCGTACGCATACGACTCGTCGATGCCACGCGAGCCACGGACAATCCGCACCACCTCGGCGTAATCGGCATCGTCCAGCGCCGGCTTGGCGAGCACGGCATCGAGACGGCCATCGACCGCGGGATCATGGCGCGCGAGCATCAGCGGCAGCGTAACCGTGCCCTGTTTGAGGTCGTTCCCGACCGGCTTGCCGACTTCCTGTTCAGTCGCCAGGTAATCGAGCACGTCGTCGGCGATCTGGAATGACATCCCGAGCAGCCGACCGAAGCTTCGGATCGCCTCGACCTGGCGATCCTCGAGGCCCCCCAGCACTGCGCCGCAGAACGTCGACGCGGCCAGCAGCACGGCCGTCTTGCGCTCGATCTTCGCGTAGTACTCGTCGAGCGACTGGTCGTAGCGGCGCTGGCTGGTGAGCTGCAGCATCTCGCCGAAGCAGATCGTCATCACCGTCTGCGACAGCACGGCATCGATTTCCGGGTTGCCGATCTGCGACATCAAATTCGCACCCTTGGCGAAGTAATAGTCGCCGATGATGATCGCCGGATTCGGGCCGAGTGACTCGTGGATGGTCCGCAGACCGCGGCGGGTCGGCGCGCCATCGATCAGGTCGTCGTGAATCAGGGTCGCGTTGTGAATAAATTCGATCGCCATCGCCGCCCGGTGGATATCGTCGATACGCCTGGCGGGGCCCAGCCCTGCCGCCAGAAAGACGAGAGCCGGGCGCAGCCGTTTTCCACCCGCATCGAGAATCTGCTCCATCGCCTCGGCTACCGGGCCGAGATCCGCGCGCACGGTCGCGTGCAACCGTTGCTCGAAATCTTCGAGCTCGGTTCGGATCGGGACGATGAAGTCCGTTCCGGTCATGGTGGCACTCACGCCGCCCCCTCCCGGCCGCTGAGTTCTTCGACGAGCTCCAGCCGCACGGTCGTGATCGGCGGCAGGTCTTGCCCGAACAGGTGGCGCGCCGTTTGCGTGAAGCGTTCTGGCGACCCGGTGACGTAGATCTGGTGCCGGGCGGTTTCGTCCTCCGCCGACTCGAGGCCGTTTTTGGCCAGCATCCGTTTCACGCGGGCGGCCGTGGTCTCGGCCGAGTCGACGACAGTCATGTTGCCGCCAGTAATTTTCGTGATGAGCGGCTTGAGCAGCGGGTAGTGGGTGCAGCCCAGGATCAGCGTATCGGCCTGATAGTCCAGGATGTCCCGTAGCGTCTCGCGGAGGACGGCCTCGGTTTCGGGCGCGTCGGCCTTGCCGCCTTCGACCAGATCGACAAGCTGGGGCGCCGCTCTCGGCAGGACCTGGATCGTGGGATTCGCCTCGCGGATGGCGTGCAGGTACTCCTGGCTCTGCATCGTCCCTTCGGTCGAGATCACGCCAACGCGCTTATTTTTCGTGGCGGCCACGGCCGCTTCGGCTCCCGGCGTGATCACCCCGATGATGGGGATGTCGAACACCTCGCGGGCGGTGTTGAGCGCGGCCGCTGTCGCGGTATTGCACGCGATCACGACCATCTTGACGTCGAGCTTCTCGAGAAAACGGATGATATTCAGGGCAAAATGGCGCACCTGGGCCTGGTAGCGCGGCCCATATGGGAAATGGCCAAGATCCGCGAAGTAGATCGTGGATTCCGACGGAAGCTGCCGCTGCAGCTCGCGCAGGACGGTGAGCCCGCCGACGCCTGAGTCGAAGACGCCGATTGGCCGCGAGTCACTCATGTGCGCCACCCCATCTTAACAATGCCTAATTCAATTGAACGGCTACCGAGTTCCAAGTGCCATCGGGCCGCGAGTTGATCCTGGCATCGCCGGCACTGCAAGTGATGAGCTCCCGTCGGGTTGTACCCGCGATGAAGCCGCATGTCCGGCGCGGTCGCGCCGCCAAAGAGAAGCGCATCCAGCGCGCTAAAACGCGCCTCGCCGCCCCCAAGAAGCAGGCCGCGTAGCCGGCCGTCCCCGAAAACCTCCCACGAGCGCTGGGGGCTTCGTGCGTCGTTCTTATTTGCTTCTTTACCAGCCCTGAATAGCCGTTAGGACGGAGAGTCCAAAAGCCGTTACAGGTGCATCCGGGAGGACGCGATTGCTCCACTTTTCCGCGGAGGGACAGATCACACATTTGGGGCGTCAGCAACCGGGCCACGTCTGACTAGTCCCGGCGTTTGTTTGCCCATCGGCCAGGCCGCAAGATGGCCGCGTTTGTCCCGCCGTCCATCTGAGGTTTACTGTCTGTGAAATTCCCCCATTTAACCGCCCGTCTGCGCGCAGTAGCGGTGGCGGGAGCGATCGCGCTGGGAATTCTGGCCGCGCCCGTCGTGGCGGCTGCGGATAACTCGATCACGATCCCTCCGATGAGCCAGGGCGATCCCGCCTGGGCCGGAGCACCTCTTGGCGCTTCGGGGACCGACACGATCGGCTCAGAGGGTTGCGCAATCACGGCGGTCACGATGATGCTGCGCCACTATGGGATCGAGACTGACCCAGCAAGCTTCAATGCCTGGCTGGGCGCGACGGGCGGCTACGTACGGTGGGATCTGCTGGTCTGGGATGCCATCACGACCTACACCGGTGGACGGGTCAGCTTCTCCGGGTGGTTCGGCCCCGACCTGGGCCTGATCCAGCGCGAGCTCGATTCCGGTCGCCCGGTAGTCGCCGAAGTCCAGCTCGGCGGCAATCAGCACTTCGTGCTAATGACCGGCTACACATCGGCGGGCGGCTTTCTAATCAACGACCCCTGGTTCGGAGACAGCGTTCAATTCAGCGATCGCTATGGCGACCCGGCGAGCGGCATTTTGTCGATCCGGACGTTTATGCCTGCCGACGCGGCGCCTCGCCGCGGCGAACGGGATGGCTGGCTCGCCAATGCCGTAGCCGCCGTACATCTAGCGCAATAACCAGCGCGTCCGCCGCGAGCGGGCTGCTCGTCCGGTACTGGGGGTATTTCCGTCTCAGGGCTTTGATCGCGCGACCTTGCTCGGCGCCGTTGGCGACGACCCGGGCACGGCCACCGAGCAGCACCCACCACAGCCGGCGCCAATCTTCGACGTAGTGATCGATTAGCAGCGCTGCGACCGGATTGGCCCGGATATTTTTGACCCGGCGCAACTGCCCAGCGCTGACCGACTTGGGCTTAGCGTCGATGGCCTGATAGATAGTGTCGCCAAGCAGCACGAAGCACACCGGCACCACGCTGGGCCTCGCTCCGTCCGAGGTTGCCAGATGCCCGACCCGCGCCCCGGTGATGCGCCGCCGCAACCCGGCATCGATCAGCGTGATGCCAAGATTAGCCATCACGATCTTTCTACGCGAAGCCGACGTCAAGGCGCTGCTTACGATGGACGCCACGCTGGTCGCGCTCGAGGCGGCCTTCCGTGAGTGGGCCGCGGGACGTCTGTCGAACCAACCGCGCCGGCGAGTGGCGAGCGGCGCGGTCCTGGCCACGATGTCGGCCACGCTGCCCTCCAGCGGCCTGATGGGATTCAAGGCCTACACCCACGGCCCGAACGGCGCTCGCTTCTGGGTGGCGCTCTTTGACGCAGGCGATGGTCGCCTTCGTGCCGTGATTGAGGGCGACTGGCTCGGGCGCTTGCGGACCGGGGCGGCCTCCGGCCTCGCGACCAAGTACCTGGCTCATCGCAACGCGTCGATCTTCACCATCATCGGCGCCGGGAGCCAGGCCCTGACCCAGGTGCTCGGCGTCGCCGCGGTCCGGCCGCTGCGAGAAATCCGAGTTTTCAGCCGCGACGCCGGGCACCGGGCGGCGTTCGCCGAGCAGCTCAGTGGCACGTTGGACCTCCCGGTTCGGGCGATGGCGAGCCTACGCGATGCCGTGGATGGCGCCGAGATCCTGACCACTATCACGCCGGCGGCGCAGCCCATCTTTCCCGGCGAGTGGCTGCAAGCCGGTCAGCATTTGAATGTCTGCGGCTCGAACTATCCAGATCGCCGGGAGGTCGACGGTCGCACCATTGCGCGAGCCGACCTGCTGGTCGCCGATGACGTCGACGCCGCCCGACTGGAAGCCGGCGACCTGATCCTGGCGGAACGCGAGGGCCACCTGAGCTGGGGCCGCGTCCGCTCGTTGCGCGAGGTCGTCGCCAGCACGACAGGTCAACGCCAGGCATCCGATGTGAGCGTCTTCAAATCCGTGGGGCTCGCGATCGAGGACGTTGCCGCTGGCTCGGTCGTATTGCAATTGGCGGAGGCTCGAGGAGTTGGCCTCCGGCTCCCCGATTGACCCGACTAGATTTGCTTTTGCGTTGACTTTTGCTGACAGCAGGTGTATATGCTTTTATAACCGTATGACTGTTACTGCTTGGCTCAAGGCACGCCTGGTGGAACTGGGGGCATCGCTCTGCACGGCCAGCATCCTGATTGCCGGCCTGGCAGTCGGTGTTCCGTTCCTTCGGGAACGGATCGCCGAGACATTTCTCTATAGCTTCTGCTGCGTGAGCGCGGTTCTGCTCCGGGCCATGCTCGATCTGACGGTTCGGGGGACCGTGAGAGTTGCCCGAACGGTCTATGCGGCGGCACCTCCTCCCGGTGCCATCACGCGGCCTGTCCCGGGCTTAGCCACCAGATCCTTATAGCACCGCTATAACGAAACCGGGCCCCGAGTGCTAAGATGATTCCGGTCGGGATATCGGCCACCAAGGGAGGACACGGATGGGATATTTCAGAGGCGTGGTCCACGGATTGATCATCGGCGGCGCCGTCGCGCTGCTCTACGCACCCAAGCCCGGACGCCAGATGCGCTCGGATCTATCAGAACGCTTGGACCAGGTTCGCGGCCAGATGCAGCCGGTGATCGACCAGGCGCAGGGCGTTGTGGAATCGGCTCGTCCGCAGGTCGAGCGCGGCATTTCGAAGGCCCAACAGCAGGCGCAGCGGATCACACGGCGCGGCGAGGATGGTGGCGCCAGCGTCCCCGGTCCGGGGGTCTAGAGCCCCGGCGATTAGAATTTTCTCGTGGCGCTGAAAATAGCGCGCCCCGGTGTGGAAAGGCGCGCGTGATAGGAGAGGGGATCGTCGTCGCGGGGGCTGTCCGAACGTCCATTGGCAAGTTCGCGGGCGCCTTCAAGGACACCCCGACATCGGACCTGGGCGCGAACGCGATCCGGGCCGCCGTTGAGCGTGCCGGCATCTCGCCCGACGTTGTCGACGAAGTCATCCTGGGCTGCGTCGGCCAGGTTGGCGAGGACGCCTTCAACGCCCGTCTCGCCACGCTGAAAGCCGGGCTGCCGGAGAAGACCACTGCCTTTAATGTGAACCGGCTTTGTGGTTCCGGTCTGCAGGCGATCAATAGCGCTGTGCAGGAGCTCCGGACGGGCGAGGCCGAGGTCGTGGTCGCCGGCGGGAACGAGAACATGTCGATTCAGCCGTACCTGCTGCCCCGGGCCGAGGTCGGCTGGCGGCTCGGCCAGGCGGCGTTGATCGACGGCACGCTCTCGCTGGTCACGGATCCCTTTGGCCGCTACCAGATGGGTTTCACGGCGGAAAAGGTCGCCGATCGCTACGGCGTTTCCCGCGAGGCTCAGGACAAGTTCGCAGCCGAGAGCCAGCAACGGGCGGCGGCGGCCATTGCCGAGGGGCGCTTCAAAGACCAGATCGTGCCGGTCGCGGTCCCACAGAAAAAGGGCGATCCCGTGATCGCGAACCTTGACGAGCATCCTCGGCCCGCAACGACCATGGAGTCGCTCGGCCGGCTCAAGCCGGCGTTTCGCGAGGGCGGCACCGTGACGGCCGGCAACTCATCGGGCATCAACGACGCCGGCGCCGCGGTCGTCCTCATGACCAAAGCCAAGGCCGATGCTCTAGGTGTCAGGCCGCAACTCGAGTGGGTGGCGGACGCGGTCGCTGGGGTCACGCCGGAGATCATGGGCATCGCGCCGATTTTCGCCGTCCAGAAGTTGCTCAAGAAAGTCGGCATGACGATCAACTATATCGACCTGATGGAGCTCAACGAGGCCTTCGCCGCCCAGGCCGTGGCGGTCATCCGCGAGCTGGAAATCGATCCCGAAAAAGTCAACCCCAACGGCGGCGCCATCGCCCTCGGGCACCCGGTCGGCGCCACCGGCGCCATCCTGACCGTCAAGCTGGCGTACGAGCTCAAGCGCCGGCAGGCCGAATGGGGCATCGTGACCATGTGCATCGGCGGCGGTCAGGGGATCGCGACCCTCTTCCGGAACCTGAACTAAGCCCCACCTCCCCTCCCCAGGAGGGAGGGCAAACGGACGGCACGGAATCGGCACCCGGAGGCCGTTGTATTCGCAGCCATGTCCCGCCTGATCCGCCGGCCGGT
>VBIS01000030.1:0-4853 GCA_005880605.1 Chloroflexota bacterium
TCAGGTTATGGAAGAAAACCGCATTCAGCACGATCCAGCTGATCGGCCACAACCCGTTCGCCATTCCTTCGGTCGTCGCCGAGACGTCGAGCCCCAACGGCATACCCCAGACCAGCGCCGCGAGCACGGCCGCCGACAGCATCGCGGTAAGTGCCGACATCCATGCCGGCAGCCTCAGGACGGCCAGCATCACGAACAAGACATACAGAGGAATGCCGGCGACGATCGCGGAGAGAAGAATGCTGCCGCCCAGCGGCTGGTACACCTGATGAAACGCGAGGATTGCGACGGCTCCACTCATGACGCGGAAACCTCCCTTCCTTTCGGATCGGTCCTTACGTACAGGCTCTCTCCATACAGGTAACACAGCGCCAGGGCAAAGCGCCACAATTGGCCGCATGGCAGAGGCGCCGCCGCACCGCCGGACCAGCCCGGCGGCTGCCCTGAAGCTCGAGGACTTCGACCCGGCCGCCCGGGGCGTGCTGCCCCAGGGCATCTATGACTACATCGCCGGTGGGGCCGAGGACGAAGCCACCTTGCGGGGCAACCGGGAGGCCTTTGCCCGATATCGTTTCCGCTTCAAGATCCTGGCCTCAGCCGACCGCCCCGACCTGAACCACGACGTCCTCGGCCAGCGCTTCACGATGCCGGTCCATCTGGCGCCGACGGCGATCCAGCGGATGGCGCACCCGGACGGCGAAGCGGCCGCCTACCAGGCCGCCAGCGATGCCGGGATCGCCTATTGCTTGAGCACGCTATCGAGCCTCTCCATCGAAGACGTCGCGGCGGCCGCCACCGGCGCCCGCTGGTTCCAGCTCTACATGCACCCGGAGCGGGCAATCAGCACCGCCTTCGTCGAGCGCGCCGTCGACGCCGGCTACTCCGCCATCCTGCTGACGGTTGATCTGACCAGGACCGGCCGGCGCGAGCGGGACATCCGCAACGGCTTCAGCTTGCCGGAGGGTCTGCTGTACGCCAATCTCGAGAGCGGACGGCGGGCGGCGACGGCGGACGGCCCCGACCCGTTCGCCCGGAACGTCAACGCCAACACTAACGCCGCCCTCGGCTGGGGGGATCTCGAATGGCTGGTCGCCAAGACCTCGCTGCCGGTGATCGTCAAGGGCGTCGTCCGCGCTGACGATGCCCGCCACGCCGTCGACGCCGGCGCTCGCGGCCTGATCGTGAGCAACCACGGCGGCCGTCAGCTCGACTACGCGATCGCCAGCCTCGATGCGCTTCCCGAGGTTGTCCAAGCGGTGAGCGGCGAGGTTCCCGTGTTGCTGGACGGCGGCGTTCGACGCGGCACGGACGTCCTCAAGGCGCTGTGCCTGGGGGCCAGCGGCGTCCTGATCGGGCGGCCCTATCTGTACGCGCTGGCCGTTGGCGGCGCGGATGGGGTCCGCGGCATGCTCGAAATGCTGCGCGAGGAAATCACGCTCTCGATGAGCCTGCTGGGCGCCCGCCGCCTCACCGACCTCAACCCGGACCTGTTGACGAGGATCTAAGCGCCGGCGGCCGTCTCGCGCGTCACCGTGTCGAGCAGCGGCTGGATGGTCTTGGCTTGCCACGCCGCGGCGCCGTTCTGGGCGGCGGCGAGGCTGGCGGCGGCCTGTTGGCGCGCGTTCGCCAGGTTTTTTGCGGACTGCTGGGCGACCTGCGTCTGGTTGGCGGCCGCCGCCAGCGCATACTGTTGGGCGCTTGTCACCACCGAGACCATGCCATCGATCCAGCTCGCCCACAGCGGATCGAGCAGCGCGTCGGCAAAGCCAGCCGAAACCTGTTGGGGCTTGAGATCGTCCGCCAGGGTCGAGGCCGCCCGCGCCGCGTCCGCCCAGAGGCGGGCGTTGAGCGCCACGTCGAGCGTGGTCGAAATCTTCTGCGCGTCCTGCGTGACTTGCTGGGCAAGGGTGATCTGGAGGACGGCGGCGTGGGTCAGCTTGAGCGTGGCCTGCAACGCCCGGTCCAGATGCTGGAGGGCGGGACGGTCGGTCGCGATGAAGGCCGGCGAGTGCAACTGGAATGGGAGGCCGTCGGCCTGGGCCATGTAGCTCTGGGCCAGCTGGACATGGCCGAGGGCGTCGCCGGCCGCCTTTTCCGCGCTCTTGGCGAGGGCCAGGTCCCGGGTGAGCTGGGCGTCAGAAAGGCTCATGGTGCCCTGGGCGGACAGGTCCAGCCACACGCGGCTGAGGGTAGAACTGGCGTCTGTCGTTCCCTTCCGCGCGAGGTCGAGCTCCGCGGCTTCGGATTGCGCTAGCTGCCCGACTCGCTGCGGCAGCACGACTTGGAGGAAAGCCCCCAGTGCGCCGATGGTGATGAGGAGCACCACGATGACGAAGATCCAGGTGCCCCAGGAGACCCGCCGGGCCGGTCGGAATACCCGGCGCGTTGGCGCCGGTCTTGGGAGGGCCACGCATAGGTAACGCTGGCTGCAAGCCTCCTCTTGCCATCGATTGGCCCAGCCGCCTCACCGATATGTGACGGTCCTGTGGCGGAGCGCCCACCCCGAACGCTTGACCCTTCAGGCGAGCCCATCGGGGTGGCGAAAGCCCTGTGCTAGAGTGAAATTCCCGCAAAGAAATGGCCTACATCATCACGGAAACTTGCGTCGACCTCAAGGACAAATCTTGCGTCGACGTCTGCCCGGTCGACTGCATCATCGATGGCGGGGCCGAGGACCGCATGCTCTATATCAACCCCGACGAATGCATCGATTGCGGCGCCTGCGTGGACCCCTGCCCGGTGGCGGCGATCTACCCGGAGGACGAGGTCCCAACCGAACAGAAGAAGTTTATCGCCTGGAATTTCGACTATTTCAAGACAGACGCGGACAAGGCTCGTGTTCGCGCCGAGATCAACGCCGCCTACCCGGAGAAGCGCAAGACCGAGGGCGCGCCCTAAGCGGGTCCCAGGTCAGGGTCCTCCCGCCAGGTCGTTGCGCGACGCACGAGTTTCACGGGGAGTTCGATGACGCGGCGCGGGGGACCGAGCCAGCGCTCCAGCAGGGCGAGAACCTGCGGCGACGGCGGCTTGGTCTCCTGACCCTCCGTCTCGAACAGGATATCGGCGATCGCCTCGGCCGGACCGGCCGGCTTTTGGGCTCGACTCAGCTCGAGCCAGCGTGCCGTGATCCAGAGGTACATGTCCGCTTCGGTGCGTCCGGGGAAATGCGACAGGATGTCGTACTCGCGGATCAGGTCGGCGATCGGCTTGTAAACGTTGTCGTACCAGCTGGCGCTGGCCTCGGCGATGCTGACCTCGCGGTATTGCTGCAGCCCCATGAAGTAGCGATGGCCGAGGATGTCCTCGAAGATCCGGTCGTAGCGGCCGAGCCGGCTGACCGCGATCGACGCCTGCGGGCGCACCCGGTCGAGTTGGGTTCGCTCGAGGAAGTCGACGTACTCTCGGGCCTTGAGTAGAGCCGCCGCGTCCATCTCGCCAATTAACGGTGCACGGGTCTTCACCTCGATGACGCGCGCCGGGATCGTTTTCCAGCCCAGGTGGCGGGCGACCGAAACGCGGTGGTGCCCATCCTTGACGAAGTAGGCGTCGCCCAGGTGGTACACCTCGATCGGTGGCACCGGTTCGCCTCGCCGCATCGCCTCATCGAGTTGCGCCCAGCGCTTTCGCAACTGTGGCTTCACCGGTAGAAAGGAGGCGTCGAAGTCGTTGGGGCGCCCCACCGAGCCGCGGATGTCGGCGATCGGGACGTCCTTGAGGCCGCTGTAGCTCTGCCCTTCGAGCCGGGCGGCGCGCCGCACTTCGTCGAAGGAAAGCAGGGGCCGGGTGTCACCGCGGAGGATCGCGCCGGCGTCGCGAAGGAATGCCTGGATGCGGGCGGTTTCGAAATCGGTACGGGCGCGAATCTGTTTCATCGAGGCGAGAGCTCGATCAGCCGGTGCCCGACGACGTTGATCACCCGGGTTTCCCCCAATTGGCCCTCGCGGACGATCTCCCGCCCATAGGGATGGACGTGCCCGTGCAGCAGTAGCCGTGGGCGCATCCATTCGACCGCCCGGCGAACCGCGACCAGCCCGCGGTGCGGCGCATCCGTGCCTTCGTTGACGCCGGCAGGCGGGCCATGGGTGATCAGGATGTCGGGGTGACGTAGCCGGAGCTTCAACCGTAACGTCCGCACTTTGCCCATCATTTGCCGCTCGGTGTATTGGTGGGCGCCGTCGCTATACCGAATCGAGCCCTCGAGGCCGGCGATCAGCAGCCCCCGCTCTTTCACCACGCGCCCGTCGATCTCCGCCTCCCGCAGGTACTCACCCTGGCCGGCTGGCGGATCGTGGTTGCCGCGAACGAAGACCAGTGGCGCGGAGTAGGCAGTGGCCAGAGAGTCGAGATAGTCCGCCGGCAGGTCGCCGCAGCCGATCACCAGGTCGACGCGACCCTGCGCCGCTACCGTCCGCTCATCGAGCAGCTGGGGTTCAACCTCGTCGCTGACCGCCAGCAGGCGCACGTCCACCGCGGCGCGAGCCGCTACGCCAGCTCGGCGAAAAGAGGATCGACGTCGCGCTGGTACAGAGGGAGGTCGACCAGCGGATGCTCTTTCAGGGCCGGAACCTTCACGGCCAGCTGCTCGTCGTAGGTCGGCAGGTCGACGGAGTAGAAGACCCCGACCGCGAGGCTGTCTTGCGTTTCGTAGGACGCTCGCAGGGCCCGCGTCTTCTTCTCCACGATCTCATCGATGTTCGTCGGATCTTTGACGACCGGGTCCCAGGTCGAGTCCGCTTCCAGGCGCCGGATCCGGGCACGACCGATGTCCTCCCCGGCGTACCACTCTTTGGTGCGTAAGTCGTTGTACACGGGGCAGGTTTGGAAGATATCGAGAAACGACGTGCCCTTGTGGT
>VBIS01000030.1:4905-32219 GCA_005880605.1 Chloroflexota bacterium
GAGGCCTGCCCCTTGGTGAGACCGTAAACGCCGTTGTTGAACACGATGTAGGTCATGTCGACGTTGCGCCGGCCACTGTTGACGAAATAGCCGGCGCCGATGCCGTAGCCGTCGCCATCGCCGCCGACGGCGACCACGGTGAGCTGGTTGTTGGCGAGCTTGGCGCCCGTCGCGACCGGCAAGGCCCGCCCATGCAGGGTGTGGAGGCCGTAGGTGTCGATGTAGTGCGGCGTCTTGCCCGAGCAGCCGATGCCCGAGATCATGGCGATCTTGTAGGGGGGGATCTGCAGCTGGTAGAGCGCCTGCTGGATCGAGCTCAGGATGCCGAAATCGCCGCAGCCCGGGCACCAGTCGACGTGAACCTCGGTCTTGTACTGCTGTAGGATGAACTTCTTCGGGGCGGCGGCCGCCGTGGCCTCAGGCATGGGACACCATGACCTCCTTCTTCTGCTCGGAGACAGCGGCGCGCACGCCCTCGACGATCTCATTGCGCGAGAACGGCCTGCCATCGTATTTCAAGACGTGGTGGTCGAGCGCGACCCCGGTCTGCTCGGCGATCAAGGCGCCTAGCTGCGCCGAGTAGTTGTTCTCGATCAACACCGTGAGCCGCGCGCTGCGCAGGATGCCCGCCACCGCATCGGCCGGAAACGGGCGCATCAGGCGGATCTGCAGGAAGTTGACGGTGCGGCCATCGGCCTCGAGCTCCCCCATGGCGTCGAGGATGGCGCCCTTGGTCGCGCCCCACGCCACCAGCGTGAGGTCGGCCTGGCGTGGACCGTGGAGGGTGAACTTCGACGACGCCGGAATCTCGCGGGCCGCGGTCTCGAGCTTCGCCATGCGCTTTCGCATCATGGCAATCCGGTTCTCGATGCCCTCGGTGATGTGGCCCTCGGGGTCGTGCTCATCGCTGGTGGTGGAGAAGATCGCGCCCGGCATTCCGGGGACCGCCCGCGGACTGATGCCGTCGGCGGTGAGGGCGTGCCGGCGGTAGCCGTCCCCATCCGGCTCCTGCGGTTGGTAAATGAGCCCGCGGTCGATCTTCAGCTTGCTCATGTCGATGCCGTCGTTGGTGAACATCGATGAGGCCAGGAACTTCTCGAGGAGCACAACCACCGGCATCTGGTAGCGGTCCGCCCAGTTGAAGCTCTCAAAACTATCGACGAAGGACTCGTCGATGTCGCCGGGCGCGACGACGATGTGCGGGAAGTCCCCGTGCGCGGGATGCAGCGCGAATTGCAGATCCGCCTGCTCGGTGCGAGTGGGAAGGCCGGTGCTGGGCCCACCGCGCTGCCAGAGGAAGACGACCGGGCCGGGGGCCTCGGTGATGGCGGCGAAGCCGAAGCCTTCCGACATCAGCGCAAACCCGGGGCCGGCGGTCGAGGTGGCGGCCCGCACGCCCATGTGCGCCGCCCCGATCGCCATGTTGATGCTGGAGATCTCGTCCTCACACTGAACGACGGTGCACTGATACTGCGGCCCCTTCTGCTCCAGGTAGACGCTCTCGTCGGTCGCCGGGCTGATCGGGTAGTAGGTCTGCATGCCGAGGCCCGCCTTGAGCTTGGCGATGCCCACCGCCTGGAACCCCTTGATCAGCATCCGGTGCTTGCGCTGCGCCTCCGGCACCGGAGTCAGGCGTCGCTCCGGCTTGGCGTTGAAGTGGCTGCGCGCGTAGGCGGCCGCCGCGCGCACCGCCGCCACGTTCATCTCGGCGGCCTCCGCCTTCCGACCCTTGAACTCGTTACGGATCGCCTCGAAGAGCAACTCCTCGTCGTACCCGGAGATGCCGATCGATGCCCCCAGGGCCACGGTATTGCGCATGACGATGTACTTGCGCGACTGCCCACCCTTCCCCACCTCTTTGAGGGCCTCTTCCAGCACCTCGAAAAAGGGGATCGGATAGAGGTTGATGTCGTCCCGGCCGAATTGTCCCGGGTCGATCTTCAAGTCGGCGTCGTAGATGACGCCGCCGCCGCGCGCCACCTGGTGGACATGCCCGGTGTGACTGGGATAGTGCTTGCGTTCGGGGGCATCGCCGAAGAGGGATTCCTGGTCCAGCGCGACCAGCATGTGGATCTCGTCGACATGCGAGTGGACGGGGACCGGGGCCGCCGTCACCCGGTAGTAGCTGTGTTTGCCCATGATGTTCGAGTGGAACTCGATATTGGCGAAGACATGGAGACCCCCTCGGCTCAGCGCCTTGGCATAGATCTCCGCCGAGGCGTTGATTCCTCCGCCCTGGGGGCCGCCTAGGACCCAGGAAAATTCCCGGCGGCTGAGTTCAGTTGGCACGACCAGCGTTGATTGTAGTCCGCCAGACTCCGGGAATTGGCTGCTGGCATTTGAAGCAGCTGCCCCGGCTGGAGAGCCGATCCTCGAGGATCCGGTAGCCGATCCGCCGAACCAGGGTGGCCTGGCAGCTGGGGCAGCGGGTGTCCTCGTAGCGGCCCACCCGCCCGGGCAGGTTGCCGGCATAGATGTAGTGAAGGCCGGCCGCCTCGCCGATGCGAGCGGCGCGGAGCAAGGTCTCGACCGGTGTGTTGTCGGGGTCCTGCATCTTGTAGTCCTTGTGGAAAGCGGTGACGTGCCAGGGGATGCTCGGCGAGAGGCCACTGAGGAACCTGGCGATGTCGCCCAGCTCCTCGTCGCTGTCGTTGAAGCCGGGGATGATCAGGGTGACGATCTCCAGCCAGAAACCCATCTCGTGCACCATCTGGATGCCGTTGACGATGTTTTCCAGCTTGCCGCCCAGGGAGCGATAGTTCTTGTCTCGAAAGGACTTGAGGTCGATCTTGTAGAGGTCGGTAAAGGGGCGGATGTACTCGAGCACCTCCCGGGTCGCGTTGCCGTTTGAGATGTAGGCGGTGGTGAACCCGCGCGGGCGCGCGGCCTTGAAAACCTCGACCGCCCACTCGGAGGTGATCAGGGGCTCGTTGTACGAGGTCGCGACCACGCTGGCGCCGTGCCGCTGCGCCATGTCGACCAGTTGCTGCGGCGAGACATCCATCGGCTCGGTGAGCGCTCCCGGATCGCGCAGCGCCTGCGAGGTTACCCAGTTCTGACAATAAGAGCAGTGGAGGTCGCAGCCAAGCATGCCGAAGGTCAGAGCATCGGTTCCTGGAAACGCGTGGAAGAAGGGCTTCTTCTCAATTGGGTCGCTTTGGAGCGCGCCGACATAACCTCGCGGCACCATGAGGGTGCCGCCGCGGTTGTATCGGACCTTGCAGATCCCGCGCAGTCCGTCCTTGATCAGGCAGCGGTGAGCGCACGCGTAGCACCGAACCTGGTTGTCCGGCAGCTTCTCGTAGAGCGCTCCAAGCGCGCCCTCGTCGACTCGCCGGTCCAGTTCCAGCGAGAAGGGAGTAGCCTCTTTGGCCGGCATAGCCTGAATATAGTCGGCATCCAAGCCGCGATTTGTCCGGAAATCTAGGCGTCAGGCCGCCGCGCGGTTCCGCACTAGGTCACGGTCGAGCTCGAGCCGGCTAATCGCGCCCTTGTGAGACCAGGGCGAGCGGGAAGCGGTGTCGTCGTGAAGCCCTTCCAGCACGTCTGAGAATCCATGCCAACGGAACAAGATCTCGACCAACGATGTCGTGTTGCCCATGGTTCATATCCTCCAACTGGCTCTGACATCGGCAGGTTGAAGCACTCAGCGGGATTCCGCTATGTCGGATGTCACAGTTCGCCCGCTCAGGCGGCGTTGGGGACGACGTGGAGGCGTTTCGGCCGGACGAAGCCGCTGTCCGGGTGGGGGTCGAAAAAGCTCATGGGCACGGCGTTGCCGGTCGACTCGAGCGTTTCCATGATGTGCGGAATCGCCCCGGTGGCCGTAAGCATGCCGGTGACCTTTCCGTTCTCGAATCCCGATTGCTTGTAGACGAAGATGTCCTGGAGCGAGATCTGGTCTCCCTCGATCCCCGTCACCTCCGAAATGTAGGTGATCTTGCGCGAGCCATCCCGCAGGCGGTTCTGCTGGATGATGATGTTGATCGCCGAGGCGATCTGCTCCCGGATGGCGCGCGATGGCAGTTCCATGCCGGCCATCAGCACCAGCGTCTCGAGCCGGGAGATCGTGTCTCGGGGGGTGTTCGAGTGGACCGTGGTCAGGGAGCCATCATGGCCGGTGTTCATGGCCTGGAGCATGTCCAGCGCCTCGCCGCTTCGGACCTCTCCGACGACGATTCGGTCGGGCCGCATTCGGAGGGTGTTGATGACCAGGTCGCGGATGCTGACCCCACCTTTGCCTTCCACGTTGGTCGGCCGTGACTCGAGGTTGATGACGTGAATCTGTCGGGGCTGCAGCTCCGCGGCATCTTCAATGGTGATGATGCGCTCGTCCCCAGGGATAAAGCTGGAGAGCACGTTGAGGGTGGTGGTCTTTCCTGAGGAGCCACCGCCGGCGACCACGATGTTCATGCGGGCGTTGACGCAGGCCTTGAGAAAGGTAGCCATCTCCTCGGTCAGGGTGTTGTTCTTGATCAGGTCACCGATCTGGAGTGGGTCCTTGCGCATCTTGCGGATGGTCACCGACGCACCCTTGACCGCCAGCGGCGGGATGATGACGTTGACGCGGGAGCCGTCGGGGAGACGGGCGTCGACCATCGGCGAGCTTTCGTCGACCCGGCGGCCGACGCCGGTGACGATGCGCGAGATGATCTGCATCAGGTGGGCGTCGCTGTCGAACTTGATGGCCGCTCGCATCATCTTGTTGCCGCGCTCGATGTAGACCTTGCTCGGGCCGTTGACCATGATGTCGGAGATGGCCTCGTCGGCAAGCAGGACTTCAAGTGGGCCAAACCCAAGGATGTCCGCGAGCAGCGCGGCCAGCAGCTGCGACCGTGTCTGGGCAGTCAGCGTGACGCGGCGAGCACTCAAATAGTTGTCGAGAACCTCGGTGGCACGCTGGCTGATGGCTTCCTGGTCGAGCTCATTGGCACGCTCGCCCAGCTCGCCGATGATCCGGTCTGGCCGCCTCCTTCGCCGCCACGCGCCCAGCCAGCGTGCTGGCAGGGGCGGGGACGGGCGCGGGAGCGGGGGTCGGGGCGGGCGGCGCCGCCCGGCGAGGCACGACCGGAGCGGGCGTGGCATGCACCGTGGAGATCGGCCGGGACGCCGGCCCGGTGGGGGCTGGCTTGGCGGCTGGCTGCCAGGCTGGCTGAGCGGGCCGCGCGGGAGGGGTCGGCGGTGCGCTTCGAGGCATGGGGGGCGGAGGAGCCTGCGGTGGCGCGGCGGGAGGCTGCGCGGCCTTCGCCGGGGGCTTTGGAGGTGTGGGGGCCCCGGGCTCGCCCTGGGACTTTTGAATACGTTCGAGCAGCGACAAGCGGTCCTTACCCCCAGTTCAATCGAATTGGCGAACTGGGCCCGATGCTACGTAGCGAGCCTTACGAACCCAACTGCGTGGGGGTAACAGGGCGATGGCACCGCTGCCACAGCCATTTCCCGGCGACGTTACCGAGGGTGAAGTTTGTTGCGCGAATCGAATTCAGGGTACGATGTCGGCAATTTTGTTTGGAGGTAGTTCATGTCATTGTCGAAGCTTTTCTTGATCGTCGCGCTCATCTGTTTCATCCTCGAAGCGCTCGGTAGCCGGATCAAGATGCGTGCCCCATTCGGGTTGCTCGGCGCCGGCCTGGCGTTCCTGACCGCGTCGTATTTGTTCGCCTAGAGGAAGCCGAGTTCCATCTTGGCGTCGTCACTCATCATGTCCGCGCTCCAGGGCGGTGAGTAGACGAGTTCGACCGTGCACGACTTGACGGCCGGGATCTCTTCGACCTTGGTCTTTACCTCGTCGAAGAGGTCCTGGGCCCAGGGGCAGCCGATCGCCGTCAGGGTCATCTTGATCAGGACATTCCCCTCATCGATGCTGACCTCGTAGACCAGCCCCAGCGACATGATGTCGAGCCCGATCTCGGGGTCTTTGCAGGTGGCGAGTTGGGCATCGATCTGCTGGCGCAGATCGCCGGACGCCGGCGCCTGGGTCGCTTCCATAGTGTCCGCCATAGTTAGATCTTAGTCCCGTACCTCGACGTAGAGATCGCCGTTCTGGACCGTCACCGGGTAGGTTTTCGCCGGGATCACGGCGGGCAACCCGGTCACCTGGCCAGTCCGGACGTCAAAGCGCGAGCCGTGCCGCGGACACTCGACCGACATCTCCCAGAGTTCGCCTTCGCAGAGCGAATACTCCTCGTGCGTACAGGTGTCCGAGATGGCATAGAAGTTGTCGTCTTCTGCATGGATCAGGCAGATCGGGGTCCCATCGACCTCCACCCGCTTCATCGACTCCTTGGGCAGCTCACTGGTGGAGGCGACCCGCTCGCGCGTCACGCTATTCAATCCGCGCGGCTAGTTCCTGGTCGACCGCCTCGCGGACCTGGGCAACCGGGAGCCGGTCGAGAACTTCGCCGAGGAAGCCCTGGACCAGCATCCGCTCGGCGACCGGTCGCGGGATGCCGCGGCTGACGAGGTAGAAGAGGTGCTCCGGATCCACCGGTCCGACGGTCGCGCCGTGACTGCACCGCAGGATGTCGTTGTTAAGGATCTCGAGGATCGGCTCGGAGGTGCACCACGCCGACGTAAACACTCTTGGCGCTGTCCTGGAGGGCGCCCTTGAACAGCAAGTCAGACGTGGTATGCGGCGCGATGTGGTCCTGCAGCGTGCGGAAGTCGAAGGCCTGCTCGCCGGCGCCGAAGAAGAGCCCGCGCAGGTCCGCGGTGGATCCGGGGCCCTCGAGCATGGCTTCCACCCGGATTCGCGCGAAGCGGCCGCCGAGGGCGACGTCAACCATCCGCAGATGCGAATCGCGACCGAGATGGAATCGCTGGTTGGCGAACTGCCAGGTTTTCTCGCTCCACCGTTGCAGGGCGACGTAGCCGACGTCCGAGCCTTCCTCGAGGAAAACCTCGGATGATCCGCTGGCCAGCAAAACCTCCTGGCGATCGGCGCTCAGGAATTCATCGACGTACTTGAACCGGGCGCCCTTGCCGGCGACCACCAGCGAATGCGGCAGAACGGCCCCGCCGGAGCCGGCTGACCAGAACTGGCTGATCAAGGGATGCTCGACGCTGACCCCATCCGGCACATAGAGGAAGGAGCCGCCGGTGAAGAGGGCCGCATGAAGGGCCGCAAACTTATCGCGGTCGGGCTTGACGGCACTGAAGAGATAGCGCTCGACCAGGTCGCGATGCTCGCGCGCCGCCTGCGCCAGCGGTAGGAAGATCACGCCCTGCCGGGCGAGGGCCGGGTCCAACTCAATCGTTGGTTTCGAGGTGCCGCGCTGGCGGAGCGTGCCGCTGACCTGCTCAAGCGTCCCGGCCGGCGCGGTCCCGTTGGGCTGCTGGAAGGGGGCATAGCTGTCCAGGTCCAGGCCCTTGAGGTCGGCCTGGCGCCAGTCCTCCTGCCGCTTCGTGTCCGGCAGGCTCATGCCCTCGTAGATCCCGAAGGACGCGAGCCGCCGCGCGCGCAGCCACTCCGGTTCGCCGTGAAGAGCGCTCAGCTCTTCGACGGCCGCTTTCGTAAACGCCATTTACCCGACGGAGCCGATCATCTCGAGCTGGATCAGGCGATTCAGCTCGACGGCATATTCGATCGGCAGTTCCTTGGTGAAGGGTTCGATGAAGCCGTTGACGATCATGGTCTCCGCTTCGGCCTTGGTAATGCCGCGGCTCTGCAGGTAGAAGAGCTGCTCGTCCGACACCTTGCTCACGGTTGCCTCATGGCCGATGCGGACCTGCGGCTCGTCGACCTCGGTCGTGGGGTACGTGTCCGAGCGCGACTGGTCGTCGAGCAGCAGCGCGTCGCAGCGGACGAACGACTTCGAGTTCTTGGCGCCCGGGTAGACCTTGACCAAACCGCGGTACGAGGTCCGACCGCCATTCTTCGAAATCGACTTGGAGACGATGTTCGAGCTGGTGTTGGGCGCGACGTGAACCGCCTTGCCGCCGGCGTCCTGGTGCTGACCCTTGCCGGCAAAGGCCACGCTCAGCACGTCGCCCTTCGCGCCCGGCTCCATCAGGTAGATGGAGGGGTACTTCATCGTGATCTGTGAGCCGAGGTTGCCGTCGACCCATTCCATGGATGATCTCGACCACGGCGGAGTGCAGCGAGTCGGTGGTGTAGATCGGCGCCGTGCAGCCCTCGATGTAGTGCACGAAGCTGTCCTCATCGCAGATGATGAGCGTCCGCTCGAACTGGCCCATGTTCTCGGCATTGATCCGGAAGTAAGCCTGCAACGGGATTTCCACCTTGACGCCCTTGGGGACGTAGATGAAGGATCCACCGGACCAGACCGCGCTGTTCAAGGCCGCCATCTTGTTGTCGCCCGGCGGAATGATGGTGCCGAAGTACTGCTTGAAGAGGTCGGGATACTCGCGCAGGGCGCTGTCGGTATCGGTGAAGATCACGCCCTTCGATTCGAGTTCCTTGTGCAGCGAGTGGTAGACGACCTCCGACTCGTACTGCGCGGCCACGCCGGCCAGGAACTTGCGCTCCGCCTGGGGCACCCCGAGGCGGTCGAAGGTATTCTTGATGTCGGCCGGCACGTCTTCCCAGGTCTTGCCCTGCTTCTCGGTCGACTTCAGGTAGTAATAGATGTTCTGGAAGTCGATGGTCGAGAGGTCGGCCCCCCAGGTGGGCATCTCTTTCTTGTCCCAGGTTTGCAGCGCGCGCAGCCGGAACTTGGTCATCCACTCCGGCTCGTTCTTCATCCAGGAGATCTCTTTGACGACCTCCGGGTTGAGCCCGCGCTTGGCTTTGAAGACGAACTTCTCCGGGTCGAAGAAGCCGTACTTTTCCTTGTAGTTGTCGCCGACGTCAATCCGTGGGATAACGGTTGCCATTAACTTGCCTCCAACGCCGCCGGCGCCTTGGCCGGCTCTTTGACCCATTCCGAGTAGCCTTTTGCCTCCAACCAGTCGGCGAGCTCCGGCCCACCCGAGCGAACGAACTCGCCGTTCACCAGGACGTGCACGTAATCCGGCTTGATGAACTTCAGGACGCGGGTGTAGTGGGTGATGATCATGACGCCGAGCTCCGGACCGCGCATCCGGTTGACGGCATCGCTCACGAACTTGATGGAGTCGATGTCGAGTCCAGAGTCGGTCTCGTCGAGGATCGCGATCTCCGGCTTGAGCACCGCCATCTGCAGGATCTCAGCGCGCTTCTTCTCACCGCCGGAGAACCCCTCGTTGACATAGCGAGAGAGGAAGGAATCGTCCATCCGCAGCACCGACATCTCGTCCTTCAACATGGCGCGGAATTCTTTGACGTTGATCGCCTTCGATTTGTCTTTGCCGTCGTAGCCGCGCTTGGCGTTGATCGCGGTCCGCAGGAAGTTCGACATCGTGATCCCGGGGACGACCACCGGGTACTGCAGGGCGAGGAACATGCCCAGCTTGGCGCGTTCCTCGGGCTGCAGGGTCAGGATGTCCTTGCCTTTGAACAGCACCTGGCCCCCGAGCACCTTGTAGTTGGGGTGGCCCATCAGGGTATGCGAGAGCGTGCTCTTGCCGGACCCGTTGGGGCCCATCACGGCGTGCACCTCGCCCTTGTTGACCGAGAGCGAGACGCCTTTGAGGATCTCCCGGCCTTCGACGCTGACCCGAAGATCCTTGATCTCAAAATCTGCCATAGCCCCTATCAGTTTACCCTCGGCCTGCGTATTCAAATCGAATTCAGTCCTCCTCATGGCTCTCGCCGTTGAGCGCGACCCGCAGCGTGTTCACCGACAGCGTCGCGCACTTCATCCGCGCCGGGCTGATCTGGATGCCCAGCTCCTCCAGCAGATCTTTGGTGGGAAAGCTCTTCAGCTCCGCCACCGGCTTGCCGACGATCATGTCGGTCAGCATCGAGGCCGAAGCCTGGCTGATGGCGCAACCCCGGCCGCGGAAGCTGACCTCACCGAGCTTGCCGTCGTCGAGCTTGAGGTAGAGGGTGATGACGTCGCCGCAGAGCGGGTTGTCGCCCTCCTGGGTGATGTCGGCATCAGCGAGCTCCCCGAAGTGGTGCGGGTTCTTGTAGTGCTCGAGGATCTGCTCGCGGTAGAGATCGTCACCCATAGTTATGCGAACACCTTCTGGGCCTTCTGAATTCCGCTGACCAGCTGGTCGACCTCGTCCGGCTGGTTGTAGATGTAGAAGCTGGCGCGGGTGGTGGCCGGAACCCCGAGCCGATCCATCAGCGGCTGGGTGCAATGATGCCCGGCGCGCACCGCGATGCCCTCACGATCGACCAGTGTCGCCAGGTCATGGGGGTGGATGTCGGGGATCGTGAACGAGATCGAGCCGCCGTGGATCTCGGGGTCGCGCGGGCCGTAGAGCACGATGCCGGGAATCTCCTGTAATTTCTCGAGCGCGTAATCCACGAGCGTGCGCTCGTGAGTGCGAACTTGGTCCATCCCGAGATTCTTGAGGTAGTCGACCGCCGCGCCCAGGCCGATGCCTTCCGCCACGCTTGGCGTGCCGGCCTCGAACTTCCACGGAAGGTCGTTCCAGCTGGCCTCGTGGAGCTTGACCCGCTTGATCATGTCACCGCCGCCAAGGAAGGGCGGCATCGCCTCCAGCAGCGCCCGCCGTGCCCAGAGCACGCCAATCCCGGTGGGCCCGCACATCTTGTGGCCGCTAAAGGCGTAGAAGTCGACGTCGAGGTCCCGGACGTCAACCGCCATATGCGGCACGGCCTGCGCCCCGTCGATGAGCACCAGCGCGCCGGCGCGATGCGCGGCGGCGGTGATCGCCTTGATCGGATTGATGGTCCCCAGCGTGTTCGATTGGTGCGTGATCGCCAGCAGGCGGACGCCCTCCAGCCGGGCGTCCAGCTCGTCGAGCTGCAGCATGCCCTGGTCATCGATGCGGAGGAACTCGAGGCTGGCCCCGACCTCCTGTGCCAGCAGTTGCCAGGGAACGAGGTTGCTGTGATGCTCCATCTCGGTCAGCAGGATGCGATCGCCGTTGCGAATGTTGGCCCGGCCCCAGCTGTAGCGCACGAGGTTGATGGCCTCGGTAGTGTTGCGAGTGAAGATGACTTCCTTGCCGGAGGCGGCGTTGATGAACGCCACCACCTGCTGCCGGGCCGACTCGTAGGCCGCGGTCGCCTCCTCGCTGATGGTGTAAACGCCCCGATGCGGGTTGGCGTTGTAGCGTCGGTAGTAGTCGTCCATGATGTCGATCACAACCGCCGGTTTCTGCGAGGTGGCGGCGCTGTCGAGATAGACCAGGGGCTTGCCATTGATGCTGCGCCCGAGAATCGGGAAGTCGGCACGCACCGCCGTGGCGTTGATCGCCCGGGCCTCGATCATGCCGGCTGCGCCTCGTGCATCAGGTCCGCGACCGTCACCGACTGCAGCGTCGACGTGATGGTTCCCTGCAGCTTCTCCCAGAAGGCGTGGGCCGAGCACGGAGTGTCCTGGTGGGTGCATTCGCCGGGACCACCGCCCTCCGCCAGGCAGCTGACCGGGGCCAGCGTCCCCTCGAGGCTGCGCACGATGTCGGCCATCGAAATGGCGGCCGGACGGCGGGCCAGCGTGTAGCCGCCCTTGACGCCCATCCGGCTGGTTACGAGTCCGGCGCGACGCAGCTGCCCGGCGATCTGCTCCAGGTACGACTGCGGCAGCCCCTCCTGTTCCGCGAGCTCGGCCAGCGGCGTGGGCCCGAGCCCATAGCCGCGGCCCAGACGTACCATGACGCGGATTCCGTATTCGGAGCGGGTAGAGAATCTCATAGATCTCCGACCGGATTAGTCGGACATCCCAAGTATAGCGGGCGGGGAGTTGCCGAGGCGACGTTCCCGTAACGTATCGGCGTGACCCAGCCCCTGGAGAAATCGTCCTTTCGCCACGTCATGGGGCACTTCGCCAGCGGCGTCACCATCATGACCACGACCGCATCCGGGCGAATGCACGGCATGACGGTCAGCGCCTTTGCCTCGCAGTCGCTCGACCCCTTACTGATCCTGGTTTCGGTGGAGCGATCGACGGAGATGCACAAGCTGGTGATGGCGAGCCGCGCCTTTGCCATCAACATCCTCGGGGAGCACGGCGAAGGCACCGCCCGCTTCTTCGCCGACAACGCGCGGCTCAAGGGCCCGGAGTTCGTGGAAGGCGCCTACCACCTGGGCGTCAGCGGCGCGCCGCTCCTCAACGAGGCGAGCGCCTATCTCGAGGCAATCGTGGACAGCACGCTCGAGGCGGGCGACCACTCGATCGTCGTGGGACGGGTGATCGCGTTGGAGGTTCGCCGCGACGCCGAACCCCTCATCTATTACCGCAGCGGCTATCGCCGCCTCGGCTAGTCGTCGAGCAGGTCGGTCAGCTTGCCGCTGAAAGCCGAGAGTCGCTGATGGGCATCGAGCACTTCGTCGTGGGTGAGTGGATCGCCCTCGATCTCGTCCGCGTCCCGCGGCGACGGTGCCGCCACGTGGCTGACTTCTTCGACAGCGTTGACGATCGATCCGGCGAACTCGACGTGAAGGAAGAAGGAGTCGCGGCAGCGGCCGCACGTCACCTGCACGATCAGTTTGTTGTTGTGGTTGCCGATCTTGCGGAGCTGCGATCCCTTGTGGTTACTGCCGCACACGCGGCATCGGTAATTACGAGCCTGGGACCGCAGGAACTCCAGGATGGGATCTTCCATCGTCGCCCGGTCCAGTATAGGACTGGGGAAGGCGCATCATTGATGGCGGAATCGTGGCAAAACCGCTGATCCTCTTGACCAATGACGACGGCATCTACGCCCAGGGCATCCTCGCCGCCTGGCAGGAATTGCGCAAGATCGGGGAGGTCGAGGTGGTCGCGCCGGATGCCGAACGAAGCGCGGTCGGCCACGCGATCACGCTCCTGCTTCCCCTCCGCGCCAAGGAAGTGGTGCGACGCAACGTGCGCTTCGGCTACGCCGTCAACGGTATGCCGGCGGACTGCGTCAAGATCGCGGTCAAAGCGATCCTGCCGCGCCCGCCTGACCTGGTGGTCTCCGGGATCAACCTGGGCTCGAACACCGGCACCAACGTCATCTACTCGGGCACGGTCAGCGCCGCGACCGAGGCGCGCATCCTTGGCATTCCATCGATCGCGGTCTCGCTCGCGACCTTCACCCACCCCGACTTCACCTACGCCGCAAAGTTCACGCGCAAGCTCGCGCTGCAGGTGATCGCCAAGGGACTGCCCGACAAGACGCTATTGAACGTCAACATCCCGAACATCCCCGAGGAGAAGATCAAAGGCGTCGCCATCACCCGGCAGGGCGACTCGCGCGTCGAGGAACGGTTCGAGAAGCGCACCGATCCCCGCAACCAGACCTACTACTGGCTGGACGGCACCTTCAAGCTCCAGGAGCTCGAGGAGCACGCCGATGCGGCGATGGTGAGCGATGGCTACGTGTCGATCACGCCGGTGCAGTACGACCTCACCGCCTATCCGGCGATCGACGTGCTGGAGCACTGGAAGCTCCAGCCTTAGCGAACCAGGTTCCTCAACACCCCGATACGCTCGATCTCGGCCTCAATCACGTCGCCGGGTTTGAGGTACTCCGGTGGTTTGCGTCCGTCGCCAACGCCTTGCGGAGTTCCGGTCGAGATGCAGTCCCCCGGCTCGAGCGTCATGCCCGCGGACAGATCCGCGATGATCCGCGCCACCGAGAAAATCATGTCGCCGGTGTTGCTGTCTTGCTTTTTGACCCCATTGACCGACAGCTGGAGGCGCAGACGCTGGGGATCCGGAATCTCGTCGGCCGTCACGATTACGGGTCCCATGGGGCAGCTGCCGTCGAGGGACTTGCCCTTGAACCACTGGGAGGTGCGGAACTGGAGGTCGCGTGCCGACACGTCGTTGAAGATGGTGTAGCCGAAGACGTGCTCGAGGGCGTGCCCCTCGGGAATGTCTCGTCCCCCGCGTCCGATGACGACGCCAAGCTCGACTTCCCAGTCCAGCCGCGTCGTCAGGCCCTGCGGGTACGGGATTGCGTCCTCTGGGCCGCTGACGGTGGTCGGCGGCTTGGTGAAGTAAATCGGCGCCGTGGGCGGCGCGTTTCCCGACTCGGCGGCGTGCGCCGCATAGTTCTGACCGAGGCAGAACACGTTCTTCCTCGGCCGAGGGATCGGTGCATGCCACCGGACCCGGTCGCGGGCATACGCCAGCCCCGCCTCCGCGTCCTGCGCCAGGTCGTGCGTGGAGAGCTCGGCCAAAAAATGCCCACACAGTTCCGCCGCGTGCTGCCTGGCGGACGGGCCGGCCGCGAGCAACTCGAGCATGTCGGCCGGCAAACGCAGGCCGTCGTGCAGATGAGAGTACCGATCCAGGTCCAGCACGGCGCGGCCACAGTCGGCGCCGAGGCGCGGCGCGCCACCGTCGACCGAGTAGGTGCCCAGCCTCATGGCGGCACCAAGCTTACGTCGCCGAGCTTAAAAGAGGCAGGCGATGCGGCCGGCTACTGCGGCGCGCACATCGGTTGCACCCTGCCCGGTCCGATGCTGCGACAGCTGAGACCGGACACCGCGGTCTCGGGATTGGCGGTTGCGACTGGGAATGGCCTTGACGCGGGCGCCACCGGTGCCCCGTTGGCCGGACGATCCACGGGCACGCCCGGATGCTGGCTGACGTCAGAAGGCGCTGACAAACGGCACAGGACCGCCGCCAGGCCGGCAACACCTCTCCTCACGGATGGTTATAACGCGGGCCGGCGACCCCTCTCACGGGTTGCCGCAGCCGTCAGCTCGCGCCGGCCTTGACCTGTGCGCTGAGCCGGCCCTCGAGCGGAGGCAGCCCGCAGGCTTCGCGTAAGGCCCGTTCGATGTAGACCTTCGTCATGCGCTTGCGCCAGTAGTGGCTGAGGTCGGTGTTGTCCAGCGGCCGCGATGGCTTGTCGGCGGCCTCGGCGACCCCGACGATCAGGTCCTCGCCCGGGCGCGCGCCGGTGAGGGGCGCGAGGTACGGCGTGATGTCGACCGGATGCGAGCCCACGGCACCCAGCGCCCCCCGCGCGTGCCGCACCACCCCCTCGTCCCAGGTGATGGCGATGGCGACGCCCAGAATCGGAAAGTCGAACGACGGACGTCGCCGGAGCTTCCAGTAGGCGCTCGTCATACGGCCGCTGACGGCGGGCAGATGCATGGCGGTGATCACCTCGTCGCGGCGTTTGGTCGTGTAGTCGATGCCGTCGTCTTTATAGAGGCTGGCTGCTGGAATCGTGCGCGTCCCCTCGACACCGTGCAATGTGACCTGCGCGTTCAGGGCGACCGCGACCGGGGCGCTGTCCGATGACGAGACGGCCCAGCAGCGCGGCGAGCTGCGCGCCACCAGGCAAATCTGGCCATCCTTCTTCATACAGAAGCCGACCGCCTTCCGCCAGCTGTAGGTCTGGTTGTAGTAGTTGCAGCGCGGGTCGACCAGCAGGTTTCCACCGAGGGTGCCCATCACCCGCACCTGCGGCGTCGACACCAGGCCGCAGGCCTGGGCGAGCGCGCGATAGGGCCCGTCGAGCGCTGGGTGCGGGGCGAGCTCGTCAAGCGTGGCGCCGGCGCGGATCTCGAGTCCACGCTTGGCATCGCCGACAACGGCGGTGCCGTTCGGTAGCGCGTTGAGACTGATGAGCGTCGAGACGTCGAATTGCCGGCGCTTCAGGTTTGGCACGAGGTCGGTGCCGCCGGCGATGAACATCGAGCCGGGATTCGAGGCGGCCATCTCGGACGCCTCCGCGACCGAGCGCGGCCGCAGGTAGCGCAGGCGCGGAAGTCGGAGCACCTACTTACCCTTCCACTCGTCCGGCACGTCGGCTTTGATCAGAGGCGGGAACTCGAAGGCCGGGACCGACTTCGGTCCGACGCGCTTGGTCTTGTCGTGCATCGCCTTGAGCACCTTCTCGGGCGTGATCGGAACCTCGTCGATCCGCACCCCCAACGCGTTGTAGATGGCATTGGCGACCGCCGGGATCACCGGGAGCAACGGCCCCTGCCCCGCCTCTTTGGCGCCAAAGGGGCCCTCGCGATCGATCGTCTCGACGAGGTAGGTGTGCATGATCGGGGTCTCGAGCGCGGTCGGGCTCTTGTACTCGAGCAGGGACGGAAACTTGTGCAGGCCCAGGCGGAAGGCCTGCTCCTCCATCAGCGCTTCACCGAGTGCCATGTAAACGCTGCCCTCCACCTGGCCGACCACCAGCATCGGGTTGATCGAGCGGCCGATGTCGTGGGCGATCCACACCTCGGGCACGCGCACCTCGCCGGTCTTGCGATCGCAATCGACTTCGACCACCGCCGCCGAATAGGAATAGGCCGGGCTGGGACCGACGCCCGATCCCTTGTAAGGACCGGCGAGCTTCGGTGGCGTGTAGCTGCCGGTGCCGGTCACGCCCCCACCCTGCGCTTCAGCCAACTGGACTGCCTGGGCGAAATCCATGCCATCCGCCGGACGGCCGCGGCGGGCGATTCGATGGTCACGAGCGATGAGGTCATCGGCATCGCACTGGAGGGCTTTGGCCGCAACCGCGAACAGCCGGTCGCGGACCTTTTCCGCGGCCGCCTTCGCCGCATTGCCGGCCATGAAGGTCACGCGCGACGAGTAACTGCCGAGGTCGATGGGGGTCAGGTCGGTGTCGGCGGTCGTCAGCTGGATGTCCTGGAGTGATACGCCTAACACCTCGGCCACGATCGCCGCCAAGATGTGGTCGGAGCCCTGGCCGATGTCGATCGCGCCGCAGAGCAACGAGACCCCGCCGTTGCGGTCGAGCTTGAGCTGCACCTCGGAGTGCGGCATCTCGTTCCAGTAAATGGCGGTGCCGGCGCCGCTCAGGTAGGAGCTGACCGCAAACCCCAGGCCGCGGCCTTTCGGCATCGAGGTCCGTCGCGTCAGGAAGCCGGAGCCCTCAACAACCTTATTAATGCACTCGCCCAGACCGATGCTGGTGATGCGCAGCCAGTTGACGGTGCGCGAGTCGGCCTTCGGCAGGTTGCGGCGGCGCAGCTCGACAGGGTCGATGCCGAGCTCTTCGGCCACCTTGTCGAGATGAGTCTCCAGCGCAAAGCGCGGCTGGGGTGTGCCGTGGCCGCGCTTGGGGCCGCACGGTGGCTTGTTGGTGAAGAGGCGCACGCCCTCGAAGCGGTACCGCGGGATGGCATAGGTGGTCGCTTGCAGGGCGCCGGTGTAATAGGTGCTGGCGACCCCGTAGCTCCCGTATCCGCCGCCGTCGAGAAAACTCTGGAACTGCATGGCGGTGATGCGGCCGTCTTTTAAGAAGCCGGTCTTGACCTTCATCAGCACCGGGTGGCGTCCGCGATGCGCGTAGAAGACTTCCTCTCGGGTCAGCGTGATCTTGACCGGGCGGCCAGTGACCAGCGCCAGCTTGGCGGCGACCAGCTCGTGGGAAAAGATGTCGCTCTTGCCGCCGAAGCCGCCGCCATTGGGCGTGGCGATCACGCGGATCCGGCTCATCGGCATCTCGAGCACCTTGCCCAGGGCACGATGGACGTAGTGCGGCGTCTGCGAGGAGGTCCAGAGCGTGAGCTTGCCATCGGCCGCAACCTGGGCCAGGGCCGCGTGTTGCTCCATCGGCAGATGCGTGTTGCCCTCGAAAAAGACGGTGTCCTCGCGCACATGCGCCGCCGCGCGCATCGCCTCGTCGGTATCGCCGAACTCGAGGGCGACCGTCTTGTGCACGTTGCCCTTGGCGTGGATCGGTTCGCCCTCGCTGTTGATCGCTTCCTCGATCGACATCAACGCCGGCAACGGTTGGAACTGGACGTCGATCAGGTCGAGGGCCTCGTCGGCGACCCACTCGTCGGTGGCGGCGACGGCGGCAATCGGATCGCCGACATAGCGGACCTTCTCACCCGCCAGCGCCTCCTCGTCCTGGCTCACCGGCAGGATGCCGAACTTGATCGGCAGGTCGTCGCCACTGAGCACCGCCAGCACGCCAGGATGGGCCTTGGCGCGCGCGGTATCGACGTGCAGGATGCGCGCATGTGGATGAGGGCTGCGCAGAAGGCGCCCGTAGATCATCCGCGGCAGCGCCAGGTCGTCGGCAAATTTTGTTTGCCCGCTGACTTTGGAAAAGGCATCGGGCTTGATCAGCGACTTGCCGATGATCGACAGTTCTTCCGTCGGTTGCGTCATCTCGCCGTGATCCCGTCCCGCGAGGCGGCCAGCTCGACCGCCTCGAAGATCTTGAGGTAGCCGGTGCAGCGGCAGAGGACACCTGCGAGCGCCTCCATGATGGCATCGCGGCTCGGGTGCGGATCAGTGTCGAGCAGTGCCTTGGCGGTGAGCAACATGGCAGGGGTGCAGTAGCCGCATTGGGCGGCACCCAACTCGGCGAAGGCGATCTGCAGCGGGTGCGACCGGCCGTCCGCCGACATTCCCTCGACGGTCAAGATCTCGCGGCCCTCGAGGTCGAGCGGCATGCTGAGGCAGGAGAGATATGGCTTGCCGTCGACGAGCACGCCGCAGGTCGAGCACTCACCCAGCTCGCAGCCATGCTTGGTGCCGGTCAATCCCATGTCCTCGCGCAGGACTTCGAGCAGCGTTTTGTAGGGCGGGACCATCAGCGCCGCCTCTTCGCCGTTGACGCGCAGGCGCACCGCGACCCGCTCCGGGATCGACACGCTCCTACTTTAGATGGGGAGCCGAGGCAACTGGATGTCGACGAGGCGCGGTGAGGCGGCCCGCGGCGGCTCGACCATCGCGGCGCGCACGCACTCCTGCGGCGAGACCTCGGGACGCAGCCCGCTGAAGATTGGAAATCGCACCTGGCCGCTGCGATCCCACTCGCTGTACCTGGTCGCCACCACGAGCCGCGGTTCCACCCAGCAAATCCGGTCGTCGGCCCAGCGGGTATCGGTCGGGGCCGGTGCGGCGGGGAGCGCGTCGAGCGCCTTGCGCAAGCGCTTCGAGGTGGCGGCGTCGAAGCCGCCGCCGACCCGGCCCGCGGGCTGAAATCCGCGCCCGTCGTAGGTGGCAATGACCAACGTATCGAGCAGTTGGTCGCCTGCTTGCGGGATGAAGCCGATGATGGCGAAGTCCTGGCGGCGCACCGCCTCGATCGCGAGCCAGTCGTGATGGCGTTGCCCGGCACGGTAGGGGCTGTCGAAGCGTTTGGCCACGATGCCCTCGAGGCCTCGCTCTTGTGCGGCCTCAAAGAGCGCGAGGCCGTCCTCGGCGACCGCCTCCACCACGTAGATCCGCGCCGAGGAGCGGATCGTTTCGCTCAGCCGCGGGCGACGTCGCACCAGCGGCAGATTGAGCATGGAGCGGCCGGCGAGGTAGAGCAGGTCGTACACGACATAGGTCACCGGCTGCGCGGAGACGGCGCGCGCCACCGCTTCCGGGTTCGCCGCCTGCTGGCGCTTGTCCAGCGCCACGCTATCGGGACGGCCCTCGCCGTCAGCGACGATCAGCTCGCCGTCGACGATCGTCTCGCCGGGTGCGATCGCCGCCAGCGCCTGGACTTCCGGATAGCGGCCGGTCAGGTCGCGTAAGTCGCGGCCCCACACTCGCACCTGGCCCCGGTCGATCCGGGCCAGCGCACGGATGCCCTGCCAGGCGACTTCGAACGCATAATCGTGGGAATCGAAGGGCTCCGCGGCGGGCATCGGCAGCATCGGCCGCAGACGATCGGGCACGGCCCGCTCGAAGGGCAAGTCGAGCTCAACCGTTCGCGGACGTGCCGGCACCTTAGGGGAGGGTACTACGCGCAGCTAGGCCGTGCGCCGTTTCGCGGCAGGTCGCGCGGCCGAGGTGCGGGCGGCCACCTTGACCTTCGCCGCGCGGGCGGCGGGCTTTTCCGCCGGCTTTTTCTTTCCCTGCTTGGTCGCCTCCACCGAGGCGCGCAGCGCCGCCATCAGGTCCATGACCTTCGGCTCCTGGGCTGCGCTCGGCGCGACGATCTTCAGGCCCTTCATCTTCTGGTCGACGATCTGCTGGAAGGCCGCCTTGTAGTCATCGGTGTAGCGCTCCGGCTGGAAGGTGTCGGTCAGGTTGTCGATCAGTGAGGTCGCCATGCTGACTTCCTTGTCGCTGATCTTTACGTTCTGCGGCAGATTCAGCTCTTCGGTCGACCGAATTTCGTCGGGCCAGTTCAAGGTGTTGCAGAGCAGCGTGTTGCCCTCGACCTGGATCAGGGAGAGATGCTCGCGGTCGCGCAGCGCGATCTTGGCGACCGCCACCTTGTTGGTGTCCTCGAGGGCCCGCTTCAACAGGTAGAAGGGCTTGACGCCGACCTCTTCCGGCTCCAGGTAGTAGGCGGATTTGATGTAGAGCCCGAGCGGCACCTCGTTCCGCTCGACGAACTCGACGATGTCGATGGTGCGGGTGGTCTTGAGCGGCAGCTTGTCGAGATCTTCCTCGTCCATGAGGACGTACTGGCCCTTGCTGACCTCGTAGCCCTTGAGGACGTCGTTGAACGCGACGACATGGTCGTCAGTTGGGCAGTGCCGCTGCTGCTTGATCGGAAGCTGGCAGTGGGGGCACAGCTGGCGGAATGAAACGGCGCTGTGCGCTTCGGTGGCGACGTACATGCGGACCGGGATCGCCACCATCCCGAAGCTGATCGCGCCCCGCCACATAGACCGGGCCATTGCGTCCCGAATTATAGCGCCGTTTGGACGGCGGGGCGAAAAGATGTTCGCACTCGTAACAAGAGCTGTTGCGCGTAATGCGGCCCGAGCTTCTCATGCTTGAAATAGACGTAGACGTCGCGGCCCCCCTCCAGATACCCCGCGATGCGCCGGGCCCAGGCGGTCAGCCGCTGGGATGAGTAGCTGTCCCGTCGGAGTCGGAAATAGAGGAAGGCGCCCCGGCCCAGCGGTCCCGGCTCCGCTTCCCCGTCGCCGTGCACCAGTGCGGCGCCCATCCGCTCCAGCAGGTCCGCGACCTGCAGCGTGTGCCAGGAGCGGTGACGGAATTGGAAGGCGACCCGCCAGTAGCTGGGCAGCAACGCCGCGATCCGCTCGATCCGTCCCTCGTCAAAGGGAGCCGTGGGCGGCAGCTGGAAGAGCACCGGGCCCAGCCGGTCACCGAAACCATTCGCCTCGATTGCCAGCACCCGGATCGCCTCCTCGAGGTTGGGCATGCGGCGGTTATGCGTGATGCGCCGGTGCGCCTTGACCGCGAATCGGAAGTCGGATTGCACCGCGGCGACCCAGCCGGCGACAACCTCGTCCGGCTGCGTGCGATAGAAGGTGGTGTTGACCTCGACCGTCGGCAGCCGCTGCGCGTAAAAGGCCAGCATCTCCGCCGGCTTGAGACGCCGCGGATAGAAACTGCCACGCCACGACGCATAAGCGAAGCCCGATGTGCCGACCATGAGCTGCGCGCTCACGGGAATGTAGCCACGCGTCTACGGGTTGGGGACGCCCTTGATCAGGCCCATGAACTCGGCCCGCGTCTTGGGATCGGTCTGGAAAATGCCCAGCACGCAGCTGGTGAAGACGCGGCTGTTCTGCTTTTCGACCCCGCGCATCTTCATGCAGAGGTGGTCGGCTTCGACGACGACGCCGACACCGACGGGTTCCAGATATTTCTGCAGGCACTCGGCGATTTGCCGCGTCATCCGCTCCTGCACCTGGAGACGGCGGCTGTACAGCTCGACCAGCCGCGGCAGCTTGCTCAGACCGACCAGCCGCCCCTTCGCGATGTAGCCGATGTGCACCCGGCCGAAGAAGGGCAGGAGATGATGCTCGCAGAGGGAGTACATCTCGATGTCCTTGACCACGATCATGTCCTTGTAGGCCTCGGTGAAGGTGGCATCGCCGAAGACGTCCTCGACAGTCATGCGATAGCCGCGCGTCAGGAACTCGAGGCTCTCCTTGACGCGCTCCGGCGTATTCCGCAGGCCCTCGCGCGCGGGATCCTCGCCCAGCAGGATCAGCTGATGGCGAACCAGCGCCTCCATAGAAACCGCATCGCCGAGCCGGTCGTGGACTTGAGCCATGGCCTCATTATGCGGAGCGGCCGGGTTGCGCCTAGCTGATGACGTTCATCGGGTCGGCGGGAAACTCCTTGATGTACGCCTGCATCGCCACCCAGAGCGCCTTCACGGAGATCGTCTGGAAGTCCGGACCGCGGTAGCCCGCCAGCGGCGAGGGCGTCTCGGCGTAGGTCACCGTGTCGAGAGCCGGATCGTTATGGCTGAAGTCGAAGGCAAAGATGGTGATCATGTGGGTCGCGTTCCAGTGGTTCCAACCCGGCATGGTCTTGGTCATGGTCTGCACCATCACCGGTACCCCGTGGCCGAAGATCATGATCGCCTGCTGGTCGACGATGTCCTGGGCGATACGCGCCTTGACGTCGTCGAGACTGGTGATGTGCTCGGCCTTGTAACGCGGCTGCCCGAAAGCGGGGAGCACCACCGGGTTCACATATTGGTTGATCGCCCGCGTCGCGTCGGCGCCGAACTCACCACGGTTGGGGTTCAGGTTGGAGGCCTTGGCGACCGCCTCGATGTCGGGGACGTCCGACATCCAGGCCGACAGCAGGACCTGGGTGGCGCCGGCGCCGCAGTAGTTGCGGTGCGCCCAGTCGCCCGGCTCGTGGAAACCCCGTACCTGGACCGCGCCCTGTGAGGCGGCGACCTGGCCGATGGTCACCGACGGCTGGGGTTCGGGCGTGCCGGTTGGACTGGGTCGGGGGAAGTTGTACGCGAGCGCCACCGGCCCTCCCGGTCGGGCCGTATTCACCTGGGCGCCGAAGCACGACGGCAGAAGGCCGGCAAATGCCATCGCCAGCGCAATTTTGATTACTCCCTGTGACATTTCTGTCTCATCCTATCAGTGACGTTATCGGCTGACCAGACCCTGCAGCTCGTTGTTACAACGCGCCGGCGCCCGCCAGGTTATGCCCCGAGCCAGTATGCGCTGCACCCGCCTATGCACGTGCTTAGTGATAGGCCTAATATAACGTTTGATGGCCGAGCCTGACTCCGGACAGCCCAGACCGGACCCGATCCTCTCGGTCGTCAAGCCGGGGGCCCAGCCAGCCGACGACGCCCAGGCGCGCGTAAGGAGCTCGGACCTCGCCGCCGGCGGCAATCCGAATGCCGGCCGGACGACCGTCAACGAGGCCAAGCGCAAGGGGCCCATCGGCTTCCTGCAGCTGCTCGGCCCAGGATTGATCACTGGCGCCAGCGACGACGACCCCAGTGGCATCGGGACCTACTCGCAGGTCGGAAGCCAGTTTGGCTACGGCCTCCTCTGGCTGGCGTTGTTCACCTTCCCGCTGATGAGCGCGGTGCAGGAACTGTGCGCGCGCATCGCGCTGCAGACCGGGGTCGGGCTGGGCGCGAGTCTTCGACGCAAGTTCCCCCGCCCGCTGGTCGGCGCTGCGATTCTCGGGCTGCTCGCCGCCAACACCTTCAACGTCGGCGCCGACCTCGGGGCGGTGGCAGCGGCCGGGTCGCTGCTGTCGCGCGGAGCCCTCCATGCCCTCTGGCTGGTGGTGCCGGTGGCGCTGCTGATCATCGGCATGCAGGTGTTCGCCACCTACGCCACCATCTTCAAGATCTTCAAGTGGTTGACATTGGCGCTGTTCGCCTACGTCATCACCGCTTTCTTCGCGCATCCGCCATTGCTCCAGGTCGTCAAAGCCACGTTCATTCCGCATATCGAGTTCTCGAAGGACTTCATCATGGCCGTGGTCGCGGTGCTGGGCACCACCATCTCCCCCTACCTCTTCTTCTGGCAGGCATCCTCGGAGGTCGACGAGTTGAGCGCGGCCGGCGCCACCAATCCCCGAGCCGGACGTCCCGGCTTGAGGCTTTCCGAGCTGCGTGCTGCCAGAACCGATGTCCTGATCGGGATGGCTTTTTCCAACCTGGTCATGTACTTCATCATTCTTACCTCGGCTGCGGTGCTGCACGCCCACGGCAAGACCAACGTCCAGACGGCTGCGGAGGCCGCTGCCGCGCTCGCCCCCCTGGCCGGTCCGTTTGCCTTCATCATCTTCTCGGTTGGGCTGATCGGCGCCGGCCTGCTCGCGATTCCGATCCTGACCGGCTCTGCCACCTACGCGATCAAGGAGTTCTTCGGGTTCGGTGGCAGTCTCGCCAGCAAACCACGGGAGCAACCAACCTTCTATCTCATCCTGACGTTGGCGACGGTGGCCGGGGTGGCGATGAACTTCCTTCACCTCGACCCGATCCGCGCCCTCTTCATCGCGGCGGTCATCAACGGAGTGGTGGCGCCGCCTCTGCTGCTCCTGATCGTGAGCCTTGGCGCGGACCGGACCGTGATGAAGCGCTATGTCAGCGGCAAGGTGAGCCTGGCCCTCACCGGGATGGCGACCGTCTTCATGGCCGTCGCCGCGATCAGCATGTTCGTGACCATCCTCGCCGGCCACTGACGACCGGGAGGTCGGCCGTCAGCCTTAGATTATTCTCATGGGAGCGTGCTTAGATGGTGGCGAGCATGGCCGAGCAGCCCCACGTCCTGGTCGTGGACGACGATGCCAAGATCGCGGCCGCGCTGCGCCGCGCCTTGATCTACGAGGGTTACCAGGTCGAAGTCGCGCCCGACGGCCAGATCGCGCTGACCCGCGCCCGCGAGCGCATGCCCGACCTCGCCATCCTCGACATCATGATGCCCGGCATCGACGGCCTCGAGGTCACGCGACGGCTCCGGGCCGAAGGCGACGTCCCGATCCTGCTGCTGACCGCCAAGGATGGCACGGCCGACCGTGTCAAGGGCCTGGACAGCGGCGCTGACGACTACCTGGTCAAACCCTTTGCCTACGAGGAGCTGCTGGCCCGGGTGCGGGCGCTGCTTCGCCGCCGCGCGCCGCGGGCGCGCCGAACGCTTCGCTACGCCGACGTCCTGATGGACCTGGCGACGCGCGAGGTGCGGCGCGGCGATGAGCTGATCCCGACGACGGCGAAGGAGTTCGACTTGCTCCAGCACTTCATGCGCAATCCCGGGCAGGTGCTCCGCCGGGAGCAGCTGCTCGACGCCGTCTGGGGCTTTGATTTCGGCGCCAGTAGCAACGTGGTGGACGTCTACGTCGGCTACGTTCGCCAGAAGCTCGAGCAAGGCGGACGGCGCCGTTTGCTACAAACCGTGCGCGGTGTTGGGTACATCCTGAAGGAGGAATGAACTCCTCCGTCGAACGTCCCGCGCCTGCCGCGACAGCCTTTGCCCCCCTACGCCGCTTCCGGGATCGGATTTCCCGCTGGACTGACCATCGCACCGCCTTCCGCCACCGCATCCCGATCCGCGGGCGGATCGCCCTCTTCGGCGCCGGGGTTGTCGCGCTGGCCGTGGTGAGCTTCAGCTCACTCGTGTATGTCCTGGTCGAGGGCAGCCTCTATCGGGACCAAGATGCGGCGCTCACAACACGCGGTGACGACGTCATGCGCCAACTCATTTCGCGTCGAGGTTTCCAACTGAGTCCGTTCGATCTACCGATCGATATCACAAAAAGTTCGGACATCTTCGTCGAAATCACGATTTTCGATCAGAACCGGGTCGCTTCAACCGGCAAGATCAACGGTGCCGATCCGGTGTTGCCGACGGCTCTGCTCCAATCCGCACCGTTCGACCGCGGCAGCATCGTCAACGCCCGGGCGGAAAACGGCCCATTGATGCGAGTCTACGTTCGACAGCTCGCATCGCCGACCGGACCGGCCGGGTACCTCGTGGTCGGGAAGTCGCTGTCAGGCATCGAGAGTCAGTTGAGCGGACTGCGCCTGTTCCTGGTGGCGGGCGGATTGCTGAGCCTCATCGCCGCCGGGGCCGTCAGCTGGTTGGTCGCGGGGCGGGCGCTACGACCCCTCGACGCAATGGCGAGCACGGCCGAGGATATCGGGCGAACCCAGGACCTGAGTCGCCGCTTGCCGGAGAACGCGCCCGACGACGAAGTGGGACGGCTGCAAAAAAGTTTCAACCAGATGCTGCGCCAGCTCGAGGATGCCTACCATCGCCTCCAGGCAGCCCTGGTGGCCCAGCGACGCTTCGTCGCCGATGCATCGCATGAGCTGCGCACGCCCCTGACGACGATTCGCGGAAATGTCGGACTGCTGTTGAAGCGCGATGACATCACCGCGGACGATCGCGTTGCCGCACTCCATGACATCGCCGGGGAAAGCGAACGCATGAGCCGGATGGTGCAGGACCTGCTGACCCTGGCTCGGGCTGATGCCGGCTATCACCTCGACAAGACCCTCGTTGATCTGATGCCGATTGTTCAGGAAGTGACACGACAGGCCCAGATCCTGCAGCCTTCGCGGCGCATCGAGCTGTTGGATGGCGTGCCTGCCCCAATGGTGGGGAACACCGACGCCATCAAGCAGTTGCTCTGGATCCTGGTTGACAACGCCTTCAAGCACACGCGAGAGGACGGCCGGATCGAGTTGCGGCTCGAGAACGGCAATCGGGCCGTGCGGTTAGCCGTCGCCGACGACGGACCTGGGATCCCGCAGGAGGATCTCGAGCGAATTTTCGAGCGCTTCTACCAGTCCGATGCCGCCCGCTCTGATGAGGGGACCGGGCTCGGCCTGGCGATCGCCCGCTGGATCGCGCAGGAGCACGGCGGTCGTGTCTACGCGACCAACAACCCACGAGGCGGCGCTGTTTTTACGGTCGAGTTCCCGGGCGAATCCAAAGTCTTAGCGAAGTCTTAGCCAGCTTTCATAGGCGGCTCATCGCTCCGGCGCAGCATGGGCGTCGACTATGCGGGATCCGTTCACTCCGGACTTCATCGAGACCCCGATCGCCCCGGAGCCGGCGGCGCCCGTTCAGCCCGTTCATCCCGTTCCCCCCTTTCCCCACCGTCCGGCGCGCAGCATGGCAGCGGCCATGCTCGCCGCCGGGCTGGTCGTCGGCAGCATCGGTGGCGGCGCGGTCGGGGCGCTGCTCGCGAGCCATCGCACGATAGCGAGCAACCCGACCCCGGGCGCGGCAACGGTCGCGTCGGGCGTCGCTGCGCCGGCACCCTCTCCAGGGTCATTCGCCGCCATCTACCAGCAGGTCAGGGGCGGCGTCGTCACCATCACCACCTCGGTCTCGCGCAGCGGTGCCCGCTCCTTCTCACAGGCCGAAGGTTCCGGGATCGTGGTCGACAAACAAGGCGACATTCTCACCAACGCCCACGTCGTGGGCAGCTCCTCGCAGGTCCAGGTGACCTTCAGCGACGGCCATACGGCCACCGCCCAGGTCAAAGGGGTCGACCAGAGCGCCGACCTTGCCGTGGTCCAGGTTCCAGCCTCCGACCAGCTCCATCCGCTGACGGCCGGTAACTCCGATGCGCTGCAGGTGGGTGAGACGGCCCTCGCCATCGGATCTCCGTTCGGCCTGCAGGGAAGCTTCACCGCCGGCATCATCTCTGGCTTGAACCGCTCCAGCACGGCACCGACGGGCC
>VBIS01000182.1 GCA_005880605.1 Chloroflexota bacterium
CCTGACAGGAATTGCGCCCGGAAGCTGGCCTCGTAGAGCGCCTGGTTCTGTTGATTGAATTCGTCGATCGCCTTCCGGCGGCGCCCGAAGACCTGCACCAGGGCGTGTCCGGTGTGCATCTGCTCGACGTGGCCGTTGAGGGTCCCGGTCCGTGCCCACTGGGCAGCGAATTGCTTCTGCGATCGCCGCGCGACCAGCACGGTCACGAGAATCGAGAGTGGGACGGTGACCAGGGCAACGATCCCTAGCAGCGGACTGATCCAGACCATCACGGCTAACACGCCCACGATGGTCAGCGTCGACGTGAGGATCTGCGTCATCCCCTGCTGCAGGGTGGTCGAGATGTTGTCGATGTCGTTGGTGACCCGGCTGAGCAGGTCGCCATGCGGATGGCTGTCGAAGTATTTCAGCGGCAGCCGCGCCATCTTCGCTTCGACGTCCTGACGTAGTCCGAACACTGTGCGTTGCGCCACGCCGGCCATGATGTACGCGAGCGCCCAGTTGAGGAGCGCGCTCAGCAGATAGACGAGCGCCGCCAGACCCAGGATCTGGCCCAACATCGTGAAGTCGATGCCGTGACCCGGCACGACGTTGGCGCCCGAGATGAGATCGGCGATTTGATTCTGCCCGTGGGCGCGCAGCAGCGCAACGGCCTGTGCCTTGGTCAGGCCCGCCGGTAGGCTCTTACCGAGAACGCCGTCGAAGATCACGTTGGTCGCGTTGCCGATGATCTTCGGCCCGATCACCGAAAAGGCGACGCTCCCAAGGGCCAGCACCGCAGAGACGACGATGAGAACTCGCTCGGGGCCTAGCCGGCCCAGCAGCTGGCGCAGGGTTTTGCCGACGTCTTTTGTCTTTGCTGGAGGCGGCCCCATGCCAAACATGCCGCCCCCGCCAAAGCCGCGTCCGCCGGGCCGCACCAGGGCACCACGCTGGGCCATCAGGCGACCGCCTCCTCGCCGAGCTGGGAGGCCACGATCTCGCGATATGGCTCGCTGGTCGACATCAACACCTGGTGCGTGCCGATCCCGACAATCCGCCCGGCGTCGAGGACGATGATCCGGTCGGCGTGCAAGATGGTGCTGACTCGCTGGGCGACGATGACCACCGTCGCATCTCTGGCTTCAACCTTGAGCGCGGCGCGCAGCCGGGCGTCCGTGCCGGCATCGAGCGCCGAGAAGCAATCGTCGAACAGGTACAAGGGTGGCCGTCGCACCAGCGCCCTGGCGATCGCGAGCCGCTGACGCTGGCCACCCGAGAGGTTGGTCCCACCCTGATCGATCTGCTCCTCCAGCTTATTCGGCATGGCAGCGACAAAGTCACGCGCTTGCGCGACCTCCAGCGCGTGCCACAGCTCCGCCTCGGTCGCGTTCTCGTTCCCGAAGCGCAGGTTATCGGCGATCGTGCCGCGAAACAGGTAGGCCTGCTGCGGAACGAGCCCGATGTGCTGCCAGAGCGTGTCGAGCTTCTGGGCCTGGACGTCGACCTCGTTAACAAGCACGGCGCCGCCGGTCGCATCGTAGAAGCGCGGAACCAGGTTGAGCAGCGTGGTCTTCCCTGAACCCGTGCCGCCAATGATGGCCGTCGTCGCGCCTGGGTTGAGCTTGAAGGCGAGCTCATGCAGGACCGGCTTCTCCCCTCCCGGATATCCGAACGTAACGCCGCGGAACTCGACGGCGCCCGTCACGCGGGCCGGTTCGATCGGGTTAACCGGGTCAGTGATGGAGGGCTCGGTGTTGATGACCTCCTCGAGCCGCGTCGCGCTGGCCGCCGCGCGTGGCACGAAAATCACCATGAAGGTCGCCAGCATAATCGCGAAGAAGATCTGCATGATGTAGGCGAGGAAGGCAATCAGGTTGCCCACGGGCATCTGCCCGCTGTCGATCAGATGACCTCCGAACCAGACGACGGCAACGCTCGACATGTTCATGATGGCCAACAGGGCCGGCAGCGCCAGCGCGAACATCCGGTTCACCCGCAAGGCGGTCCCGGTCAGGTCAGCGTTGGCCGTTTGAAACCGATCTTGCTCATGCCTGGTGCGGTTGAAGGCCCGGATGACCCGCACGCCGTTGATCTGCTCGCGCATCACCTGGTTGATGCGGTCGATCTTGACCTGCAGCGACTGAAATAGCGGGACGGCAAAGATCGTCAGCGCACCGATAACTCCCACCATCAGGGGCACGGCCACGATGAGAATCGCGGACAGCGTCACGTTCGTGCGCAGGGCGAGGACAACTCCGCCAATGCCCATGATGGGTGCGATCACCATCAGGGTGAGGGCCAGTTGCACAAAGATTTGCACCTGCTGGACGTCGTTCGTGTTCCGCGTGATCAGGGATGGTGTTCCGAATCGGTTCATCTCGAGGGCAGAGAACTGCTGGACGCGCTCAAAGACGGCACGCCGCACGTCTCGGCCGAGGCCCATCGAGGCCCGCGACGCGTAGTACACGCCGACGATGGCAAGGATTCCGACCACGATCGTCAGGGCAAGCATCACAGCGCCAATGCGCCAGATGTAGCCCACGTCGCCCTTGGCGACGCCGTTGTTGATGATGTCGGCGGTGAGGTACGGCAAGTAGAGGTTCGCGATCGATTGAATGAGCAGGAGGATCACGACCACGGTCACCTCGACCGTGTACGGGCGCAGGTAGCCCCTCAACAACCGGATCAGACCACCCATTGCCCGTTTGATGATATCGTCGGCGGACAGAAAATGGAGGCGTACATCTGCCGCACGTGCGGGGTGCAGCAGGCCGCAAGCGAACGGCCGCCGGCGGCATGCGCGATCTGTGACGACGAGCGACAGTATCTGCCGCCCGGGGGTCAGGTCTGGGCCACGCTTGCCGAGCTGCGCGCCGAGGGGCGTCGCATCGAGGTGCGGGACCTCGAGCCAAAGCTGAGCGGCATCGGGGCCAACCCACAGATCGGCATCGGTCAGCGGGCGCTGCTGGTCCAGACGGAGGCCGGGAACTTCCTCTGGGATTGTCTCGGGTTCATCGATGCGGACGGAATCGCCGCAGTTCGCGAGCGTGGTGGCCTTCATGGGATCGCGATGTCGCACCCGCATTTCTATGGTGTCTGTGTCGAGTGGAGCCATGCGTTCGGCGGCGCACCGATCTACATCCCGACCGCGGATCGCCAGTGGGTGATGCGACCCGACCCGGCGATTCGCACCTGGGAGGGGACGATCGAGCCGCTTCCGGGCGTCACGCTGATCCAGTGCGGCGGCCACTTCGAGGGGAGTGCCGTGCTGCATTGGGCGACGGGCGCCGAGGGTCGTGGTGCGCTGCTGACCGGCGACAGCATCACGGTGGTCTCCGACCGCCGGTTCGTCAGCTTCATGCGAAGCTACCCGAACGACATTCCGCTGCCCGCGGCGATGGTCCGGCAAATCGTCGCGGCCGTCGTGCCCTTTCGCTTCGATCGCATCTACGGTGGCTGGTGGGATCGGGTCGTGGACCGCGACGGCCGGGCCGCCATCCAGCGCTCGGCCGAGCGCTACATTCGCTGGATCAGTTAGGCCCCCACCCTGCCCTCCCCCAGAGGGGGAGGGAAATAGTCACCGCGCCCTCCCCCAAAGAGGGAGGGAAATAGTCACCGCCCGTACCACCTGAGCACGCGCATGGCCCGGAGGGTGTTCCAC
>VBIS01000183.1 GCA_005880605.1 Chloroflexota bacterium
GGTGCCAATCAAGACGATCACCGCGACGTAGACCATGACGTTCTGTTGGAAGAAGACCCGGCCGAGGAACGGGATCTGGCCGAGCAGCGGCACGTTCCAGTTCGGCAGCGCATTACTCGACGGCACCTGCCCGACGTCGGCCAGGCCATAAAAACGGTTCAGTAAAAAGACCGTGATGCCGGCAGCAAAGATATTGATCGCGACGCCGCTGACGATCTGATCAGCCCGGTAACGGATCGACACGACGGCGTGGATCAAGGCCATCAGGCCCCCGGCGATCATGGCCGCCAGCACGGCGATGAAGACGTTATGCACGGCCAGGTCGACGGCGACGGCGAAGAAGGCCCCCGTCAGCATCATGCCCTCCATCGCGATGTTTACGACGCCGCTCCGTTCTGAGATCACGCCGCCCAGCGCTGGTAGCAATAAGAGTGCCGCGTACTGCAGGGAGGCGTGCCACAGATCCGGCGTCCCCATCAGCCGGAAGATATCGCCGATGAAGTTCATCGCCGCACCCAGGCTGGCTTCATGCCGTGCCCTTATCGTCGTCCGCCAGGCCGGTATCCGTTTCCTGGGCGACCGCGGCCGACATGGCGTCGGCAGCCGGCGTTTCCGGCACGCGTCCCGGCGGCGTCAGCCGCAGCCTGAAGCCCCGGAGAAAATTGGCGGCGATCGAGAACAGGATCAAGGCCTGTAAGACATAGACGAGATTCCCCGACACGCCTGCGTCACTTTGCATGGTGCTGCCGCCAGCGTGCAACGCGCCGAAAAGAATCGCCGACAAGATAATGCCGACGGCGCTGTTGAGGCCAAGCAGCGCCACGGCGATCGCGTCGAAGCCCGTCGTATCGGTGAAATATTGGTCGGTCAGGTTGTGATCGACGCCCGCTATCTGCACGGCGCCGGCGAGGCCGGCAAAGCCACCCGCGATCAGCATGCTGACGACGAGAGTGCGCCGCACGCTGATGCCGGCGTAGCGCGCCGCCCGCTGGCTCTGCCCCACGGCCCGGATCTCGTAGCCGAGTGACGTCCGCCAGAGCAAGAAGGCGAAGACGGCAGCCGCCGCCAGCGCCACGAAAAGTCCGGTATGCGCGCGGTAGACGGCGCCCGGCAGCCCAAGAAAGATCGAACTATTGTGCGGGACCAGGGTCGCGAGCTGCGCCGAGGCGCCAATCGGCGATGACTTCGAGCTGCCACCCGGCAGCTGGAGTGGCCCGCCAATGATCAAAAATCGCAGGAACCACTGGGCGACGAAATTGAGCATGATGGTCGTGACGACCTCATGGGCGCCAGTTACGGCTTTGAGGACGCCGACGATGCCACCCCAAACGGCGCCTCCGAGTGCGCCGCACAGCAGAACCAGCGGCAAGAGCAGGAATGCCGGCCAGCCGGCCAGGTGTATCCCGACCGTGGCCGCCGCGATCGCGCCCATGATGAGTTGTCCCTCGGCGCCGATGTTGAACATGCCCGCCCGGAAGGGGAGGGCGACCGCGATCCCAGCCATGATCAACGGCGTGACGACGACGAGCGTGTTGGCGAGTTGCAGGACCGATGGCTCGCCACCAAAGCAGAAGAGCCCGAAACCGCCGCAGGCCAGAGCCTGGTAGGCCTTGAACGGGTCTCCGCCGGTGGCGGCCACGATGACGGCCCCGACGATAAAGGCCAGCAGCACGGAACCGGCCGGAACGGCCAGCGCCCGGCTAGCCCGCCGCAGACTCTTGACGATCTGCGGCGGCTCCTGCCGGGCGCTGCGCTTAGCTGCTGCGGCCATCTGGCCGCTTCACTCTAACGGGAGTTTTGTCGAATTTCTAGGGAACCGTGTCCGGCACGGTGACGGCGCCGGATTTGATCTTTGACGTCATGTCGGTCAGCGCGGCCATCACGTCCGCCGGCAACGTCCCGTTGTCAGCCTGGTAGCCGACGCCGTCGTTGGCAAGCCCGAACAGCGTGACGCCGCCCTTGAAGGCGTTGTTCTTGACGTCTTTGATTGCCGTGTAGGTCGCCACGTCGACGCGCTTCAGCGCGCTGGCGATGACGGACTTGTCGACGCCGCCCTGGTCCGCATCCACGCCGATGCTCCAGACGCCGGCTTTACCCGCCTCGGTCAGCACACCGTTGCCACAGCCACCGGCGACCTGAAAGAGAATATCCGCGCCGCTCGAGATCTGGTTGGCGGCGATCCCGGCGCACTTGGTCGGGTCGGAGAAGTTATTCGAGTAGCCGTTCAGCGTCTTGATCGACGGGTTCACCTGCTTGGCCGCCCACTGGTAGCCCGCAATGTAGTGATCGACCGGCGGGATCTTGATGCCGCCCACTGAGCCGATGGTGTTCTTCTTCTTGGCTCCGGCGTTGTCTTTTTCTAAGACGCCCGCGATGGTCCCCACGAGGGCGCCCGCTTCCTGCTCCTTGAAGAGCAGGCCGACGACATTGGCGTGCTTCAGGTCATTGCCCTTCGAGTCGGTGCCGACGCCATCGATGATGGCGAAGTGGATGTTGGGGAAGTTGCCAGAGACCGTGCCGATAGACTCGGCCATCAGGAAGCCGACGCCGATCACGAGGTCATAGCCTCGCGTGGCGTAGTTGGTCAAGTTGGGCACGTAGTCCGAGTTGGCGTGCGACTCGGTGACGTCGCCCTGCACGGACAGCTCACCGGCACAGGTCAGACTCGAACAGATATTGCCCGTTGACGCCGCCTTGCTGAGGCCGAGCGCCGCCAGGTGGTTGAAGCTCTTGTCATTCAGACCGCCGGTATCGGTCACGAGGCCGACCTTGATGACTTTTGGTGTCGGCGTCGCGCCGGTGCCAGCGCTGTTGCCGCACGCGGCCAAGACGACCGCCAGCGTCAGCGCTACGCCAAGACTTAACAAACGAACGGGTGGCTTCCTCATGCGTCATCCCCTTGAGTGATAGTGAGACCCCTCGATTCGGGGCGATTGTAGCAGCTAATTGTTGGAAATTTTTGTGGTCACGAACCCGTTGTTAGCTGCCCGGTAGCCAGCTGGCCGGCAATGGTCTGTAACGCTTCCAGCTGCCCGGGCAAGAGCTCGTGCTGAAGCGGACCGAGCTCGACCGCACGGTCCGCGAGACCAAGGCTATGCAGGCCGCCACTCCAATGGCCCGCCGCGGCATCGGCCACGATCAATGCGACGCCCCGATCGATATGCTTGGTCGCACTCGCCACCAGGCAGTCGCTGGCCGCCGGGTCAAGGGACGAGTCGTCGGCGCCGATGCATTGGCTGCCGGCTTGGGCCGCGCCCCGCAAGGCCCCCTTGCCAGTCGAGCCGCCCGTCCCGAAGATCACGTCAGCGCCTCGACCGACGAATGCCCTGGCCTGGGCCGCGCCCCATCCCGGGTTGGCGTAAGGCAAGCCATCGGCGGCCGGCTGATACGCACCCAGCACCCGGATGCCAGGCCTGACGTAGGCGGCGCCGTGCTCGAAGCCGGAGCGATTGCGCTGGTCGGCGGCGCCGAATGGACCGTAGACGCCGGCGATCACGCCGGTCTTGGAGATCATGCCGGCGAGCGCGCCGGCG
>VBIS01000201.1 GCA_005880605.1 Chloroflexota bacterium
GCCGACCACTGCCGGCGTGCCAAATGGGCGGTGGAGAACGTCGATGTCACGCTGCTGGCGCAAGTACCTAAACTCGTGCCCTACCGTGAAGCCATCCGGAACAGTCTGGCCGGGGTGCTCGGCATCGATCCGGCCGCGGCCGGATTGAAGGCAACCACAACCGACCACGTGGGCCCTATCGGCAACGGTGAGGCGCTCGCCGCCCAGGCGGTCGTGCTGCTGCGCGAGCTCACGTGACCGCAATGCGCCTCCACAACACGATGAGTGGGCAGGTGGAAGAGTTCAAGCCGATCGAAGTGGGGCACGTTCGGATGTACACCTGCGGCCCGACCGTTCACGATTACGCTCACATAGGTAACTTCCGGACCTTTCTCTTCGAGGACCTGCTGCGGCGGGTCTTGTTGCAGCAGGGCTACCGGGTCACCCAGGTGATGAACCTGACCGATGTCGAGGACCGCATCATCAAGAAAGCGGCCGAGCATGGCCAGACGATCGACGAGTTCACCGAGAAATACATCGAGGCGTTCTTCGAGGACCTCGATACGCTGCGCATCGAGCGTGCCGAGCATTATCCGCGGGCCACGGAACACATCTTCGAAATGGTGTCGCTGATCGACCTGCTCAATGAGAAAGGCCACACCTACGTCACCGATGGCTCGACCTATTTCCGGATCGCCACGTTCCCCCGGTACGGCGAGCTCGCCCACCTGGACCACGCCGGACTGAAGGCCGGTGCCCGCGTCGATGTCGACGACTACGGCAAGGACGACCCGCGCGACTTCGTGCTCTGGAAGGCGCGCAAGCCGGGTGAGCAGTCCTGGGAAACACCCCTCGGCATTGGGCGCCCCGGCTGGCACATCGAATGCTCCGCTATGAGCATGAAGTACCTGGGGGAGAGCTTCGACATTCACACCGGCGGGGTCGACAACATCTTTCCTCACCACGAGAACGAGATCGCCCAGAGCGAGGCGGCAACCGGAAAGCCCTTCGTCCGTTACTGGATGCACGCCCAGCACCTGCAGGACGCGGTGGGCGAGAAGATGTCGAAGCGGCTCAAGAACTTCACCACGCTCCGCGATCTAGTCGCAGAGGGCTATCAGCCGCGGGCGATCCGTTACGCGCTGCTCACGGGGGCGCATTACCGCAGCCCGCTCGCATTTTCTCCCGAGTTGCTCAAGGCGGCGGACAGCGCCACCAAACGCCTGGACGAATTCGCCGTCCGCCTCGGTCCGATCACACCCCACCCCAACCCTCCCCCTCAAGGGGGGAGGGAGGCGGAGGTCATGAAGCGCTGGGATGACGCGCTGCGAGACGACCTCAACCTGCCGGCCGCCGTTGGTCACCTTTTCGAGTTCATCAAGACCTTCAACACCCGGCTCGAGTCAGGCAAGGCGACGCCGGACGAGCGCGCGGCTGCGATGGCGATGCTGCGCCACGCGAATCGCATCCTGGACGTTGTCGAGTTCCCCCAGGTGGTCGATGCCGAGGTCGACCGGCTGATCGCCGAACGGCAGACGGCCCGCGACCGGCGGGACTTTGCCCGTGCCGACGAGATCCGCCAGCAACTGCTCGCCATGGGCATCCAGCTGGACGACACGAAGGACGGCACCCGCTGGAAACGACTGCCCCCACCCTCCCCCTCCCCCGGAGGGGGACGGCCTTAGTCGCGGCGCGCTGTGCCTAACCCACCCGACATCATCTACGGGCGCAACCCGGTCTTGGAGGCGTTCCGCGCTGGGCGGCCGGTAAAGCGCTTACTGCTCGCCGAGGGACTCCGCGAGGAACCGCGACTGAAAGAACTGCGCCAGCTCGCCGCCGGTCGCAAGGTCGCCATTGAACCGACCGACCGCAGAAAGCTCGACGATATCGCCCATTCGGAAGCCCACCAGGGCGTGGTCGCATACGTCGGCCCGCGGAAGTATTGGGAGCTGGAGCCGATGGCGCGGGCGGCCCTGGCGGACCGGCCCGATGCCGTGCTCCTGATGCTCGACAGCCTGCAGGATCCGCAGAACCTCGGCACCATCAGCCGCACCGCCGAGGCAACCGGCGTCGGTGGCATCATCAGTTCCCACAACCGTTCGCCGGAGGTCACGCCGTCGGTCGTGAAGGCATCAGCGGGCGCGGCCGAGCACCTGCGCTATGCGCGAGTCGCAAACCTCGCGCAGGCGACCGACACGCTAAAGGATCTCGGCTTCTGGATCGTCGGCCTCAGTGACGACGCCCCCACGCTCTATACGGAGTTTGATTACCGCCGGCCGCTGGTGGTCGTTATTGGCGCCGAGGGCGAAGGTATGCACGATCTCCTGCGCAAGAAGTCCGATGCCCTCGTCCGCCTACCCATGCTGGGCAAGGTGAGCTCGCTCAACGCCGCGGTGGCCGGGTCTGTCCTGCTCTACGAGGTCATCCGCCAGCGGCGCTAGATTCGTTGTCGCTGGGCCAGAGCACCCAGGCACAAGCGGCTGCCAGCATCCCGAGCCCGACGACGATTGCCCCGCCGAGCGATTGGCCGCTCAGGATGTTGGCCGCGCCCAACGCGAGCAGGACGATGGCCTCCACGGCGACGACCAACCCCTTGATACTCGTCATCGGGGGGTCCCCGGAAGGTTTATGCCGGACTCGCCCGTGCGGGCCCGGTGCTCATTGAGGGCTGCCTCGTACTCCTCGAGCGACTTGAATTCCTCCGCCTCCAGGAGCACCTTCTTGGTGGCGGTCTCCCAATCGCGAGGCAGGGTCTTGAACATCGGGAGGCCGCGTTTGCGCCGGTACATCATGAATAGCACCACCGCGGCGATGACCCACAGCGGGCCGATGATGCGCGCGTACTGGTGGGTCAGGATCACCATGATGAGGAAGAAGAGCACGCCCAGGAACCCGAGCAGGCCGAGCACGGGAAACCAGACCTGGTTGCCCTTGTAGGTCATCCGAATATTGAGGGGCATCTTGTAGGGGCGCGGCGTGAACGGGTCCTTTAGACGCAGCACGAACAGCGAGATGAACACGAGTAAGTAGCCCGTCGTCGCGCCGAAGGCATAGAGATCCGCCAGGACGTCGATCGCGGCACTCTTGCCCGGCTGGCCCGGTGTAAAGAAGGCGAAGATCGTCTGCAACAGTGCCACACCGCCGAACACGACTACCGCGCGGGACGGGGTGGCGAACCGCTTGCTCACCCGGGAAAACCAGGCGGGGAGCAGGTCGAACTGGCTCATCGAATAGCTCAAGCGCGACGAACTGACCACGCCCGAGTTGGCCGAGATGAAGACGATCAGGGCGCCGATGGCCGCCGTCAGTGGGGCGGCGACGATCCCGATGAGCGGGATCTTGCTAGCGATCAGGGCGACGGGGTCCCCCTCGTGGCCGCGGAACTCGGTGGGGTGAACCAATCCGACGGCCAGCACGGAGAAGGCCATGGCGAATAGCAGGACGGAGATCACGAGACCGATTGACGTCCGCGGAATGATGGTCGCCGGCCGGCGGGTTTCCTGGGCAACCTGCGAGATGGTCTCGAGGCCGACGAAGGCGATGATCGCCAGCGAGGAACCAAACGCGAACTGGCTCAATGATGGGCGGTCGAACAGGAACTCGTGGGCCACCAGTTCCGGCTTCCATACCAGGATGAACCCGGCCAGCACAATGATCGTCTGCGCCACGATGGCGATCGTCCCGATGATCTCGTTGAAGTTCGTTGAGACCTTGATCCCGCGAACGTTGAGCCAGATCAAGACCAGGATGCCGACGACCGACTCGACGAGCCACAGCCACGCAAGATGGATTGGTCCGATGGTCGTGGTGAAATCCGAGATGTGATGGCCAAACGTGATCCAGGGAAGGAAATAGTTGAAATAGCCGAAGGCGACGACGGTGAAGAGCGAGATATCAATCGTGTAGTCGAGGACC
>VBIS01000198.1 GCA_005880605.1 Chloroflexota bacterium
ATCCTGCCGGCCCCCAAGGTAGAGACCAGCACCCGATAATGGGCCGACGTGTCACGCGACCTGCCGATCGGCAACGGATCCCTGCTGGTGACGTTCGACCGGAATTACCAGCTGCGCGACATCTATTATCCGCGGGTCGGCCAGGAGAACCACACCAACGGCGAACCCTGCCGTTTCGGGATCTGGGTGGATGGACGGTTCGCCTGGCTGGACGACCCCGCCTGGTCGCGCAATCTCGTGTACATGGCGGACACGCTGGTAACGAACGTCACGCTGCGCCACCCCGACCTGCTGGTCGGCCTGACCTTCAACGATACCGTCGACCTGGGCCGCGACCTGCTGCTGCGCCGCGTCCGGGTGCTCAACGAGGGGCCCGAGCGCGAGGTCCGCCTCTTCTTTCACTTTGACTGGCACATCTACGGCACCGAAGTCGGCGACACCGTCATGTACTACCCCGCGGTCAAGGGCCTGGTCGCCTACAAGGGGCAGCGCTGCTTTGCCGCCTGCGGCCAGGTCGGCGATCGGACCGGGCTCGACGGTTATGCCTGCGGCAAGAAAGACGTCGGTGGCGCGCAGGGAACCTGGCGTGATGCGGAGGACGGCGAGCTCGGCAACAACCCGATCGAGCAGGGCTCGGTCGACATGACACTGGCGCTCAACCTGGGCCGTATCGCGCAAGGGCAAGCCGGCACCGCCTACCAGTGGCTGATCGCCGCCCGCAACCTCGCCGAGCTGCAGACCGTCGCCGACGTCATCACCCTGCGCGGGCCGGAGGCGTTTCTCGAACGAACGCGCTCCTACTGGACGGCCTGGGTCAACAAGGAGGAGCGAGGCTTCGCCGATCTCTCGCCGCAGATCGCCGACCTGTACCGGCGTTGCTTGCTGGTGGTGCGCACCCAGATCGATGGTGGCGGCGCCGTGCTCGCCGCCAACGATACCGACATCATCAAATTCGCCCGCGACACCTATAGCTACATGTGGCCACGCGACGCCGCCCTGGCGGTCTACGCCATGGACCAGGCGGGGTACGTCGACATTCCGCGCCGATTCTTCGAGCTCTGCGCGCGCATCGTCACCAAGGAGGGCTACTTTCGGCACAAATACACCCCAGCCGGCGACCCGGGAAGCAGCTGGCACCCCTGGGTCGATGCCGCCGGAAAGCCGCAATACCCGATCCAGGAAGACGAGACCGGGCTGGTGCTCTTTGCGCTCTGGCAGCACTATGACCGCCATAAAGACTTCGAATTCTTCAAGGCCTACTACCGGCCGCTGATCATCCTGGTCGGTGATTTCCTGGCCAGCTACATCGACCCGCTGACCGGCTTACCACAGCCCAGCTACGACCTGTGGGAGGAGCGCCGCGGCGTGATGAGCTTCACGGTGGCCACCGTCTGGGCGGGGCTGCAGGCGGCCGCCAACTTTGCGGCGCTCTACGGCGAGACGGCGCTGGCCGACCGCTACCGCGGGGTGGCGGAGGGCATCAAGCAGGGGACGCGACGCTTCCTCTTCGACCCGGAGGCGAACCGCTTCCTGCGCCGGATCTACGTTCGCCCCGATGGCACCATGGCGCGCGATCAGACGATCGACTCCAGCGTCTACGGACTCTGGTACTTCGGCATGTTTGCGGCGGACGATCCCCAGATCGTCAGCACCATGAAGGCGGTCTACGACCGGCTGTGGTGCAAGACGCAAGTCGGTGGCATTGCCCGCTACGAGAACGACTGGTACTACCAGGTGAGCCAGGACATCGCCAACGTTCCGGGGAACCCCTGGTTCATCTGCACCATGTGGTACGGGCAATGGCTGGTGAGCCAGGCGCGCACGCTGGATGACCTGGCCCGGGCGCGCGAGATCCTCGACTGGGTGGCCGCCGCCGCGCTCCCCAGCGGCGTCCTCTCGGAGCAGCTCGACCCCTACAGCAAGGCGCCGCTTTCCGTCTCGCCCCTCACCTGGAGCCACGCGACCGTGGTCTCCCTCGTGCACGAGTATGTCCGCAAGCGCGCGGCGCTGACCGCGACCGGAACGCCGGTGCCGGCCCGCCGGGCCTGACGCAGCCCGCTGGACTCGGGCCGAGACCCGATGTTTCGCCTCGCGTGGCTTTGTTATCCTCGACTGCGTGCGCGGCGTGATAGCGGCGATCAAGGCAGACTTCGGTTGCCTTCTCGTGGCCGCGCTTTTCATCATCATCATGGCGTCGACGGTCATCTTCGCGACCGTCCTGACGCCACCAGCCCATAACCCCTTCGTGTAATGGCTGCCGATTTCCGCCGCCTGGTCGAAGACAGTCGCGAGATGTCCCGGCGCAGCTTCCTGGCGATTGCCGGCTGGGTCGGCTTCACCCTGGCCAGCCTGATTGCGCTCTACCAGAGCGTCAAGTGGCTTTATCCGAACGCGACCTACGAAGACCCACCGGCCTTCAAGGCGGATCCACCGAGCACCTATGCGGTTGGGTCGACGACAGTCCTGATCGATAAGCGCGTCGTCATCAACCACGATCCCAATGGCTTCTACGCGATCAGCCTGATCTGCACCCACCTGGGCTGCACGCCTCGCTACTTCGACGACGTCACCAGCGACCTGGTCAATGCCGGCACATCGATCTCCAAGGATCCGGATACCGGCCAGGAGGCAACCAAGGCCAAGCCGGCGCTCCCTGGCTTCAAGTGTCCCTGCCACGGCAGCCGCTACTTCCGAGACGCCGTCAACTTCTTCGGGCCGGCGCCGCGCCCCATGGACCGGGTCCACCTGGAAGTGGCCCCGGATGGGAAACTCTTGGTGGACCGCTCGGTCATCGTCGATCGCTCGTTCCGGCTCAAGGTCTAATCGGCTAACCGGGAGGGTTCATGAAGGTCATTCGCGGCGCGGTCGATGAAATGTACGGGGTCCTCGCCCAGATGGTCGGCTCCGTGTTCCGTCACGGCCTGCCGCTGACCGACAAGATCGCGGCCCGCACGGCGCTCACGAACTTCGTCCTCCATATCCACCCGGTCCGCGTGCGTCGCTCCTGGATCCGGATGTCCTACACCCTCTGCCTGGGCGGTCTGTCGTTCTTCCTCTTCATCGTGCTGACGGTAACCGGGCTCTACCTGATGTTCTACTACGTGCCCTCGACCAACCACGCCTACCAGGACATGCGCGACCTCCAGTTCGTCGTGACCTTCGGTGGGTTGATCCGCAACATGCACCGCTGGGCGGCGCATGCGATGGTGATCACGGTCTGGTTGCACATGGCGCGCGTCTTTTTGACCGGCGCCTACAAGAAGCCGCGCGAGTTCAACTGGGGCGTCGGCACGCTGCTCCTCTTGATCACGTTGCTGCTCAGCTTCACCGGCTACCTGCTGCCCTGGGACCAGCTCTCCATCTGGGCGGTCACGGTCGGGACCAACATGGCGAAGTACGCGCCCATCGCCGGCCCCTACACCCGCTACCTGCTGATCGGCGGCCGCGTGGTCGGTGACAACGCGTTGCTAAGGTTCTACGTGCTGCACGTGGTCGGCCTGCCGCTGGCGGCATTCCTGTTGATGGTGGTCCATTTCTGGCGGGTTCGAAAAGATGGCTTCAGCGGGGGGCTGTAGTTAGGCATGGCTACCGAAGCGCGCGACCGCATCGCCGCCCGCGAACGGGTGGAAGCGCGCCGGCGTCCGGTCGAGGCGCCTTCGACGGTTCGCGACG
>VBIS01000199.1 GCA_005880605.1 Chloroflexota bacterium
GATCGCCAATGCGTCTTGCAATGGCGCGAAGGCGATTACTGACCGAGCTGGCTGCGCCCTTCAGGCGATTCATCAGGAAGTTCGAGACGAATTCGACCGCGGCGATCGCCCCCGCCGCAACCGCCTTCGCGAACTGCGGACCAGCCGTACCGAGCTTGACTTGCTTCAGGAAGGCGAAGAACGCCTCAAAGGCATGCAAGATCCGACCCAATGAACCCCACGCCGCTTGGATTGACTGGATGATCGTGATGATTGCGCCGACGGCTGGGACGATCAGCGACATGAGTTTTTCGATCAAGAGGGCGATGAGAATGCCCGGAATGGCGGCTTTGAGCCCCTCCCACACCATGCCGGCGATTTCGCTAAACGAAATCCCGCCACGCTGGAGGAGGTGCCAAATCGCCTGGCCGACGCCGACCACCTCTTGGACCTTGTCCGTGAACCAGCCCTGCACGGCGGTCTTGATTTCGACCCAGAGGTAGTTGCGAATCCCATCGCGTACTCCGGAAGCAAGGTTCGAGAGCCACTGCCCAGGGCCCGCCGCAATGTCCTTCACGAGGACAGCAAACGTGCCGAAGGCGGCGAGCGCTCCTTTCGCGAAGGCGAGTGCACCCTGCACCGTGGCCCGGACACTGTCGAGCGCGGCCTGCTTGCCCTGATGGAGGAGTCCGATCGCAGCCGAGAGGGCGGTGCCCAGGAGATTCAGCGCGCCCTGGACGACTTGCTTCAACCCATTGGCCAGCTTGTTGACGACGGCCTCCGCGGCGGCAATGCGGTCCTGGATTGCTTTTCGGAATCGACTGCGCAGCGCGGGCAACGCGACGAGCACGCGGTCGCCGATTGCCACAAGGAGGCTGCCGGCAGCGCGAATCGCGCCGACGATCGTCTGGCGAGCGCGCTCCATGACGGCCGTCGCCAGCTGCTGCGCCGTCTCGATCGCGCTGCGGACCAGTTGTTTTGCCCGGTCGAAGACCGATTGGACGGCCTGTTTGGCCTTGTCGAACAGAGATTGCGCTGCTGACCCGATGGCGCCTATCAGCCCGCCCGGGCCCTGCGCCTTCTGGCGTTCAGCGGCGGCTTGTTGTTCGCCTTCGTGCCGGGCGCGTTCGGCGGCGGCTTGTCCCTCGCGGTAATGGGACGCGGCCTGCTGCTCGGCGACGGCCCTTTCCTGGGCAACCGTCTGTATCGCCTCGCCGGTTCTTGCGTCGGCTTCGCTTTGGGCGCCGGCCACGAGCTGTTGCTGCGCGCCAGTCCACTGACGACGCACCCCGAGCACTTCGCGCTTGGCCGCGGCTCGTTCGCCGGTTTGCTCCTGACTATTCGTCTGTTCGAGCTGCGTCATCTCGGCGTCGGCTTTGGCGCGCTCGCCGGCGGTCCGTTGTGCGTAGTCCTGTCGCTGGCTCGCAAGCGAAGACAAACCAACGCCGACGGCGCCCTGGATCTCGACGCCCTTCTCCTCCTCGGCGATGATCGACGCAGCCTGATCGTCCTCAGCGCCTTCTGGCGCACCGGCCGCGTGACCGTTCGCGCCCGGCGATTGTGCGACCGCCGCTCGTAGCGTTTCGGCTGGGACGGTCGGGAAGATCTCGTCCTCCCCGAGAGGATGTGCAGCGTCCTGCTGACCACTCTTGTGCTCTAGCTCGAGGCCGGCCCGGAGATGACTGCGATGCTGTTGGACTGATCCGGGGTCTGCCGATCCCTCGAGCGGAAGTTGGGGGAGAGGCCCCGGCTTTAGCTCAAGGCCGCTATCCGATGCCACCGGGGCGCGAATCTCTACATCGCGCCCTGCTGGCTGCGCTGGAATGCTCGTAGGCGGTCGCTCTTCGGGCACGATGCGGGTCGACGCCGGTGACTCGACCGTCGATGGCGCGCCCGGATGGCGCGGCCGCTGCGGTGGGCTCGCGGCGAGCCGTTGATGCTCGTGGGTCGCCTGGCGGTCGACAGCCCCCGAGACCGCGGTCAACGAGCTCAGCAGTTGCGCTGGCGGAAGGCTGCCAACCCTGGTGGCCTCAGCAAGCTCGGCCTGCGCATCCTGGGCGACGAGTTCGCGTTCATCGGTGGACTCCGCCTGGGCCGCTGCGGGCGCGGCTTCAGCGGTGCTGTCGAGTTCGGCGAGTTCGTCGTCGCTCTCGCCGACGCGAGGAGCTACCGTCGGTGCTTCAGGGGGCGAAGCCTCGCTGGTCCCCGTCTCGACGGCCACCGCCTCAGCCGGTCGCTCCGGCGCTTCGACCTGTTCGGGCTGGTGCGAGCGCGCGATCAGGTCAGCGACGGCAGCGTTGCCAGCGCGCGCTTGGAGGCCGAGTAGAAATCGAGGATGGAGCAGCGCCGGACGTGCCACGGCCACCTCTGCAGCGGGCATCGAGCCGGCCCGATCCCCCTTCGACAGCGTGCCGTCCTGGCGCTGGGGTTCGGCCCCATGCGCTGTAGCTTTCTCCTCCGCTTCGTGCTCGACGACGGTCGCTGGCACGATGCGCCCAGAGCCCCGAAAGGTCCTAGATCAAGCCCTGTCTCAGCGCGTAGGCGACCGCCTGGGTGCGGTTCCGCAGGTTGAGCCGGCTGGTCACATCGTGGACGATATTCTTGACGGTGCGCTCCGAATAGAACAGGCGACGGCCGACGTCAGCGGTGTCGAGGCCATCGGCGAGCAGCTTCAGGACTTTGATTTCGCGATCGGTGAGCACGGCGAAGCTCAGACCACGAGGATTCAAGACCTGGCGCTGCAAGCGGCCAACCTGATCGAGCAGGCGCCCGAGCAAGTCCGGCGACAGCGCGCCCTCGCCTCCGGCTGCGGCGCGGATGGCTTCGAAAAGATTCTCGGGCGTTGCCTGGTTGCGGCGGAGCACGCCGCGCGCGCCCGCTTCGAGCGCACTTAGCAGCCCCGTGTCGTCGACCCGGGTCACGATGAGCACCACGCGCTCGACGCCGCGTCGCTTCAAGGCCCTGATCGTTTGCGCGGTCTCCTCGTCCATCTGGTCGGCGACGACGAGCGCAACGACGTCAGCATCGACCTGGCGCTCTTCTACCGTTTCCAGGCCGTGATTCGAACGCAGCTGGCTGGCGATGCCGGCGCGCGAAACGGGGTCGGATGCGGCGACGAAAACGCGCGTACGGTCGGTTAATACACTCGGGCGAGTTGCGATCACGGCCTCTTCCTCCTCGATGACGGCGCCCCTGCCTCTTTCTAACTGCGCCACTGACGAGTCTGATGCGGTGCACTTTCCGGGCACTTAACGGGGACTTAACGGGCAGCGCGTGATGCCTGCAGGTGTGCCTCTCGGGCTATGGTCCGGTCACCGAGCGCTACCTATGATGCGAACGCCATGGCTGTTACTGCCACGCTTGCCAGCAAGGCTGTCACTGTCACACCCGGTGGCGAGGCGGTCACCGAAATTCGCATCCGCAACTCCGGAACTGTCGTCGACCAGTTCACGGTGGAAGTGTTGGGCGATGCGTCCGCGTGGGCGCTCGTCGAGCCGGCAGTAGTACCGCTCTTTCCAGGGGCGGAGGCGGTGGCGCGCGTCAAGTTCAAACCACCGAAGTCATCCAGCGTTCTTGCCAGGGCCATCCCCTTTGCCGTCCGGGTCAAATCCCGGGAAGACGCCCGTGCCTCGCTGGTCGAAGAGGGTGTCGTCGAGGTCGGGCCGTTCAACGAAACGACCGCCGAACTGATCCCGCGGACCGCGAAAGGCAGCTCGCATGCGCGAGCCCAACTCGCCCTCGACAACCGAGGCAATGTGCGCATCAATGCCCGGCTGACAGCGGCCGACCCCGATCGAAAGCTCAACTTCACGATCACGCCGCCGGCGCTGACCGCGGAACCAGGAACCGCGAGCTTTGCCTCGATTCGGATCAACCCGCGCCAGCGTTACCTCAGCGGTCCACCGAAACTCGCGCCGTACAAGGTCAACATCCACCAGGACGGTCTGCCCACGATCACCGTCGACGGCTCGATGCAGCAGGAAGGACTGATACCATCCTGGCTGCTTCCGGCGGTCATCGGGCTGGCCGCGTTGCTGCTGGTGCTCGCGATTCTGTGGTTCGTCTTGCTGAAGCCCAGCCTCTCGAGCCTGGCAAAGGATGCGGTGGCGCCCCAGACGTCGGCACTGCAGCAGCAGGTCAACACGTTGAAAGCGGCGAATCCGGTGCCCGTGACCGGCGGCGGAGCTGGAGGGGCAACGGGCCCCAACCCCGTCAAGGGCGATGTCTGGTCGTCGCGCCTGGCGGTCAACTCGCAAGCGACACCCGCGCAGTTGGAGAGCGCGATCACGGTGCCACAAGGGGGAGGCCTGGCGGTCACCGACCTGGTCTTCGAGAACCCCAGCGGCAACAGCGGCACCGTCTATCTCGTTCGTCGCGAGGCGAACAAACCCGACCAGGTGCTGCTCGTCCTGCGGCTCGAGAACTTCCGTGACCTCGATTTCCACTTTGTCACGCCGCTCGTCTTCAAAGAGAGCCAGACGATGACGTTCAACTGCAGCCCCGATCCAAGCGGGAGCCTGTGTAACGCCTCCGTCTACTACAGCGGATACTTCAAAAACCCGCCGAGTAGCTAATGATGCGACGCGTCCAGCTGGCCGCGGCCGCCGTTGGAGCAGGAATTCTGGTCGCCACGCTCTTCGCTGGCCACGCGCTCGCCGCGCAAATCGGATTGAGCCCAACCTTTCCCGCTTCGCGCATTCAGGTCGACCCGGCGCCCACGACGCTCAAGATGCCAGGCCCAACCACGGTTACCGCGATCGTTGAGGACTGGCAAGGCGCCGCCATCGCGAAAGTGCCGGTCAGCTTCACCATCCTGAGCGGGCCCAACAAGGGCAAGAGCCTGCCGGCGGCCACCACCAACAAAGATGGCCGAGTAACGCTTACCTACTCGAACAGCTTCGAGCCAGGCATCGACGCAATCCAGGCCAGCTTCACCGATGGCCTGGAGGTCCACAAGAGCAACAGGCACTTCGTGCTGTGGCTCAGCGGACCGCCGGCGACCGCGATCCCATCCCCGGCGACGATTCGGGTGACACCGACCTGCTTTCAGCCAGCGACCGCGGTGACTGCGGCATCGAACGTCTTCAGGAAAGTGGCACCGCACACAACGCCCAAGCCGGGCTCCGGCGCGGCGGCAGGGCCGCCCCCGCCTGAGAAGACGATCGCCAATGTCACCGGCGACAACTTCAATCCGTTCAGCGCAGTCCTCGTCACGTTCGACGCCGGGCCCGGCGGGAGCCCGCAAAGCTTCGAAGCCCAGACCGATGTGTTTGGGCATTTCAG
>VBIS01000200.1 GCA_005880605.1 Chloroflexota bacterium
CTATCGATACGCCCACGATTACGACGAGGCCCAGGTGGAGCAGCAGCACTTGCCCGATGCCATCAAAGATCGGACCTACTACCATCCAACAGACCGGGGCTACGAAAAGACCATCAAGGATCGTCTCGATGCGTTCGAGGCGGCGCGCCGCAAGGCGCGGAAGACGAGTTAGGTTAGCTCCACGTGCGGCCGCAGCGCGGCATAGCCGTTCGCCATGACCCGTTCGTGATTGCGCGCGAGCGCACCCTTTGCCAGCGGGGCAACCAGATTGAGGATCGGGTTGGTCGTGGCAACATCCCAGTAATAGACGGCCTTGACGGTCGACGGCTCGACTTCCGAGAATTCCCAGCGCCCGGTTCCCACCAGGTCGCCAGTTGACCGCAGGAGGATGTGCCGATACTCGTCAGCCTCTTGCACCTCGAGCGCGTACTTAAGGCTGTAGGGCAGCGAACCGCGCACGACGCACTCGATCACGGAACCGACCGATTTTCCGTCACCCCGCGTGATCGTCACGCGCCGGAAGTTCTTCCACCAACCGGGGTAGCGCTCGATGTCGAGCACTACCGACCACACCTTCTGCAGCGGCGCCGTGAAGCGCCAGTCGGTCACGAAGTGATATGGCTCGGGCACGTCGAATAGCCCTCCCCGAACCCTCCCCCCGCGACGAGGGGGGAGGGTGAATGGGGCAGCGGCTTAGAACCCGTGGTTCTTGAGCCAGGTCGCGGCGAGGTCGGCCGGATCCTGCTTGTCGATGTCTGCGCTCTTGTTCATCGCGGTCAAATCGGGCGTGTTCAGCTTGGCGTCGATGCTGTTCAGCAGCGCGGTGACCTCGCTGTTCGCCACGGCCGTCCGGATCAACGGCACGATGTTGTCCGCCTGCTGCAGGTGCTTGTCGTCCTCGAGAACGACGAGGTTATTGGCGGTGATGCCGCCGTCGCTGGAGAAGACGAGGCCGATATTGATGGCCCCGCTCTTGAAGGCGGCGTAGGTGAGCGGCCCGCCCGCATCAAGCGCCTTGAAGGCCTTGAAATGTAGACCGTAGACCGACTCCAGGCCTTGCTGGCAGAACGGGCGCTGCGGGCACTCGGGTGGCCCGCCCAGGGTCCATCCACTGGCGACCGCGGAGACGTCCGACAGCTTGACCAGGTGATTCGCATCAGCCTCCGCCTTGGTGACGGCGAAGGCATTCTGATCAACGGCCGGCGACGGATCGAGCGCCTTGATTCCCTTCGAGTTCAGACGGGCGTTGAGCTTCTGCACGTTGGCCGCCGCGTCAGTCCCCGCCTCGAGGGCCACACCCTGCCGCTTGTCGACAAAGTTCAGGTCGGTGGCAGCGTAACCAGCGTACAGGTCGATCTGTCCGTTTTCGAGGGCCGGCTCGACGATTTCGCGGTTCCCGAGCTTATCGCGGTAGACGATGGTGTAGCCCTTGTTCTTGAGTGCGCCACCGTAGATGTGGGCCAGGATGATGCTCTCCGAGAAGTTGAAGGACGCGATCGTGATCGTGCCCTTCGGGCTCGCCGAGCTGGACGGCCCACCCGTCGAGCCGCACGAGGTCATGACCAGTGCCAGGGCGACCATACTGGCCCCCAGGACGAAGATTCGCTTCAAATACATTCCTCCACCTCCAAGAAAATTACCGAAAACTACGCCGCCACCATCGCCGGGTCGCGTGCTATCCCTAGCGGTTCCTCCTTCTGGACTGGTTTCGACGGACGAAGCCCGGCCGGCGTGGCCAGCCGCTGGGCGCCGGCGAGCGAGAATTCGACGATCAGAGAAAGGATGGCAACCATGATCGCGCCCGCAAACATCATCGGGTAGTCCTGGAGCCCGAAGCCGTCCACGATGAATCGCCCCAGACCGCCCCATGCCACCAGCGCGGCCAGGGTCGCCGTGGCGACAACGTTCACGGCCGAGGTGCGGATTCCGGCCATGATGAGTGGCAGGGCGATTGGTAGCTCGACTCGCCATAGGACGGCACGATCGCGCATGCCCATGCCGCGAGCGGCTTCGCGCACGTCGGCATCGACCTCACGCATCCCGATATAGCTGTTGGTGACCATCGGCGGGATGGCCAGCGCGACGAGCGCGATGAACGCGGGCAGCGCGCCAATGCCGAAGAGCTCGACCGCGATCACCAGCACCGCGAACGATGGCACTGCCCGCCCGATATTCGAGATGTTTATGGCCAGGATCCCGCCGCGGCCGAAGTGTCCGATGGCAATCCCAATCGGGAGGGCGATCGCCGCCGCGACCAGTACGGACGCTCCAGACATGGCGAGGTGCTCCAAGGTCCGATGTGGAATGCCGCCGTCGCCCTGCCAGTGCGCACCGTTGAGGAACCACTGGACGACCTGGTTGGCGAAGTTCATGCCGTCGCTCTCCCGCGGGACCAGGGAGTGATCACGCGCTGCACCCCGGCGAGGCTCAGATCCGCCGCGAACGCGAGCGCCACCGAGAGCACGGTCCCCACGACCAGCGGCGTTTTGAAGTCGCGGAGCAATCCGTCGTATATCAGACTTCCGAGGCCGCCCTCGCCGATCAGGGCGGTTACCGTCACCAGCCCAATGGTGGTGACGGTCGCGATGCGCATGCCGCCGACGATGGCCGGGATCGCCAGCGGCAAATCGATGCGCACCAGCTCGGCGAGGGGCCGATAGCCCATGCCGCGGGCCGCCTCGCGGACCTCTTCCGGCACTGAGGTCAGCCCAACGACGATGTTGCGAATCAGGATCAGCAGCGTGTAACTGACCAGGCCGATTTCGGAGGTGAGAAAGGTGAACCCCGTAAATGGCACCAGCGCCGAGAAGAGCGCCAGCGACGGGATGGTATAGAGGATGCCGGTCAGGGAAAAAATAGGCCCCCGGAATACACGGCTTCGCCAGGCCAGCAGACCGAGCGGGACCGCGATCAGCAGGCCGACCACCACCGCGATCAGCGTCAGCTCAATGTGCTGAACCAGTGCGGCGCTGATGACATCAACGTGCCCCGATACCCAGGACCACCGGATCCATGGGTCTTCGGCGGCTCCCACGACCCCGGTGGCGAGCATTCGCCGATGCTAGCAGGGCCGTTCCGGCCAATCAATTTAGAGTAGAAGTTTCTAATGATTCGACTGGAAGCGGTCAGCAAGCGCTATCCGGGCGGCCAGGTGGCGGTGCGGGAGCTGACGATCGAGTTCCACACCGGCCAGCTGACCATGCTGGTCGGCCCGTCCGGCTGCGGAAAGACGACCACGCTCAAGATGATCAACCGGCTCATCGAGCCCAGCGATGGCCGCATCTTTCACGATGAGCAAGACGTCACGCACGTCGACCCGGTCGCGCTCCGCTTGCGGATGGGCTACGTCATCCAGAATGTTGGCCTGTTTCCGCACCTGAGCATCGCCGACAACGTCGCGACCGTCCCCCGGCTGCTCGGGTGGGACAAGAAGCGGATCCAGCAACGTGTCAACGAGCTGCTCGAACTGGTGGGCCTTGACCCGAAGCAATTTGGCCGGCGATATCCGCATCAGCTCTCCGGCGGGCAACGCCAGCGGGTCGGCGTCGCCCGCGCGCTGGGCGCCGACCCTCCCGTGTTATTGATGGATGAGCCATTTGGTGCCATCGATCGCATCGCACGAGAACGCCTGCAGAACGAGTTCCTTCGGATTCAGCGCGAGGTCCGCAAGACGGTCATCTTTGTCACCCACGACATCGACGAGGCGATCAAGCTCGGCGATCGGATCGCGATCATGAACCAGGGCCGGCTGGAGCAGTACGATACGC
>VBIS01000205.1 GCA_005880605.1 Chloroflexota bacterium
GACCACCTGGCTGAAGATCGTGGCATTCACGCTCACGGTCACGTTGTCGCGGGTGATCACGTCCTGCTTATCGCCGGTGCGGGGGGTTTCTCGAATGTCAACCGTGCTCATCGAGTCGAACAAGGGGATCAGGAAGGTCACGCCGGGCTGCCGGACCGAATGGAATTCGCCGAGGCGCTTGACAATCCCCACGTAGCCCTGCTGGATGATTTGGACGGTGCGGGCAATGATGACGAAGGCGAGTAGAACGAGGACGGCGCCAACGATTAGCGGTGCTGACATGTCTCCACCTCTTCTCAGACCGACGGCATTGACGAGGACGACGCGGGCGGCAACGACGCCGCGCGGACAACGAGGACGGTGCTGCGCAGGTCGGTGACGATCACCGGCGTGGTGGCCGGTAGTGGACTGCCGTCTTCGGTGATGGCCGGCCAGAGCTCGCCTGCGATCTTGACGTGACCCGGCTGGCCCGAGGCGAGGATCGGGTCCGTCAACACCGCCCGCTGGCCGACCATGCTCTCCGCCCCGGACTGGAGTCGATGGCGGCCGATGTGCAGCCGTTCCATGAAGAAGGGACGGGCCGCGAAGATCCCGACGACCCCGATGACTCCCAGGACGATGGCTTGGACCCAGAGGTCGAACCCGAGAAGACTCACCAGCGCGGCCGCCAGCGCGCCAACCGCGATGAAAACCGCGAAGAACGCGACCGTCATCACTTCGGCGACGGCAAAGATGATGGCGACGATGATCCAAAACCAGAACGCCGTCATGCGCGGCCATTCTACGGCCACGGAGGTGCGGTTGTTTAGGCGGCGTCAGCCTGGAGGCGGCCGCGCGCTCGCCGCTCGACCGCCACCGGCATGATTCCGGCGCCCTGAATGACCTCCAGCACGCGGGTCAGCCCGATTTGCTTGCGCCCGGCCGGGAAGTCGATCCCGATTACAGACATGGCCGCGTCGCAGTCCGGACAGCTCGTGGCGCTCACCGCTTCGGTGGGATCCCAGGCCCGCTGCGCGCAGGCGCCGCAGCTTCGACAGATGAGATCGAAGACCATTCGCATACCCGCCGCCATAGGCGCGCGGTCCCCACCTCGCTCCACGTAGATACAACGGCTGCTCGAGTGTTTACTTTTGGTCGTCGATCATGCCGTCCAATCAAGCGCTGAGGGTACGCCGCCAGCGTGTCGGCACGCGGCCGTTGTAATCGATCCCACTCGCGGCGACGAATGTAGCGAGCTGAGCAATCGCGTCTTTCGTCGAGCGGGCCACACTGAGATCGTCGCACTCGGGCTTGATGCTGACGGCCCGGATCGACAGCCGCCTCGACGTACGGTCGAAAACTGGGTCCACGCGGGCCACCAGTCGGTCCCCGTGCAATACCGGCATGACGTAGTAGCCGTATTGCCGCTCGAGCGCCGGGACGTAGATCTCCATTTTGAAATCGAACCCAAACATCAGGCGGGTCCTGGCCCGATCGCGGATCAAGTTGTCGAAGGGAGACAGCAGCGTCGTCCGCGGGCTCCAGTCGCCCGCCTCGATGCGGTCGAGCAGGGCGAGGTCGTCGCTGTGGACGTACCAGGTTCCCGGCCATGATCGATCGAGATCTGTGACTCGCAGGGGCATGATTTTGCCCTGCTTCTCGAGGGCGAGGAGGGCAGACGCGAGATTCGGATACTTCCCCGCCACGAAGTGGTGGTTGATATTTCGCGCGGGTGCCACCCCGAGCGCGCGCAGCGAGATCTCCGCGGCCGAGCGGACGATCGCCGGTTCAGAAAGCCTCGTCTTCGGGGTCCAGTCTGGAAGGCACCGCTCGGCGAAATCCCAGCGCTTCTGCCCACCCTGGCGGCCGGCCACCATCAGCTGTCCGGTTCGCCAGAGAAAGAAGAGCATCATGCCCACGTTCCGGTCGTTGTTCCACCCCGTTGTCCGCCAGCCGACGCTCGAGGGATCCTCGAAGGCGCGCGATGGCAACGGGCCTTCTTTCCGAATCTGGCGCAGAATCCTGCGGCGCAGCGGATCGTTGGATTTCATCCACGCGAGTGCCCGCGCAGAGTACGTCCAACTGCCGGCGGCGTAGCGGCGCATGATCCAGTGGTGAATCGGGAAGTGCTCGGTCACCACGATGGACGCGGCGTGCGCCCAGGCCTCGAAGAGCCGCCGCTCTTCCCAGAGCAACGTGTCGAGGTGCTTTCGCTGATACGGCCCGACCCGGCTGAAGACGACGAGCTGGTGGCTGGGCGCCACCACGCTGATCGGGTCGAGTTGGAGGCAGCCCAAATCCCTGACGACATCGAGAATCCCGTCGGCATTCGGCTTCCCGCTCGGTGCCGCCAGTCGCTGGCGCGTGATCGCCAGCCGCCGGGCCGTCTGGGCTGAGATGGTTCGCACCGTAGAAGCTTAGAGATCGGGCCGAGCTACGATGCCAACATGCCCAACACCAAAATCCGCGATGCCCTCGCACAGGCGACCGCGTATCTCACGGCGCACCCAAATGAGGCGAGGTACACCGACAGCCTCGCTACGGCCGTCTTGGAGTCTGGCCTCGCTGTCACGGTCCAGGGGCCGAATGGCGCGTCAGTCGCTACCGACATGCCGACGTCAGTCGGTGGTGGTGACGGGGCGCCGTCCCCAGGTTGGCTGCTTCGAGCCGCGCAGGCCAGCTGCCTGGCGACACTGATCGCGATGCGCGCGGCGCAGCAAGGTATCGAGCTCGGCCGGATCGAGGTGGTCGTCGATAGCGAGTCGGATGATCGTGGAATTCTCGGTCTCGACGATTCGGTTCCCTCCGGGCCGTTGAGCTCGCGTGCACGCGTCCGGATCGGAGGGAATCGCCCGCCAGCGGATCAGCTCGGAGCCATTATTCGGTGGGCCGAGGTGCACTGTCCGGTACAGGATGCGGTGAGCAGGGCCATTCCGTGCATCGTCGAGGCCACTGGGTGAGCTTGAGAAGTTTTAGCCGCCTCGGGGATTCGAACCCCGGACCGATGGTTTACGAAACCATTGCTCTACCGCTGAGCTAAGGCGGCTCGCCAGCGCTCGGCTATTTTACGGTTCCGAGCCGTCTGAGGAACCGGCGGCGACCGCGGCCGGCTCCCGGGCGCCGGCTTTGCGCAGGATCAGTTCGCCTTTCTCGGCGTCGACCAGGACAGTATCGCCCTCGCGGAACTTGCCGTCGAGCACCGCCATGGCGAGTGGATCCTGGATGCGGCGCTGGATCACCCGCTTGAGCGGGCGGGCGCCGTAGGTCGGATCGTACCCTTCGTTGGCGATCAGCTCGAGGGCGGCCGGCGTGAGCTGCAAGGTGATCCGCCGCTCGCCCAGGCGCTTGCGCAGCCGCTCGAGCTGGATATTGACGATGTGCTTGATCTGGTCGCGGGTAAGTGGCTTGAAGATGATGATCTCGTCAACGCGGTTGAGGAACTCAGGACGGAAGTTGTGCCGCACGGCGTCGAGGACCGCC
>VBIS01000206.1 GCA_005880605.1 Chloroflexota bacterium
CACCTTCTTTCTTGATGCCAACAATGCCTGGGTCGCGTCGTCCCTCCAGCCTGGCTCCGACACGCCCGACTTCAGCGTGCATGTCTACCGGACGAGCGATGGCGGCAAGAACTGGAACAACGCGGGTGTGGTTGCCGCCGGCCAGGGGTGGCCATCATCCATGTCCTTTGTCGATGCTAGCCACGGCTGGCTCTTCATGAACCTGGGAGGCGCCGCCGGTTCCCAGGGCGTGGCCTTCTACGGCACGGCCGACGGCGGGAGGACGTGGACCAAGTTGTCGGAGGCCGATACCAGCGGCAGCTCCGGCCATCTTCCGCTCAGCTGCAGCAAGGGCGCCCCGGTCTTTCTGAACCCGTCGACGGGCTGGCTGCCGGGCTCCTGCAGCGCCGGGGGTGGTCCATTCTTCTACGTCACGCGTGACGGGGGTCGGACATGGCACAACGTCGCCCTCGGGTCACCGGCCGGATGGGGGTCAACCTGCATGTGTGAAGTGACGAGCCTGCGATTTTCCGACGCGCGAAACGGGGTCTTCGTGCTGACCTCCTACGGGTCCGCTGGGGTGCCGGAGAGCGCGGTCTATTCGACGACCGACGGAGGGGGTTCGTGGCGGCCCGGGCCATCACTTCCGGCGCAGGCGTACGACGTGTACTTCATCGACAACAGCCACGGCTGGACGATCAATCCAAAAGCCAACAACAGCCTTCTCTCCACCTCGGACGGTGGACAGCACTGGTCGACCGTTGGTCCGATCCCCTCGACCCAGGGCGTCACGGGCTTGCAATTCGTCACGACCGAGATTGGCTGGGCGTCGGGCAGCGAGCCAGCCGGCAACACGCTGATCAAGACGACGGACGGTGGCCCCCGCGCTCGACTAGCTCGCCGAGCGCATCGGCGAGGGCCTCGCGGTGGGCGGTGGCGGCGACGAGGAACACCTCGGGATACCGGCTCGCGTCGCTGGCGTAGAGCAACTTGCTCGTCGGACAGAGGCCGAGCGCCTCCCGCATCGCGCGGCCGCCCTCGAGACCGGCGAACGGGATCGTCAGCGATAGGTCCATATACACGTCAGGGAACACCGAGCAGAGATAGCCCGCTTCGCGATGGTAGGGATAGCAGTGGAGAAGGGCGACTCGAAGGCCGCGGTAGGCTGGGTCGGTAAAGAGTAGTCGCAAGCCGAGAGGCGACGTTTCGGCGAGGTCCTCGTCGGGATCGCCGAAGCCGCAGTGGACCTGGAGGGGAACGTCGAGCTCACGGCATTCGAGCGCGGCCTCGAAGAGCAGGGCATGGCAGAGGGCGCTCCCGGAAAGGCGCGGAGGCTCGGCGCGGTGAGCGCGCAGCTGGATCGCGCTGAAGGCAAGACCCAGGGCATCGGTATCGACCGGCTGCAGTTTGAGCGTGGCGCGATAGGCACAAATGGTTTTCACGCCGACCGCCCCTCGCCCGACCGCGGCGCGGAGCGCAGTTCGGACCGCCCCAAACCATTCCCTCGGGTCACCGGCGTTCTCAATGAGGCTCTCGGCGACCGTCTCCAGCCGGATGATCTCGCGCTGGGTGATCCCCACGGCGTTCTCTTGTTCCGGCAGGGTGAAGGACTCCGCGGTGGTAAAGCCGCTGTCGACGAGCATGACGCCCGTCCCCGTCCGCGTCATCAAGCGTCGCGCGTATTCTCCAGGCTCGGCGGCACGGCGATAGGCGAGGATGGCCCCCTCGGTCGCAGCGCACTCGAGCTCGCCGGCGATTCGGCGGAGGGCGTCGTGGTAGGCGGCCGTGTGCACGACGTGGCGTTCGGCCATCTGCGGATCGAGTGCTTCGGTGAAGGCCCCGCGCAGCTCGACGGCTGTCAGATGAAAAGGCCAGCGTCGCAGCGGATGGCAGTGATGATCGATTGCGGGCTGGTCCGCCCACGCCCGCAGCAGCTCGCCCGCGACGTCAGCCATGAGCTGAGGTCAGTACTTGTAGATGTGCTGTCTGAACTCGAAGGCCTCGTCGGCGGCCGCGAAGGCGTCGATGTCGAGCTCTTTGACCGCGATATACGACGTGGCCAGGCGCTCGCCGAGGGCCCTGAGCAAAACGTCATCTCGCTTGAGGTTTGCGATCGCCTCCTTGAGGCTCTGCGGCAGGCGGTCGATACCGATCGCCTGGCGCTCCTTGTCACTCAGGTTGAATGGGTCGACCGTGACTGGCGGGGGCAGCTTGAGCCCGCGTTCGATGCCGTCGAGGCCGGCGGCCATCACCCCGCCGAGCGCGATGTAGGGATTGGCGCTGGAGTCGGACGACTTCAGCTCGACGTTGGTCGACTCCGCCTCATGGCCTTTGAAAGGCGAAGCGACGCGCAGCGCGCCTTCACGATTGTCCGGACCCCAGGCGCGGTACGCCGAGGCCCACATCTGAGGTTGCAGCCGGCGGTAGGAGTTGACCGAGGCGCAAGTGAGCGCAACCAGGGCCGGGAGATGCTCGAGGATCCCCGCCATGAACTGGCGCGCCAGCGGTGAGAGGTTGTATTCGCCATCGGCCTCGTAGAAGCGGTTGACGCTCTGGTCGGGATTCCAGCCCGAGAAATGCAGGTGGCAGCCATTGCCCGCCTGGTCGGCCCAAGGCTTTGGCGCAAAGGAGGCGTAGCGGCCATGCTTCAGCGCCACCCCGCGGACTGTCTCTCGGTACAGGATGTGATGGTCGGCCGCTTCCAGGGCGGGCGCGTGACGAATGGACAGCTCCTGCTGGCCCCAGCCCAGCTCGGCGTAGTACTGCTCGACCGTCATCCCCTGGGATTCGAGCGCGGCGATGATTTCATCGATCACGGCGGCGGCCATGTTCATGCCGGTCGAGGTGAAGCAGCCACTGTCATCGATAGGGGAGAAGAGCTCGCCGTTTTTGACGGCCAGCGACCATTCGGGCTCGAAGGCCGCAATCAGGGCGAGGTCGTGCTCGTCGGCGGCGCGGGCGATCATGCGCTTGAGGAACCCGCGCCCATCGGCGGCATAGGGCTGGCCGTCCAGCGTTTGCATGTCGACGAGGACGGTGCCAGTGTGCGGCGCGTAGGGGGCGATGGCGAACGTGGTCGGGTCGGGCACCAGCCGGATCTCGCCAACCGGACCCATGCCGTCGACGCTGGCCAGGTGGTCGAGCATAGTGAAGGCCTGCATGGCGACGGTCAAGCCGATGCCGGTTTCGAGCCGCTCTTTCAGGTTGCCAATCCCGGCACTCTTGCCACGGATGATGCCGTCGTTATCGCAATAGAGGAAGCGCACGAGGCGGAGGCCCGCGGCCTCCGCCTGTGCGACGATCTCTGCGCGTTTTGTGTCGAGGTCGACGGCGGCTGTCGTATCGGTCAAGGTGGTCGCCATCGGTCGCTCGATCAGCTTCCCGCGCCTGCGCCCGCGCCCGCGGTCGCCATGGCACGACGCGCCGTGTTGACGCCGAGCAGATAGACGATGACCGCCACGGCGAGCGAGGCAATGCCCACGCCGCCGACGATCAAAATCCAGGGACCGTGGCCGATGATCGACGGGTTCCATGAGCCCTGGAGCTGGCCGGTGAAGATCCAGCCACCCGTCAGCGTGACGAGCACGCCGACCGCGCTTGCGATGGCGCCGAGGATGGAGGCCGCCCAGAAGACGCCGATCGGAACGAGTTGCTCGCGCTTGAACTCTTCCGGGTACTTCGACCGGATGATTAAGACGTCGACGAAGAGGAACACCATCGACAGGCACCAGATGACGGTGACCGCCGCCTGCAGCGCGATGTAGATGCCGGTCGAGAGGTTGACGTTGCTACCGAAGATGAAGAACGCGATCGCGGTGATGATGGTCGTGATCACCGCTTGCGTCAGGACCGCGATATGCGGCACCTTGTTGCGGTTGACGCGGCCCATGATGGCCGGCAGCCGGCGGTCGAGACCGCTGACGAAGAGCAGC
>VBIS01000207.1 GCA_005880605.1 Chloroflexota bacterium
CTGGGTCAACGCGGTCGAAGACCTGCTGGTCGATCCCCCCTGCGATGTCGCATTGGTGCGACCGGACACGACCCCGATCCGGAGCGTGCTGGTACCGGTGCGTGGTGGCCCCAGCGCTCAGCTCGCACTCCGGCTGGCCGCCACCGTCTGCAAGGAGACCGGCGCCGAGCTCTGTGTGCTCCACATCTTCAACCCGCGGATTTCGCCCGAGTCGCAACAACGCGAGGAATCGGGCTTCCTCAAACTCACGAGCATGGTCGATGTCCCGGTCCGGCGGATCACGTTGCTGTCGGCGTCCGTGCGCGAGGCGATCATCCGCGAGGCGGCGCAGCACCAGATGGTGGTTCTCGGCGCGACCCTGAGCCTGATGCATCGCCCGATGGTGCTCGGCGCGCCCATCACCCGCCTGCTCCGCCGGCTGCCCGGTAGCGTCATGGTGGTCAAGACCGCGGGACCTGTCACCGCGCTCAAAGATCCTGATCGCCCCTTCCGGCTGGAGAGCCGGGCCGCGGCCGCCGAGCGCGTCGACCGGTGGTTCGCGGAAAACACGTTTCACAGCAAGGAGTTCGCGGATCTGCGCCGGCTGGTCGATCTCAAGCAGCGGCAGGGGGTGACCATCAGCCTTGGACTGCCCACCCTCAACGAACAGGACACGATCGGCAAAGTCATCCGCACCTTCAAGAACGCGCTGATGGATCGAGTGCCGCTGCTCGACGAGATCGTCGTCATCGACTCCGGCTCGACCGATCGAACGGCGGCCATCGCGGAGCGCGGCGGTGTCCGGGTGGTGCAGCACAGCGAGATCCTACCCCGCTATGGCGCCTTCCAGGGCAAGGGCGAAGCGCTCTGGAAGAGCCTGTACACGCTGAACGGCGACCTGATCTGCTGGGTCGACACCGACATCAGCAACATTCACCCCAAGTTCGTCTATGGCCTGCTGGGGCCGTTGCTGAGCGACCCCGAGATCCAATACGTCAAGGGGTTCTACCGTCGCCCGCTCAAATTCGGCACCGACTTCCAGGCGCAGGGCGGCGGCCGCGTGACCGAGCTCGCCGCGCGGCCGATGCTCAACCTGTTCTTTCCCGAACTCTCCGGCCTGGTGCAGCCGCTGTCCGGCGAGTACGCGGGCCGGCGGCGCGTGCTGGAAAGCGTGCCCTTCTTCACCGGATACGGCGTCGAGCTGGGCTTACTGCTGGCGATTTCTGAGGCGTACGGGTTGCGCGCCATCGCCCAGGTCGACCTGGGCATGCGGGTGCACCGCAACCAGACCCTCTTCGACCTCTCCAAGATGGCGTTCGCGATCATGCAGGTGGGGCTGAAACACCTCGGCGACCGTCACCGCATTCATTTGCTCGAGGAAATCAACAAGACCATGAAGCTGATCCACTACGAAGACGAGCGTTACTGGATCGAACAGAAAGAGATCGAAGACCAGGAACGTCCGCCCATGAATTCGGTGCCGGAATACTTCCTGGCTCGGCACCGAGCCCCCACCGAATAGCCCCACCCCGACTCCCCCGCAAGCGAGGGAGGGAGAACCCAGAGGGGGTTACGTCGTCCCCTCCCATAATCAGCCGATGCGTCGTGGTTATGCCGCTCTCGGATTGCTTGCGCTGATCTGGGGTGCCTCGTTCCTCTTCATCAAGTTCGCCATTCGCGACATGAGCCCGGCGACCCTGGTGCTGTCGCGCGCCGTGTTCGGCGTGGCGACGCTGGGCGCCGTCTTCGCGGCTCGCCGGCAGAGCCCCTTCCCGGTCGGGACGCGCAGCCGTCTGCTCCCCTTCGTCCTGCTCGCTATCTTCGGCAGCCTCCTGCCGTGGTTTGCCTTTGGCTTCGGGGAGCTGTCGATCAGCAGCGCGCTCGCCAGCATTCTGAATGCGACCACACCTCTGTGGACGGCGGTGTTCGCGTACTGGGTCACTCCGGCGGAGCGGCCCAGCCCGCTCAACTATCTTGGCGTGGCCGTCGGGTTCGTCGGCACCGGCGTTCTGATCGCGCCCGACCTGATCGGCCAGCCCTTGCGGGCGACCACCCTGGGGACGCTCGCCGTGGCCGGGGCGGCCGCGAGCTACGCGGTGGCCGCATTGATTCAGCGTCGGCGCCTCCGCGGCGTCAGTCCGCTGCAGGTCGGCTTCTGGCAGCTCGCGCTCACCGCGCCGCTGGCGTTGGCCGCCGCGCTCCCCACCATCGGCGCGACCCACCTGCGATTGCCGTCAATCGCCGCGATGCTCGTCCTCGGGGTAGGCGGCTCCGGCATCGCCTACCTTCTTTACTACTACATGATGAACACGCTCGGCGCAACCCGCGCCACGACGGTGACCTTCCTACTTCCGATCACCGCGGTCTTCTGGGGCGCAAGCATTCTGCGCGAGGCGATCACCATTCCCATCCTGGCCGGCATGATCGTGATCCTGCTGGGCGTCTTCCTGACCAGCCGGCGGGCAACCGCGGCGGCGCCGTCTGCAGATCGGCCCTTACCTGAAATCTCATCTGGCACCGGTACAATCACGCGTTGACATGCGCCGCCTCCCGCTTGCGCTGAGCGCGCTGACTCTCATGCTCAGCGGCTGCAGCATGCCCATGACCGGGGCCTCGGTCAGCCCGACATCAACCGCAACGCCCACCCCATCGCCGTCCGCCACCCCAACGACGGCCCCCACACCTACCCTCGTCAACGGCCGCATCACCGTCTCCAACCTCGATGACAATGGCGCGGCGGTGGTCGCGGGCATCCTCTACCCGCCGAGCGGCGGCGCCTGCGGCGCCAACGGCAAGTACGACAGCTGTCCGGTCACCGATGGGCTCGCGCAACGGCTGGATTCAAACCCCGTCGCTGGGGCTGAGCCGCTCTGCCGCTGCCAGAACACCTATCAATCCCGAATCATCACCACGGAATCGCTCCCACCCGGGAACCCCGGCGCCATCGCCCACGTCGTCCTCGACTTCGGCGGCAGCACGGTGACGCTGGACGTCACCGTCATCCGCTCGGCCGGCGGCTGGTTCGCCAGCGATACCAGTTGCACCGGGCAGGATCCGGGAACGACCTCGATCTATTCGGTCATGCCTCCAGCCTGCGGCGCTTAAAGTAACTCCATGACCGTCAGCTGGTACACGCTGCTCAAGTACGTGCATGTGCTGCTGGCGATCACTGCGGTCGGCAGCAACATCACCTATGGGGTCTGGAATGCGCTCGCGGCGAGGGAGCCGGCGCATGCGCCCTGTTGGCGGACTGCGTCAGGGCTGGATCCTCGCCGCCTTGATCCTCTTTGTGCTGTTGATCGTGGTGGCGATTGGTTTCTATTCGCGCGTTATCCGGCAGCAGATCAAGGTGATGGACAGCGAAGGCCTCGGCAGCGCCGCCTACAAACGGCTCGACGGGCAGGCGACGATCTACGGCATCATCAGTCTTGTAATCGCGCTTCTCATCGTCTTTTTGATGGTGGTCAAGCCTTTCTAGTCGTCTCGAGCGCTTCCTCCTGGAAGGTGCCACTCGTGTCCAGGCGCCACGACCGTGCCTCACGGAGTGTTCCCTCCCGCACCGACGCCACGACGTAGCTATAGAACGACCAGCCGTGCTCGGTGTCGAAACGCGATGGGATCGCCGGATGATCCGGATGGCTGTGCGCAAACCCGATGATCTCCAGCCCGCGCGACTCCGCATCTTTCTGGACGCGTAATTGCTCCAGCGGGTCGAGCGCATAGCGATCGCGGGGCCGGTCGGTGATGGTGTTGCGCATGCCGCGGAACTCGTCGACCGTGTGATCGCCGCCGGCAACACGGCCGATCAACGCCCCGCACGCCTCATTCGGATAGCCCGCTTCCAGATGTTGCCGCATCTGGTCCATCACGGACGGCGGTACCCGCAGCGTCAAAACTTCCGGCGGTAGAGTCCCGAGCTCAGGTAGCGGTCGCCGCCGTCGGGGAAGACCATCACGAACACGCCCTCCGAGGTTCGGCGCGCCACCTCGCGGGCCGCGTACAGCGCCGCGCCCGATGAGTTGCCGACCAGCAGCCCTTCGGAACGCGCCAGGTCGTGGGCCAGCTCATAGGCGGCCTCCGTCGGCACGCTGATTTTTTCATCCTGCAGGCTCGGGTCGTAGATGCCGGGCACGATCGAGCTCTCCATGTGCTTGAGCCCCTCGAGCCCGTGCAACCCGTCGGATGGCTCCGCCGCAATCACCCGGATCGCCCGGTTGTGGCGCTTGAGGAATCGACCCGCCCCCATCAGCGTGCCGCTGGTCCCGATGCCGGCGACAAAGTGCGTGATCTCGCCATGAGTCTGGTCCAGGATCTCAGGCCCTGTGGTGTCGAAGTGGGCGCGCCAGTTGAACGGATTGTTGTATTGATCCGGCATGAAATACACGCCCGGCGCCGATTCCTTGATCCGGTGCGCCTCGAGGATGGCGCCGTCCGATCCCTCGAGCGCGGGGGTGAAAATCGCCTCCGCGCCGAAGGCGTTGACGATCTCGCGCCGTTCCTCGTTGACATTGGCCGGCATCACCAGCTTCACCTGGTAACCCTTGGCCGCCCCGATCAGGGCGTAGGCGATGCCGGTGTTGCCGGAGGTCGAGTCCAGGATGACCTTCTCCACCGTCAACTCGCCGGTCCGCTCGGCCTCCTCGATCATGCGCAGCGCCGGCCGGTCCTTGACCGAGCCGCCCGGGTTGAACCATTCGGCCTTCGCATAAAAAGTGATGTGCGGGAACTCCTTTTCGAGCAGCCGGATCCGGATCAGCGGGGTGTTGCCGATCCGCTGCAGGATCGACTGGTCCGGTAAGTTCTCGAAGACGGAGAGCGCGCGGTGCGGCATGGGCTCATCATTTTACGGGCCCTCCCCCGTCGCGCCCGGATTCCGAGTTCGGTCAGGCCGGCTTTTGACGCGCTATACTGCGGCCGAATTCGTCCACGCGTTCATTTTCGGAGGTAGCCTATGGCCGCAGCAGCGTCCGCCGCCGTTACCCAAACCAAAGCCGGGTTCTGGATCCGCGTCGTGGCGTTCATCATCGACAGCATCATCGTCGGGGTCATCAACGCGATCGTCGCCGCCATCCTCAGCAGCAACACCACCGGGCGTACGGGAATCCAGACGATCCTCGGCATCATCTACTTCAGCTACTTCTGGTCGGCCAGCAGCCCATGGCCCGGTCAGACGGTCGGCGACAAGCTCCTCAACCTTCGCGTGATTCGAACCGACGGCAGCGACCTCACCATCGTGCAGGCGTTCATTCGCTACGTCGGACTGTTCATCTCGTTCATCGTGATCTTCATCGGCGTCATCTGGGTAGCCTTCGACCCGAACAAGCAAGGCTGGCACGACAAGATCGCCGGAACCTACGTCGTCAAGACCGTCTAAGGACGACTGAAAGATCCGCTCTCAGGTCCCTCCCTCGCCTCCGGGCGCGGGAGGGTCGGAGCGGTTAGTTGGCGGTTTGACTGTCGACCAGGAGGAAGACCGGGTGGTCGGCGGGATCCGGCATCATGGCGAACTCCTTGGCCACGAAGCCGCCATACTTCTTGCCACTCGCAGCCTCAGGTCGCCCTCGCCGACCGCACGTAAGTTGCGCGCCCAGTGGGTGTTGCCACGCGGGGCAACCAGGTAGCGACGTCCCTCGTATTCGAGTGGCAGCACCGGCATGGTGTACCTGCGTCCGCTGGCGCGGCCGCGAACCGTCAGGCTGGGCGCCAACCCGAGACGCGTGAGGAGTGGATTCATGATCTTGTTGTTGAAAAACCCCGACTTCCGATACGGGGCTGATTGACTCATCTAAGTGCCTGCTCGAAATCGGCGAGTAGATCGTCCGGATGCTCCAGGCCGACTGAGCATCGGGTCAGGCTGTCGCTGATGCCGGCCCTCGCGCGCTCAGTCGGGTCGAGCCCTCGATGCGAGGTCGAGGCGGGATGGCTGAGCGTGGTGGCAACGCTCCCCAGGCTCGGCATCAGCCGGACCAGCTGCAGCCGGGAGAGCATCGACTCCAGCGCCGGCTTCCCGCCCGCGAGCTCGAAGGACAACAGTGCCCCGGCCCCGCCCGGCAGCAGCCGGCGGGCTCGCGCGCAAAACGGACTCGCATCCAGTTCCGGGTAGTTCACCCGGCTGATGGCTTCATGGCCCTCAAGGAAGCGGGCCAGCGCCAGCGCATTCGATGTGTGGCGCGCCATCCGGACCACCAGCGTGCGGATGCCGCGCAGCGTCAGCCAGGCATCGAACGGGCCGAGCGTCGGCCCGAAGGTGTGCGCAAAGGCGCGCGCGGCGGAGATCCATGACGGCTTGCCGACCAACAGTCCGCCGATGACATCGGCGTGCCCGCTCAAATTCTTGGTGGCGCTGTAGATGACGGCGTCGGCGCCCCAGCGTAGCGGCTGACTGAGGGCGGGCGTCGGCACCGTGTTGTCGACCAGCAGCAGCGCGCCGGCATCGTGCGCGATCGCCGCCAGCGCCTCGAGATCTGGCACCCGGATTAGCGGGTTGGTGCACATTTCGCACAGCAACACGCGGGTGCGATCGGTCAGCGCGCGCCGGACGGCGTCCAGGTCTTGAAAGTCCACGATCGTACTCTTGATCCCGAAGCGCGGCAGATCGTTGCGCAGGAAGGTGACGGTGGTGCCGTAGCAGTCGTGCGCCGCCACCACGTGATCCCCGGCGTTCATCTCGCTCATCAGCGCCACCGCGATGGCCGCCATGCCGGAGCCGACCGCGACCGCGTCGAGCCGGGTCGCGAGCCCGTTGGCCTCGAGACTGGCCACCGCGGCCTCTAATTGCCGGTGATTGTCGGTCCCCCAGCGGCCGTAGCCACGATGCTCGGCCATGGCGGCGTCGAGCGTCTTCAGATCAGGGTAGCCGCTGGCGGAGCCGACGGTGATGTCGGGCGTGATCGGGGCGTCCTTCCGATCGAGCGTCGGTTCGCCCGCATGCACCGCCACCGTGTCCGAATGCGGCATCGCGTCAGCCTACCTGACGCTCGTAGCGACCAACCTGGAGCCGATCACCCAGCCGCTCCAAAACCGCAAGGCCCTTGTCCAGCTCCGCGCGATCGCCCGTGAGGAGCGCCAGTTCGCACCGCACGCGGGCCACGTAGGGCAGAGCGCCCATTGCCTCCCACAAAGCCAGCGAGCGCG
>VBIS01000208.1 GCA_005880605.1 Chloroflexota bacterium
GCCGCCATGAACCCACGGACGGCATAACCCGCCGCCGGCTTGTGCGCCTCGAGCCACAACAGCCGGGCGCGCTCGCCCATGAGGAGGACTTCATCCCAGCGGCCGAGCAGGGTGAGGGCGTAGATGCGCCAGACGACAATGTGCAGCGTCCACGCCGGAACTTGACCGGGCTGGACCTGCGCCAGACCCTGGCTCGACACTCGGTCAGCCTCGTCGAGGTCACCGAGCAACACGGCGCTCCAGGCCACCATGCTGTGCGCATCGACCTTCTCCACCATGCTCAACCGGTCC
>VBIS01000209.1 GCA_005880605.1 Chloroflexota bacterium
CCGAGACCTGCGTCGGAGTCGAGCTCTGCTTTGACGGTGGCTTCAGCCACAGCCATGCGTTCTCTGGGATCGGCTGATTCAAGCCGACCGCGCCGGAGGCCAGGCTGCGACACCATAACGTCTTATCGTCGCCGCCCTGCATCACCTCGGTGATCGGGATGCCGAGCTCCTTCGATAGCTCCTCTTCATCGCCCCGGGTAAGGTCGAAGTCACGTACCGGCACCAGCACATCGAGCTGCGGCGCGAAGAGCTTGAAGACGTTGTGCATCCGGTACTGGTCGTTGCCCTTGCCGCTCGAGCCTTCCATGATGGCGTCGCAGCCGAGCTTGAGCGCCAGTAACGCGATCTTCGAAGCAATCAACTGGCGGGTCATCGAGGTCGAGACCGGATACCCTTCGTAGTTCGAGTTGGCCTGGATCGCCTTGCTCAGCCACAGATCGGCGAATTCCTGCTTGGCGTCGATCACAATCGGCGTGATCCCCAGGACCTTTGCCTTGGCGATGGCGGCATCCATCTCGTCCTGCCCCTGGCCCACGTCCACCGTGATCGCGAACAACTCCTCGACCTGATACTTCTCTGTCGCCAGGACGGCGCAGAGGGATGAGTCCAATCCGCCCGAATACGCCAGCGCAACCTTCTTGGCCGTCTTCACCGGCGTCGCGTCGATCTTCTCCAGTAACTTGCTCTTCACAGCCAGCATGTCTAGGCCTCCTGCCAGGGTGTAATCGCATAAGTATACGGAAACCTGTATGATTACGCAACCACCAATGGTCGGCATCCTGTGTTCCCGCATCCGCGTCGAAGAGAAGGCGCTGTTCGAGACGCTCCGGCGGCGCGCCATTCCCTTCGAGCGCCTCGACGAGGATCGGATCCAGTTTCCGATCGGCAACCCCTTCCCGAACGCTCCCGATGTCGTTCTCGACCGGTCGATTCACCACGGCCGCTCGCTCTACGCGCTGACGCTTCTCAACGCGGCCGGGGTGCCGACGGTGAACCGGGCCCGGGTGGCCCGCATCTGCGGCGACAAGATCCTGACTACCGCCGCCCTTGCGCGGGCCGGCCTGCCGGTGCCGAAGACCGTGGTCGCGTTCACGCGCGACGCGGCGCTGGCTGCCATCGAGGCCATGGGATACCCGGTCGTCCTCAAGCCGATGGTCGGTTCCTGGGGCCGGCTGCTGGCGAAGATCAACGACCGCGATGCCGCCGAGGCGGTGCTCGAGCACAAGGAAACGCTTGGCTCGTACCAGCACGGCATCTTTTACATCCAGGAGTACGTCAACAAACCCGAACGCGATATCCGGGCGATCGTCGTCGGGGACGAGACCATCGGCGCCATTTACCGCAGCTCCGACCACTGGATCACCAACACGGCGCGCAATGGGAAGGCCTCACAGATGGAGGTCACCCCCGAGATCGATCAGCTGTGCCGCAAAGCGGCCACGGCGGTGGGTGGTGGGTTCCTCTCCGTCGATCTGCTCGAGCACCCGGACGGACTGCTCGTCAACGAGATCAACTACACGCCAGAGTTCCATGGCTTTATGGACGCGACCGGGATTCAGGTCGCCGATCATGTCATCGATTACGTCACGGAGATTGCGGCAAAGCCAACGGCGGCTTGACACCCTGCGGCATGACCGGTATCGTTGGCACCTACAAGTTCATACGTAAAGGCGTCGATGAGGGAGAGTACGCGGACGCTGGGATTACAGAGAGTCTCCGGCAGCTGAGAAGGAGAGTCCAGGGCACCGCCGAAAAAGGCCTCGGAGCCGCCGGTCGAAAGGGAATCGCCCTTAGTAGGCCGAGCCGGATGGCCCCCGTGATCGGGCTGGAGTCTTCAGGCAGCGGGCCGCGGACTCAGAGAGGTCGTTCTTGCGAGAGAACGGCAAAGTCGGGTGGTACCACGAGAGAAGGCCTCTCGTCCCGGTGGACGAAGGCTTTTTATTTTTTCGGAGGTGCCATGACCATACAAGCGTTCAAGATCATCGAGTCGACGCTTCGGGAAGGCGAGCAGTTCGCCCCGGCCCATTTCACCCCCGCGCAGAAGATTGCGATCGCGGAGATGCTCGATGAGTTTGGCGTCGAGTACCTGGAACTGACCTCGCCCTGCGCCTCGCCCCAGTCCGAGGCCGACCTGCGGGTCATTGCCGGGCTGCCCTTGCGGGCCAAGGTGCTGACCCACGTGCGCTGCCACCTCGATGACGCTCGCATCGCGATCGACACCGGCGCCGATGGGATCGACGTCCTCTTCGGGACCTCGTCCACCATGCGCACCTTCTCGCATGGCAAGACCGTCGACCAGATCATCGAGACCGGCACCGAGGTGGTGCAGTATATCCAGGCGCAGGGACTGGAGGTGCGATTCAGCAGCGAGGACTCCTTCCGGTCGGAGCCCCGCGACCTGCTGCGCGTCTACCAGGCGATCGACCGGCTGCACCCGCAGCGGGTCGGGCTCGCCGACACGGTCGGCATCGCCACCCCGAACCAGGTCTTCGAGCTGGTCTCGATGGTTCGCAAGGCGGTCGACTGCGACATCGAGTTCCACGCGCACAATGACACCGGCTGCGCCATCGCTAATGCCTTTGCCGCCCTCGAGGCCGGCGCCACCCACATCGACACGACCGTCCTCGGCATCGGCGAGCGCAACGGCATCGTGCCCCTCAGCGGCATGATCGCCCGGCTGCTCAGCGTCAACCCCGAGCTGGTGGCGCACTACCGGCTCGAGATCCTCCCCGAGCTCGACCGCATGGTCGCCGACATGGTCGGGATCCAGATCCCCTTCAACGCCGCCATCACCGGCGACACCGCCTTCCATCACAAAGCCGGGATGCACACCAACGCCGTACTGAATGACCCGTCTACGTACGAGATCTTCGACCCGGCGCGCTTCGGACGCCAGCGCACGGTCATGGCGGGCCATCGATTGACCGGCCGCCACGCGATCGCCAGCCGGGCCACGGCGTTGGGGCTCAACCTGACAGACCACGAAGTGCGGTCGCTGACCAACGAGATCAAGCGCCGCGCGGACGCCGGTCCGTTAAGCAACGAGGAACTCGATGACCTGCTCCGGGGCTCGGTCCCGGCATAGGAGC
>VBIS01000210.1 GCA_005880605.1 Chloroflexota bacterium
TGTAAACCTAGAGCGTGATGAAAGTTGGTGTCATTGGTGCGGGCGCGGTCGGTTCTGCCTGCACCATCGCCTTGATGCAACGGGGCTCGGCGCGAGAGATCGTCCTGATTGACCGGACGGCGGCACGGGCCAGGGCGGTGGCGCTGGATATGCGCTACGGTGGGCCCGTATCGCCGACGGTGGACGTCCGCGACGGGTCGTACGCAGACTTACGCGGCGCCGACCTGGTCATGATCACGTCCGGGGTCAACGAGAAGTCGGGCGGCGCGACAGATCGAAACGATGCGGAGGGCCGGCTCAAGCTCCTCGATGCCAATGCCGCCGTCTACCGGGAGATCGTGCCCCAGGTCGTGACCACCGCGCCCGAGGCGCTGCTGATGGTTGTGACCGACCCTCCTGATCCCCTCGCGGATCTGACCCGCCAGCTCGCAAAGCACGATCGGGTCATCAGCACTGGGACCGTGATCGACAGCCTACGTTTCCGGGTTCATCTCGGCGAGCGAATCGGTGTGAACCCGGCCGCGGTCGAGGCGATGGCGATTGGTGAGCACGGCACGTCCGAAGTGTTTCTCTGGTCGTCGGCAACGGTTGCCGGGCTCCCGGTCCGCGACGCATGTCAACAGTGCGGAGCTTCATTCGAAACCGTTCGCGATGCCGTTGAGCGCGATGTTCGCTACGCCAACATCACCATCATCGAGGGCAACAATGCGAGCCAGTACGGCATCGGGATCGTGTGCGCCAGGTTGGCGGAAGCGGTCTTGCGTGACGAGCGCGCGATCTTCCCGGTCGCGAGCTACCAGGAGAACTACGGCGTCACCCTGGCGTTGCCGAGCGTGCTTGGCCGGGGCGGCGTGAACCGGGTCCTCGAGCCTCCGATGTCCGCCAACGAGCGCGCGCAGCTAGAACGGAGTGCCGAGCGGCTGCGGGCCGCTGGAGACCGACTGCGAGTTGCAACCGCGACTTCGTGACGCCCTCCTCCTAGCGCTCACCGCCGCCGCGGGCAGCACTGATGCGGTGAGTTTTCTCGCTCTCGGGAGAGTCTTCACTGCCAACATGACCGGTAACCTCGTGCTTCTCGGCATCGCGATCGGTCAGGGTCAGCTGGCGGGGTCGGTGCGCTCAGTGATTGCCCTTGCCGGGTTCGTGGTCGGCGTTACGATCGGCGTGCGACTGACGGCGGGGACGGACGGGCCTGCGGTCTGGCCGGTTTCGGTCACAGTCGCGTTGCTCGTCGAGCTCGGCCTGCTTGCCGCGTTCCTCGCGGGCTGGGAAGTTGCCGGGGACCATCCAGCCGCGCTGACGCTCGACGCGCTGGTCGCGCTATCCGCTGGCGCGATGGGGATGCAGGCCGCTGGGGCACGCCGTCTCCAGGTGTCGGGCGTGACGACTGTCTTCGTAACCGGCATGCTGACCAGCCTGATCGCCGACCTCGCGACGGTAGGGCCGGGTCGATCTCACTGGAGGCTCTGGGCCACGAGCCTGATCTGTTTGGTCATTGGGGCCGGGGCGGGCGCGGCCTTGTTCATTGCCTGGCGTCCCGGCGCTCCCCTTGTTGCCGTACTCCTCGTCGGAGCGGTAGTCGCCGTAGCAAGCTTGCCCAGTCGCGAGGTTCCCGTTCGGCCGTCGGTGAACTCGATCAGCGCTCGAACATAACGGCGTTCGAATCAAAGCCGGCGACCTGGCTGGCTGACTTGCCGGGGAAGATCTCCATTTTGAGGCTGCGCGTAGCCGTCATTTGCATCAGGACGGTTCCGATCACCCCAGGCGCCGCTCGAGTGCGAATGTGAGGTGCGTAGGCCTTCCCGTCCCACCGCTGCCCAGTGACAGCCGAGTAGGTCTCGACGTAGCCGAGCTCATATCGAACCACCCCGGTTGACTCGGCCACGGTGGATGGATCGGGAGAGTTGCCGATCACGGCAAACTGCCGCGCCGTCCCCTGGTAGTTGCCGATGGAGATGTCGATTTGTCCCGGGTCGTTCCCGTCGGGGACCACCGCCAGGTGACCATCCCAGTACCCCTCCTGCATGGGGTTGAGTCCTCGGTATCCGCCGGTGCCGACGCGGAACCAGTTGCCAACCAGCCGGCCGTCGATGTCGTAGCCGATCTTTCCCCAGCGGGGCGCCGCATCGCGTTCGTTGAGCGCCAGCAACTGGCTCCGCAGCGGCTCTTGCGTGTGGTCGAACAGGTCGGCCATGTGCGTCTTCCAGACCTCGGCCGCCGTGTACTGGGCCGGGTTGATGAAGCCGGTCAGCGTGAGGTCGTCGTCCTCCACCCAAACGTCGATCCCATAGGCCGTCGGCAAGCCCGTATAGCCGATCAGTTCCCCGGCTTTGACGGCATAGTTGGGGTTTTTGGTCTCGTTGGCCGGCACCTCGCCGATCGCGTCCGCCAGTCCACCGGCGAATCGCACGAGGTTGCTGAAGCGGACCCGGAAGGTGCAGGTGGCCTCGATGGTTACGGCGTCGTCGTCATAGGTGGCGGCGTGATTCTGGCCGTTCAGACGGACCGTGCGGGTGACGGTCGAGATATTTCCAGCTAGCGGCGCGAAGACGGCTGTTTGTTGCGGCGGCGTAGCCACGGCGCCTTTCGTATAGATGTAGCCGTGGTCGATCGGCGTGACGTGACCCCCGGCCTCCAGACCCATCGGCTGGATGAACGCGATGTCGCTGAGCGCGATGGGGGAGGCCGTGAGCGTCCCGGGTCCCTTGCCCGCGCAGCCAGACGAACCGCGCCCGTTACCCTTGATTGCGCTCATATCGCAGCCGGTTGCGGTACTCGAGGTGCAAGGGGGAAGACTGTTGCCGATCTGTGTCGGTTGCGGGCTTCTCTGCGCGGGACCGCTGGGAACCGGAAGCGACGCCGTCCCGCATCCTCCGATCAGGATCCCCGCCAGTAGCAGCAGGCCCGACCCGACCACTCTCGACATCCTTGTGTACGCCGCAACGGCTCCGCGGGAGGATCCTTCGCTTTTGCCGTTCAAACTAGGCAACGCTCGGGGGACAAAGGAATTCGGCTGGCAGACGTATGGCTGTATAGAGTTCCGACCAAGGAGGGCTGTGAAGGATCCCGATTCCGCGCTCAAGCAGTCCGCCGTGGCCGGCGACCGCGTCGCGGTCGAGCGTCTCTTCCGGGAGCTGTATCCCTCGGTTTACGGGTTCTGTTTCGCCATGACACGCAACAGGACGGAAGCGGAGGATCTCGCTCAACAGACGTTCCTCAAGGCCTTCGCAAGCCTCAGGCAGTTCCGGCCGGCACAGCCGATCGGACCGTGGATTCTTCGGATCGCCCACAACCTCTTTATTAGCCAGCTGCGCTCGCGACGCCCTCAGACCGATCTGGACGACCCGGGTCTCGAACCCCTGACGAGCAACGACCCAATGCCCGAGGCGGCGGCGATTTCCCAGGAAACGCGGGAGGAGGTTCGACGCGCGTTGCAATCGCTCGCGCCGCCGGCACAGGTCGTCCTGGTGCTGCGCTATCAGCAGCGGCTGTCCTACGAAGAGATTGCTGCTGTGATCAATAGGCCGGTGACGACCGTCACGAACCGGCTCTTCGAAGCGCGTCGCCAGCTTGGCCGCGCCCTACGCCAAACCGGAGAAGGAGGTACCGATGCATACGAGCTGGTCGGATCCTGAGATCGAGTCGGCGCTGATTGCGACACTGCGCCCGGTGGTGGCGCCCCTCGACGCGATTGATCGTATGCTCGCACAGCTCCCTGCCCGGCTCCCGGCGGCGCCGTTGTGGCGTCAGCAACGCACCCGCTTTGCGGTTGCGCTG
>VBIS01000211.1 GCA_005880605.1 Chloroflexota bacterium
CAACGCTGGGACCGACAGCCCGGCACTCGTCAGGGGCGAGGGCGTGAACAAGGCCAGCGACAGCAGCGCCGCTACCAGGGAGGCGATGGTGTAGGCGAAGCGACGAAGCCCGGCGCAGATGAAGAGCCATCCGAGCACGCTGCTCAGCGCCAGCGCCGGAACCAGGCGCCCATCGGTGTCGAAGCCGGGCACCCACGCTGACCGCTCGACCGCGGCCGCGACCGCCCAGCCCATCAGCAGCGAGAGCGCCAGCAAGAGCCAGGTGTCGCGGACATTGAGCGTGACCAGCACCCGATCGGCACGGGTGACCCGTAGGGTCGCACGGCCCTCTTCATAGTGCGCGCGGAGCAGGCCGGCGGCCCAGGCAGCGCCGATGAGCGCCACCACGAGCAGGGCGATGGTTGCAGGATTAACTTGCGGCAAGCGGTCGCTCCCCGGTGGTATCGAGGTCCTCGGCGCCGCGAACGATCCACCAGTTCAACGCCTGGCGCCAGCGACCGGCGCTCGCCAGCGCCGGCTGGGTCCCGCCGAAGCCGCGCGGATCGATGTAGACGATCAGGCTCCGCTGGCCGCGGATGCCCAGGTCGAGAAGGGCCGCCGGCCAGCGTTCGTCCGCCGAGGGGGTGATCACGATCAGTCCACCACGATGCCGCCATTGATGCCGCTGCGACGTCAGCAGGGTCGCCAGCGGCACCGTGCCGTCGGCCTGGGCCAGCGTGAAGTGTTCGAAGAGCTTGTTGCGCTGCTGGTCGCCACGGGCGGCCTCGATCACGCTCAGCCGGCTGTCATTGCTCACCAGCCCGATGGCGCCACCGCGGCGCAGCCCGGCGTCGGTGATCGACGCCGCCAGGCTCATCGCATACTCGAGCGTGGACTCGGGCGCCTCTCCGGCGTGGACCGCGGCCTGGAGATCGAGAACGATCCAGGCGTCGCCGCCTTCGCGCGTCTCGAAGCTGCGACTCATCAGCCGGCCCAGTCGTGCCGACGACGCCCAGTGGATGCGCTTCACGCTGTCGGTCGGGACGTACTCGCGAATGGTGGTGGCGTTCGGCGGGATGTCGAGGACGCGACCGCGGAGTTGCTCGTTGCCGGCGGTGCTGGGCGCGAGCGCATCGAGGGCGCCGACCGGTCGCACGATGGGATAAACCACCACCGACCGGCTCCCCGCCACACGCAGGGTCCGCGCGAACAGCCCGAACGGATCGCCGTAGCGCAGCTCGATCGGGCCAAAGGTAAAGAGACCGCGTTGCTTGAATTGACCCCGTGACGTCCAGCGGCGGGTGCGCCGCCCTTTGAGGCTGAAGACGCGTCCCGGGTTGTACCCTGGCAGGTTCGAGAAATCCGTCAGCTCGATGAGCGGCACCGGGATCCAGGAGCGGTTCTCGATGATGAAGTGCTCCTCGAAGTGATCACCCACCTGGTACTGTCCCTCGGGGCTGGTGCGTTCCACCAACAGGTTGTCCGCCGCCAGCCGGCTCCACAGGTAGCTGACGAGAAAGAGGAGGACGAGCGCATACAGCAGGCTGTAGGCGAGCCGGATTCCGGTGATGTACGCGAAGAAGAAGAGGAGCGCCAGCGCCGTAACCAGGGGAAGACGCGGCAGCCGCATGCGGTGCCCGGCTAGCTCGCCACCCGACGACCGAAGCGCGACACCACGCTCGGAGGCGGTACCGGCTCCGTTTCGAGGATTTGGGCCAGGACTTTCGCCGGCGTCAGACCACGCAACTCGGCGTTGGCTTTGAGGATGAGTCGGTGCGCGAGCACCGGTTGCACCAGCGCCTTGACGTCGTCCGGCGTCACGAAATCACGACCCTCGAGGCCAGCCCGCGCCTGCGCTCCGCGGAAGAGACCCAGCGACCCTCGGGAGCTGGCGCCCAGGCCGATGTCGGCGTGCGACCGCGTGCGATGCGTCACGCGCGCGATGTACTCCTTCAACTGGTCGTCGACGTAGATCTCCTGGACCGCTTTCTGGCCCGCGAGCACCTCGTCCGCGGACGCCACCGACTCCAGCTGCTCGATCGGCGATCCCCGCTGGAAGCGGTCGAGCACCTGCACCTCGTGCGCCACGTCGAGGTAGCCGAGGTTGACGCGCATCAAGAAGCGGTCGACCTGCGCCTCCGGGAGCGGGAAGGTTCCGGCGAATTCGACCGGATTCTGTGTCGCCAGCACCATGAAGGGCAGCGGCAGCGGATAGGTGGTGCCATCGACCGTCACCTGCTTCTCCTCCATCGCCTCCAACAACGCCGACTGCGTCTTGGGCGTGGCCCGGTTGATCTCGTCGGCGAGCAGGACCTGGGTGAAGATCGGTCCCTGGCGAAACTCGAACTGCTGCGTCGACGGACTATAGATGTTGACCCCGGTGACGTCGGAGGGAAGCAGGTCGGGCGTGAACTGAAGGCGCTCGAAGGAGCAGCCAAGGGAACGCGCCAGCGACTTGGCCAGCATGGTCTTGCCGACGCCGGGCACGTCCTCGATCAGGATGTGGCCGCGGCTCAGCAGCGCTATGGCACAGAGCTCGATCTCCGCGCTCTTGCCAACGAGCACCCGTCCAACGTTCTCGACGATCCGGGCGCCAAGGGCTTCGACCGATCCGTTCTCCATCTGCATCCTTGTCTACTTCCTTTTCAGTGATCCGGTTCAAGGCCGGTTGACGTCGTGTGCTTATCGAACGCGACGAGCCGGCGAATCGTTACCCGTCCCGGTGCGCCGGCGCCGCGCGACGCTTGCGACCACGCCGCCGATGGTGCCGCCGCTCAAGACCAGGACGTCGTCGATGACGAGACCCAGGGTGTCCAGCCCGGCCGACCCAATCGGACCGATGGGGCCCACGGCGCCCGCCAGCTCCTCGACCACGATGAAGCCAACCGCCACGATCACGCCGTTCCAGACCGCGCCCGGGGCCGG
>VBIS01000212.1 GCA_005880605.1 Chloroflexota bacterium
CTGCGCACTGTAGCCGAGCACGCCCTGGGCGTACAGCGGCAGAAACGTGAGCGTGCCGAAGAGGGCGACGCCAACCAGGAAGCTGAGAACCACGGCGACCGTGAATGCCCGGCTCTCGAAGAGGTGGAGCGTCAGGATGGGTTCGTTGGCGTGGTTTTCCCACACGCCGAATCCGGCGATGAATACTGCGCCGATGATGAGCGCGCCGATCACTTGCACCGAGTTCCATGGATAGGTGATCCCGGCCCAGGTGAGCCCGATCAAGATGGGGACCACGCCCGCGATGAGGAGAACGATGCCAAGCCAATCGATGCGGACCCGCCCGTGACCGGCGAGCCTTGGCATGAGAACCGCAATCATCGCCAGCGCGATCAGCCCAAGCGGCAAATTGACCAGGAAGACCCACCGCCAGCCGAAGTGGTCGGTGGTGAAGCCGCCCACCAAGGGCCCTACGATGCTGCCCAGCCCGAAGACGCCCATGATCAGACCCATCCAGCGGCCGCGTTCTCGGGGCGAAAAGATATCGCCGATGGTGGTGACGCCCAGCGCCATCATGGCCCCGCCGCCGATTCCGGTAACCGCCCGAGCCGCGATCAGCTCGCCCATGTTCTGTGAGAGTCCCGAAAAGGCCGACCCAATGAGAAAGAGCAACAGCCCGCCCATGTAGAACGGCCGGCGGCCAAAGAGATCGGACAGCTTGCCCACCACGGGGACGGTCACGGAGGATGCCAGCAGGTAGGAGGAGAACAGCCACGCGTAGAGGTCGAGGCCGTGGAGCTCGTCCACGATGGTCGGGGTCGCGGTCGACACGATCGTGCTGGTCACGACCGCGGTGAATTGCACCAGCATGACCGTGGCCAGGACCCAATAGCGGCGATCCGCCGGGATTTGGTTGGTGATGGTCGGCTGGGACCGCGTGGCGGCGGATGGGTCCCGTTCGGCAGCGCTCAAGTGATCCAGTTTACCGTGGATGTCCCGCCGCACCCGTGCCACAATAGATCGGTATTCGTAAGGCACTCGCCTGGCCGGATTCAGTCATCGCCTTCGCCCTCGCGGTCGCTGGAGGCCTGGCGGTCGTGGTGGCGCTTAGGGCTGGTTGGATTCCTCCGGTGCTCGCAAACTACGTCGCCCACGGTTGGATGGCGGCGATTGGACTCACCTGGTTTTTTCTGCTGGGTCGAAGGTTTCCGATCGGCAGTCTCAACCGGCGGATGCGTCCCTGGTACATCGCCGCTCTCGTTTTGATTGCGGTGAGCGTGGGAGAAACGATTGCTTCGCCGCTGTCGGCGGGGTTCCACGTCCCCGCCTTGCCGACCTTGATCGTCCAGCTCGTGTTCCTGGCCTTCGTGGTTGGCCCCACCGAGGAGGTGCTTTTTCGCGGCGTGATTCAAACGGGGCTCAAGGCGTCATTCGGGCAGTCCGGAATCGTAATCGGTGCCCTACTGTTCGGGTTGTTTCACCTCATCAACCTTGCCACCGAGTCGCTCGGGGCGACGCTGCTCCAGGTCTTCACAGCGACGGTGATCGGGCTCCTGTTCGGCGTGCTCTATGACCGCACGCGAAACCTCGTCGGCGCCAGCCTTGCGCACAGCGTGGCGGACTTCTCCGCGACGGCCATCCCATTGTTTGCGTATTTGTTTGCAAACCGGTGAGCCAAGGCCGCCCCTGAGCACGCAGTGTAAATTTTGCTTGATTTAATTTCGGCGACCTGATAAAACACCGATCCGAGCCGTGCGACCCATCAGCCGATTAGCTCGGGAATTATTTCGGTTCGCGCTGGTCGCCGCGGCCTATTGGCTCGCGGCCCGGCTGAGTCTGAACTTGGCCCTCGTTCATGGTCAGGTGACGCCGGTCTGGCCTCCGACCGGAATTGCCCTGGTGGCGTTCCTTCTGATCGGTCGCGGGGCCTGGCCGACCATCGCCCTGGCCGCCTTTGCCGTCAACCTGCCAATTGGCCCGTCACCGGTCGCTGCCGCCGCCATCGCCGCTGGCAACACAGTGGCCCCGCTCGTCGCCGTCGAGCTCTTGCGCCGGGTCGGCTTCCGCCGCGAGCTCGATCGGCTTCGGGACGCGGCCGCCCTGATCCTGATCGGAGCGCTGGGCGGCATGGCGTTCAGCGCCACGATTGGAAGCTCGGTGCTCGTCCTCTTCGGGTCGGTTCCCCGGGCGAACTTCTGGTCAACCTGGGCCGTCTGGTGGACGGGCGATGCCATGGGGGTGCTCCTTGTGGCGCCCCTGCTTTTGAGTTTGTTGGTCCCCACCCTGCCCTCCCCCACAGGGGGAGGGAAATATCGGGGCGCGGAGCTGGCTGGTTTGCTGGCCGCCACCGGCATCGTCACGTATGTCGTTTTCCAGAATCGGGCGGGGCTCGAGTACCTGGTGCTTCCGATCATCATGGTGACCGCCTGGCGGTTTCGCCTGCGAGGCGCCGCACCGGCCGCCCTGATCGCGTCAGGCGTCGCCATCTGGTCCGCCATCGATGGGACCGGCCCCTTTTCTGGTGAAACGCTCTTCGAGAAGATGGTCACCCTCCAGGTCTTCAACGTCGGCGTCGCTCTGACGTCGTTCCTGATCGCGTCATTCGTGGAAACGAGGGAGCGCAAGGAGGAGATGTCACGGCTCTATACAGCCGCCCAAGCGGGTAGCGAGGCGAAAACACGCTTTCTCCACATGGCGGCCCACGAATTGCGCACCCCGATCACGGTCCTGACGGGCTACCTGTCGATGCTGACCGATGGCACGCTTGGCGCGGTGCCCAACGGGTGGAAAATGTCCCTCGAGATTCTGACCGCCAAGGCTCGCGAGCTGAACAGCATTGTGGCGGACCTGCTCGAGGCTTCGCGCATCGCGGCGAACGCATTGCCGCGAAGCCATGACCAGCTGGACCTCCGTGCTGTCGTCCAGCATGCCTGCGCACGCGGCCAGCCGCGAGCCAGGCTGCTCGGCGGGGAGATCACGACCAGTCTGCCTGACGCTCCGGTTCTGATGGAGGCCGATGGCAAGCAGCTGGGGCGCATCCTCGACAACCTGATCAACAACGGCCTGAGCTACACGATGCGGCCGCCCCGGGTAACCATCAGCGTGTCGTCCGAGGGCGCCCACGCCGTCGTGCGGGTTGCGGATAACGGTGCCGGAATTCCCGCGAGCGACCGGGAACGGGTCTTCGAGCGGTTCCAGCGAACCAACGATCCGGCGTTTCCCGATGTGTCAGGCACCGGGCTTGGCCTCTTCATCAGCCGGCAACTGGCTGAGGGCCACGGGGGCAGCCTCGCGATCGAGAGCAGTACCCCCGATGACGGGACGGTTTTCACGCTGACGATCCCGATGGTGCCGGCAGGAATTGACCGCATCCAGGGCGCGCCGGGCCAATCGGCCAACGCGCCTACTCCGATCGCGGAACCGGCCCGAGCCGTCTCGGCCGTTTAGCGGACGCGCCCCACCCGGGCCCTCGCCGGAAGGGCGGGAGTTGACCCCGACCCTTCCCCAACTGCATTCTTAGATGGGTAGAGGGGCGGAAGGGAGGTGGTGACTCGCGTCCGTCGTCGGAGTCCATTCCGTATCAAGAGGTGATTGCACGTGGCAGTGACAGCGGCTTCGGCTGACGAACGGCAACAGCTCCGGCGAGCCGTCATCGCCAGCACGGTCGGCACGTCGATCGAGTGGTATGACTTCTTTCTCTACTCCACCGCCACCGGCCTCGTCTTTGCCAACCTTTTCTTCCCCAAGTCCGACCCCGCGGTGGCGACTCTCAATGTCTTCCTGATCTACGCGGTCGCCACCTTCCTCATCGGCTTCGTCCCGACCTATTCATCGATTGGCATCGGGGGCGCGATCCTTCTCGTCGTCCTGCGCTTCGTCCAGGGCGTCGGCGTCGGCGGCGAATGGGGCGGCTCGGTGCTGATGTCGATGGAATGGGGCCATCGGGGAGGAAGACGCGGTCTGATGGCGAGCTGGCCACAGTTCGGCGTCCCGGTCGGTCTATTCCTCGCCAACGGCGCGATGCTCGTCATGAGCAATATCGCCGGCCCGACAGGCTTTGCGACCTGGGGCTGGCGGGTTCCCTTCTATTTCAGCATCGTCCTCGTCGGCGTTGGCCTGTATGTGCGCTTGCGCGTGTTTGAGACGCCGCTCTTCCAGCGACTGCTGGAGACAAAGCGAATCGAGCCGACTCCGGTCCTGGAGGTCATTCGTCGAAACTGGAAGGAGATTCTGCAATCCGCCTTCCTACGGCTCTCGGAGCAAGCACCGTTCTACATCTTCACGGCCTACGTCTTCACCTACGGGACGACGGTTCTCAAGCAAGAGCGCAACTTTGTGCTCTATGCCGTCCTGGCAGCCTCGGTGCTGTCGTTCTTCTCCATCCCGCTCTTCGGCTACCTGTCTGACCGTATTGGCCGGAAGCGGGTCTACATGGCCGGCGTCGCCGTGATGGGCGTCTGGGGCTTCATCTACTTCGGCCTGCTGGATACGAAGGTCGCGGCCCTGATGTTCATTGCCATCTTCCTCTCGCTGATTCCGCATGACGCGCAATATGGCCCACAGGCAGCGCTTATTGCGGAGAGCTTCACGGGACGACTGCGGTACAGCGGCGCATCGTTGGGCTATCAGCTCGCTTCGGTGATCGCTGGCGGGCCGGCGCCCTTGATCGCGACGACGTTGTTCGCCGGGCCCAAGTTCCTGGGCATCGGCGCCTACAAGACCAGCACCGCCATCGCGATCTACATCCTGGTCTGCGCTGTGATCTCCTTTATCGCGGTGTCGACCGTCAAGGAGCGGTCGAAGCAGGACATCTCGGTCGAGTACGACGACCAGCCGGCCGCGGAGATGGTCGGCGCCGGGCAGCGACCGATGCAGCAGCCCACTCAGGCTTAACGAAGAGGGAGCCCCGCTGGGCTCCCTTCGTCATTTCAACTGGGACCGGTCGACCTTGCCCATCGCATTTCGGGGAATGGCCTCGATGAAGCGAACGGCACGGGGACATTTGTAGGTTGCCATGCGGTCACGTGCGTAAGCGATCAATTCCTCTGCCTCGACCTTGGTGCGCGCCACGACGAAGGCGGTGACTTCTTCGCCCCAGCGTTCCGAGGGCAGGCCCGCGACCGCGACCTCAGCGACGCTCGGATGCTGCTCGAGCACCATCTCAACC
>VBIS01000214.1 GCA_005880605.1 Chloroflexota bacterium
GTTGTCATCCCGGAGGGGGGAGCCGGGTAAAAATTGAGGGAGGTAGTAAGGATGGGGACCCTTAGACGCGTGTCGGTGCTCTCGGTTGGCATGATCACGGCCCTGGTCGTGGCAGGCTGTGGTGGGAGCACCTCGAACCAGGCGGGGGCATCGCCGAAACCGGTCATTGTGGGGTTGATCACGAAGACGGACGCCAATCCGTTCTTTGTGAAGATGCGCCAGGGCGCCGAGCGGGAAGCCGCCGCCAAGGGCGCGGTGCTGATGACGGGCGCCGGCAAGGACACGTCCGACGCCGCCGGCGAGGTGACCGCCCTGGAGAACATGGTGAGTGCGGGCGCCAAGGCGATCCTGATCACCCCGGACTCGGCGGGCGTCACGGCCGCGGTCAAGAAGGCACGCTCCCAGGGGGTCCTCGTGATCGCGCTCGACAGTCCGACCGACCCGGTGGATGCGGCTGACGCACTCTTCGCCACCGACAATAAGAAGGCCGGCCAGTTGATCGGCCAGTACGCCAAGGCCGCCGAGGCGGGCAAGACCGGCATCAAAATCGCCATGTTCGACGAGGCGCCGGGGAGCACGGTCGGCAAGCTCCGCCACGACGGCTTCCTGCTGGGCTACGGCATCAGCGACGGCGACTCGCAGATCGTCTGCGTCGCCAACGGTGGTGGAAACCAGACGGACAGCCAGACGCAGATGGAGAACTGCCTGACCAAGGATTCCGGGATCAACGTGGTGTACACGATCAATGAGCCGTCGGCCTTCGGCGTCTACAAGGCGCTCCAAAACCGGGGCAAGCAGAACGGCGTGTTGATCGTCTCGGTCGACGGCGGCTGCACCGGCGTCGGCGGGGTAAAGGACGGCCGGATCGCGGCCACCTCGCAGCAGTACCCGTTGAAGATGGCCAGCCTCGGCGTTGACGCCGGGGTCGACTTCGCCAAGAATGGCAAGCGTGTATCCGGCTACACCGACACCGGCGTGACGCTCATCAGTGACAAGCCCGTCAGTGGCGTCGACTCCAAGGACACGACCTTCGGCCTCGATAACTGCTGGGGCTAATCGACGACACCAGGACCGGCCGGCCCGCTCTCTAAGGGCGGGCCGGCCCTGTTAGCCCGGCTTCGTTTCGGCGATGCCAGCAGCGATCCCGGCGCCGCCATTGCGCGTGCCCGCCTGGTCTCGACGCTTGGTCCACTGATCGCGCTCCTCCTCGCCTCGCTCTTCTTCACCATCCGGACCGACCGCTTCCTGACCACGGAAAACCTCTCGCTGATTACCCAACAGGTGGCGGTGGTCGGCATCCTGGCCATCGGCCAGACGCTGATCATCCTCACGGCGGGCATCGACCTCTCGGTAGGCGCGGTGATGGCCTTTGGCACCATCGTCATGACACGGCTGGCGGTCACCTATCACCTCAACCCGTTCCTCGCCATCGCGCTCGGCATCGGGCTGTGCCTGGCCTTCGGTGTGCTGAACGGCGTGCTGGTCACCTCGTTGCGGCTGCCGCCATTCATCGTCACCCTGGGCACGCTCAACATCGCCTTCGCGCTGACGCACATCGTCTCGAACGAGGAGACGATTGCCAACCTGCCGGACCCGCTCGTCTTCTTCGGCGACACCTTTCGCTTCGCCGGCACGACCATCACCTACGGCGCGGTGCTGGCGCTGGCGCTGGCGGTCGTGACCTGGTTCGTGCTGACGCGCACCGTGGGCGGGCGGCATGTCTATGCCACCGGGAACAACCCGGATGCGGCACGGCTGGCCGGCGTCCGGACGCGTCGCGTCCTGCTGAGCGTGTACATCATTGCCGGGTTGCTCGACGGCATCGCCGCGCTGGTGTTGGTGGGGCGGACCGGGGTCGGCGATCCGCAGGCGGGCCAGTCGTCCAACCTCGACAGCATCACCGCTGTCGTGGTGGGCGGCACCAGCCTGTTCGGTGGCCGCGGGAGTGTGCTGGGCACGCTCGTCGGCACGCTGATCGTCGGCATCTTCCGCAATGGGCTGACGCTGCTGGGCGTCGCCGCCATCTACCAGTTCCTGATCACTGGCGTGCTTGTCATCCTGGCGGTGGCAGTCGATCAGCTGTCGCGACGGAGGCAGGCGTGAGCGTCGCGGAAGTCCGGGTCCCTGTGCTCGAGGCACGCGGACTGGTCAAGCGCTACGGCGTGGTCACCGCGCTGAACGGCGCCGATTTCGACCTGCTACCCGGCGAGATCCTGGCCCTGATCGGCGACAACGGGGCCGGGAAGTCGACCTTGATCAAGGCGTTGTCGGGGGCCATCGTTCCGGACCAGGGCGAGATCCTGTTGAACGGCACCCCGGTTCATTTCCGCAACCCGCTCGAAGCTCGCAAGAGCGGGATCGAAACCGTCTACCAGGACCTGGCGCTGGCGCCGGCGCTCGACATCGCCGAGAACCTCTTCCTCGGCCGTG
>VBIS01000215.1 GCA_005880605.1 Chloroflexota bacterium
GCCCGCGGGTACGAATCCTGAGTGTCACCCAGTCCGGCGACACGGCGAGCGTCACGGTGGAGGTCAGTCGCGCGTCGGGCGATCCGTTGACCGGCGCGACCACCCAGCAGTTTGCGCTCTCCCTCGTCCGCGTTGGAAGCGGCTGGCAGATCGCGTCGGATCCTTTCCCATGGCAGTTCCAGTGAGATGATCCAGCGCCGCCTCTACATCTATATTGTCGCCGCCGCCAGCTTCGCGATGGTGCTGATCGGCCTGATCAACCTCGGCTCGACCGCGCTCAATCAGCTCCTCAACGCGACGCCGCCCTACAGCAATGTCCGAGATGCCTATGCCGGCTTCGGCGCGGTGATCCTCGTGGGGCTCCCGGTCTGGGGCATCCACTGGTGGCTGGCCCAGCGGTTCGCGGCCCGAACTGCCGACGAGCGAGCGTCGGCGATCCGTCGGCTCTATCTCTCTGTCGTGCTAGCCGCCACCGGCATCGCGCTGGCCATCTATCTCCGTCGCCTGATCGAGGATGCGGCTGGCGTTGTGCTCGGCAGCTCGAGCGACGGCGCCTCGATCACCCGGGCGCTCTGGGCGGTTCTGGTACTCGCCGCCTTCTGGCTGTATCACTTCCGAACCGCGGCTCTCGACCGAAGCCGCGTCGGTGAATCCGGCGTGTCCGCCACGCTCCGCCGCTGGTACGCCTACGGCCTGCTCTTCCTCGGCCTGGCCTTCCTGCTGTTCGGGGCGCGCAACCTGCTGCAGCAAATCTGGGTCCTGGTGGTCGACCGCAGCCAGGTGATCGCTCCCGGAGGGCTGGTCCCAACCGCGCTCGCAACGATGCTCACCGGACTGCTGGTCTGGGGCTTCCATTCGCAATGGACGGCCCGGCCCCCAATCGTCGAGGATGACCAACGCTCGACGCTGCGCGCGGTGCAGCGCTTCCTCGCGTTGACCGGTTGCGTGGCGCTCGCCCTCTTTGGCGCCAGCCAGCTCCTCTATTACATCCTCGCGCGCCTGCTGGGCATCGAGCATCCCGGCGGGGTGAGCACCAATATCCTCGTCGCGCTGGCCAGCCCGGTCGCCACCGTCATCATCTTCGGCCTGGCCTGGCTGTGGATCCAGCGCCAGCTCGCTGCCGATGCCGGCGCCGCCGAGGCCACCCGTCAGGCCGGCGTTCGGCATCTGTACACACACCTGGTCGCTTTTCTGGCGCTGGGGACGCTCGCCATCGGGGCGGCCGGCCTGCTCTGGACCCTCTCCGACCAGATCCTCAATTCGCTTCTCGCCCACCCCTTAAACGACTGGCGCGACAAGGTCAGCTTGTTCGTCACCCTGGTCGCCGTGGGCGCCCCCATGTGGTTCACCCATTGGCGACAGTCCCCGGATCTCGCCGAGCGATACACCCTTAGCCGCCGCCTCTACCTCTACGCAACGCTGCTGGGTAGTGTCCTGGCGGCCCTGATCAGCGGTGCGATCTTCGTCTATCGCCTGCTGGCGCTGCTATTAGGAACCAGCGACGCTATCGGCGGGGCGCCCGTCATCGACATGGGCCGGGCGATGTCCGTCGTCCTCGTGGCAGCCGCCATCGGCCTCTATCACTGGCGTGTCTTGCGGGCCGATTCCGCCGCCCGCCCAGCTGCTTCGCCATCAGGAATTCCTTTGCCAACAGGAATTCCCTCCCCCCCTGTGGGTCAGGATGGGGGGTTGATCATCACCATCACCGGCGCGACCGAACTGCAGATCCGGCAGGCAATGTCCAAGCTCCCGGACGGCGCAAACTACACGATTCAGAAGTAATCTCCGCCGGACCCCATTCGTTTGTGGCCTACGGGTTCATTCGATTGGCAAGGTCGAGGATCCCCTCAACGTATTGCTGCGTATCCGGGTACATCCCGTCAGCCTTCAAGCTGGTCGGTCCCTGGTAGTAGGCGGCGAGCGCGTTCTCGGGACTGTTGAAGGCTTGGAGATCCTGGCGCAAAATCGCGACGCCCACGTCGGCGTTGTCGTACGGGTCATCGAGGTTGACCTGGCGGCCAAGCAAAGCGGGTCCGGCTTCCGTCGCCGATGCCGGCTGGACCTGCATCAGTCCGACAGCGCCGGTATCTGAGACGCGCAATTGATCCCAGCCGCTCTCCCAGTACGAGAGCGCGCACTGAAGGATCCGTGACGGCGGCCGCGTCCGGCCGAGGTTGGGCTTGGTCGGTTGGCGCTGCGAGTGCGGCTTTAACGGTTAGTGCGGTCGCGGCTGCGCCCAGTAGCGCGGCATTCGCCGCTTTCTTTTTCCTTAATGGCATCCGCCCATGAAACCGGACGGAGGCCCGGGTTGGCAAGCACAAGCTCGAGTGAAAACGAGTTGACAAGCGAACGAATGTTCGCTAGACTGATACAAAATTGTGGTAGCTGAAGAAGCGATCGCGCCGGTATCTCCCGAGGTCGAAGCCCTCCTCGGCGCCATCGACCGCTTTCGCCAGCGGCCCCGGACGCATCGCGAGCCGCAACAGCTCGCCGCCGACCTGAAGTGCATTCGGCATGGGCAGGATTTGCTCGAGCTGGAGTTCGCAGACACGGCCGCCCGGTTCAGCAAGACCGAGGAGTATGAAGAGCAAGGATCGGTGAGCCCGATCGATTGGATCCGCCACAACTGCCGGATGTCGAGCTCGGCGGTGTGGGGCAGCGTCGCCGTGGGCGACCACCTCGCCGAGCTTCCGCACAGTGTCGAGGCGGTCGAGAGCGGTGAGATCGGCTATGCACACCTGGCGTTGATGGCCCGCACGGCGGTCGCGCTCCAGGGATCGTCTACCGCCGCGCCTTTCGAGGAGACGGAGTTGCTCGAGAAAGCCCGCGAATTCAGTGTGGGCCGCCTCTGGCATTTCTGCCATCACCTCCGGCACGCCCTCGACCCAGAGGGATTCACTGCCGAGCAGAACCGGGCCACGCAGGAGCGCAGCCTCAAGCTCAGCCCTTGCGAAGACGGCACGCTGCTGCTCGAGGGCTGGTTGGATAACCTGGGCGGAGCGGCGCTGCGCAGTGCGCTCGAGCCACTGGCGCAGCCCCGTGGTGATCACGACGAGCGCGGCCGCGAACACCGGAACGCCGATGCGCTGGTCGAGATCCTCACGCATGCGCAGGATGCCGGCGGGCTGCCGCAGCGGCCGCATCTTCAGGTCACGGCTTCGCTGGACACGCTCCGCGGATTGGTGGGCTCCCCGGCTGGCGACATGGAGTACGCGCTCCCGGTCTCGGCCGACACGGTGCAGCGGCTGGCATGCGATGGCACCATCACGCGCGTGGTCCTGGGGCCGGAATCAGTCGTGATCGACGTCGGCCGCGCTCGGCGCGTGGTCGCGGGCGCGATGCGCCGCGCGCTCGCCGCCCGCGACGGTCACTGCCGCTGGCCGCACTGCGATCGGCCCGCGTCCTGGAGCGACGCCCACCACGTCATCCATTGGAGCAACGGCGGCGATACCGACCTGTCGAACATGGTCCTGTTGTGTCACCGGCACCACTGGATGGCGCACGAGGGCGGCTGGCAGCTGGTGCAGACGGCGGAGGGCGAGGTCCTGACGGTGCCACCCCGCCCGCCGGGACTGGCGCGCGCGGCGGATGTTGACGATCCGGTTGAGGCTGCCCGCCGCTTCGCGCAACAGCTCACCCCTGCAGCATCCCCTTCCCCTCTGGCGGAGGGCAGGGTGGGGGCCGATCCCTAAGCGCGAGAGGCGACCGTGCCCTCGTGAGCATTCTCGATCCGCGCGACGTCGGCCTTGGGGGCGACCCGCCAGAACCGATGTAGCGCCGCATGCCAGTCATCCAGAATGGCGCCCGCCGCGGGTGATCCGGTGTAAGCCGCGTGTTGATCGATCAGCGCTCGCAGCCGTAGGACCTGCTCAGCCAGCAACTGATGTTCGCCGCTGAGCCGGTGGGCGTCCACCAGCTCGCCGTTCACCATGCCGGGTAAGCCGATCCCGGTGTCGTAGACAAAGACTTCGCCACCCGTCATGCCGGCGCCGAGGTTGTGTCCCACGGGGCCAAGCACCACCAGGGTCCCGCCGGTCATGTACTCGGCGCAATGCTCCCCTACGCCCTCGACCACGGCCGAGGCGCCGCTGTTGCGCACCGCGAAGCGCTCGCCCGCCTTCCCGGCGCAGAACAGCTCGCCGCCGGTCGCGCCGTAGAGGACGGTGTTGCCGAGCAAGTAGGGTTCACCCGCGTCATTGGCTGGAGGCCGCATGATGATCCGGCCACCACCCATCCCCTTGCCAACGTAATCGTTCGCTTCCCCGATCAGAACGAACTCGATGCCATCCGTCAGGAAGGCCCCAAAGCTCTGGCCCGCCTCGCCGGTAAACACGAATGATGCCGATCCAGCCGGCGGCGACGTGCCGCATTCTCTGGCCAGGGCGCCACCCAACCGCGCCCCCACCGACCGGTCCGAATTCTCAATCGCGTAGCTGGCGCGCACGTCGGCGCCAGTAAGGACGGCGGTCAGGGCATCGAGGCAGACTCGATCGCCGAGTCCTGACGACGGCTTCTGCAGCGGAATCGAGGCGACGAATCTCCGGGGCTCCGAGCCCTCGTCGCTCAGCAACGGTGAAAGATCCATGCGGTCGGCTCGCGCATCCCCGGTGACGCGCTGCGCCAGCAAGTCGGTTTGGCCGATGGCATCGTCGAGCCTCCGCAGGCCAAGGCCCGCCAGGATGTGACGCACCTCCTCGGCGACATGCGTCAGATACGCCTCGAGCATCTCCGGTGTCCCAGCAAACTTGGCCCGCAATTCCGGGCGCTGGGTCGCGATCCCGACCGGACAGGTGTCGAGGTGGCAGGTACGCACCATGATGCATCCCTCGGCGAGGAGCGCCGCCGTGCCAAAGCTGTACTCATCAGCGCCGAGCAGCGCGGCGATGACGACGTCGCGACCGGACTTGATGCCGCCGTCGACCCGCAGGCGAACCCGATCCCGCAGGTCGTTGAGCCGGAGCGTTTGCTGGGTTTCCGCCAGGCCGATTTCCCACGGCATCCCGGCGTTCTTGATCGATGACAGCGGGCTGGCGCCCGTTCCACCATCCATGCCGGCGATGTGCACCACGTCGGCCAGGCCCTTGACCACGCCGGCGGCGATCGTCCCAACCCCGGCTTCGGAGACCAATTTGACGGACACCGCCGCCAGCGGATTGACCTGTTTGAGGTCGTAGATCAGCTGCGCCAGGTCCTCGATCGAATAGATGTCGTGATGGGGCGGCGGCGAGATCAGGGCAATCCCCTGCTGGGTGTGTCGCAGCCGCGCGATCTCCTCCGTCGCCTTGTGACCGGGCAGCTGGCCACCCTCGCCGGGCTTCGATCCCTGCGCCATTTTGATCTGCAGCTCGTCGGCGAACACGCAGTACTCGGGCGTCACGCCGAACCGCCCGGACGCCACCTGCTTGATTGCCGAGTTGCGGTCGATCGGCTGTCCCTTGGTGCGATAGCGCGCCGGGTCCTCGCCGCCCTCGCCGGTGTTGCTCTTGCCGCCCAGCCGGTTCATTGCGATCGCGATCGTCTCGTGTGCTTCCGCCGCGATTGACCCATGCGACATGGCGCCGGTGGAGAAGCGTCGCAGGATCGCGCTGACCGGCTCGACCTCATTGAGCGGAACCGGTGGGCCGGCCGCCTTCATCACCAGCAGATCCCTCGGATAGGTTGGGGGCCGGTCATTCACCAGCCGTGCAAACCGCTCGTACGATGCGTAGCCGTTTCCGTCCGGCCCAGTCGCGACCGCGCGTTGCAGCGCGTGCGCCGCGGACATCTCGGTTCTTTCCCCTCCCCCTCTGGGGGACGCCACATTTGCTTCCCCTCCCCCTCTGGGGGAGGGCAGGGTGGGGGCTCCAACTGCCACTGCCTCGAGCTCCACCCCCGGCACTGCGTTGTGCAGCGCGTCGACGACATCGGGGTTGGTCGCGTGGTACTCGGTGCCTTGCTTGTGATGCTTGAAGAAGCCGGGGCTCTTCAGGGCCGGCGCCGTGTCGGCAAACCCTTCGGCGTGGAGCGCCAGAACCTGTTCGCCGAGATCGGCAAAGCTCGCCCCGCCGACGGGGGACGGCGTTCCGGCAAAGGCGAAGTCGACCACGCCGGCATCGAGCCCGACGATCTCGAAGATCTGCGCCCCCTGGTAGCCGTCCAGCGTCGAGATGCCCATTTTGGCGAGAACCTTGAGGGCGCCGTCCTCGAGGGCCCTGACGTAGCGCTCCTGCGCGCTGTGCCCGTCGGCTTCGCCTTTGAGATGGCCGGCCGACGCCAGCGCCGAGATCGACGCCATGCCGAGGCGCGGGCAGATCGCCTGCGCCCCATATCCGAGCAGGCAGACGACGTGGTGCACCTCCCGGGCTTCGTCGGTCTCGACGACCAGGCTGGTCACCCCGCGTAAGCCATGGCGCATGAGGTGGTGATGCACCGTACCGACCGCGAGCAGCGCCGGGATCGGCGCGCGCTCGGGGCCGGCCTCGCGATCGGACACGATCAGGATCGAGGCGCCGAAGCGAGCCGCGCGCTCGGCGTCCTCAGCCAGCCGCTCGCAAGCGGCCCGCAGGCCAGCCGCTCCTTCAGCAACCGGAAAGGTGGCGTCGAGATCGCTGCACGCGAACGGTGTGCCCATGCCGCGGACCGCCTCCAGCCCCGATGAATAGAGGACGAACGAATCCAGCTGGACCAGACGGGCGGCACCGGAGCCGCCTGTGAGCAGGGGCGCCGGCGCGCCGAGATAGCTGCGCAGGGACATGACGAGCCGCTCGCGCAGATGATCGATCGGCGGGTTGGTCACCTGCGCGAAGCGCTGCTTGAAATAGCTGTAAATCAGGCGCGGCGGTTGGGCCAGCACCGAGAGCGCCGTGTCGTCGCCCATCGAGAAGATCGGCTCCTTGCCCGCGGTGGCCATCGGTCGAAGCACGTAGGTGAACTCCTCCTTGGTGTAGCCGAAGGCGGCCTGGCGCGCCACGAGATCAGCCACGACCTCCTTCGCGGGTTCCCCAGGATCGAGCGACGTCAGGTTGTCTTCCAG
>VBIS01000216.1 GCA_005880605.1 Chloroflexota bacterium
CGCGGCCCAGAACCTGCTTACCATCGGCGCCTTCCGCGCCCTTCGGCGGCTGGGACTGCACCACCGGGTCGCCCTGGTCGGGTTCGACGACATCCTGCTCGCGGATATGCTCGACCCCGGGATCACCGTCATCGCCCAGGACCCGGCGGCGATGGGAACGGCTGCGGCCGAGCTGCTCTTCCTCCGCCTCGATGGCGACCAGTCGCCCACCGCGCACCGGGTCATCCCGACCCGTCTGATCGCCCGAGGCTCGGGCGAGATCGGGCCGTGATCGTCGTCTGCGGTGAGGCCCTCATCGACCGCATTCCTGGACATCTCGGAGGCACTGATTCCCCCGGGGGTGGTCCTTTCACGACGGCTCGAGCGGTGGCGCGACTCGGCATCCCGGTGCAATTCCTTGGGCACCTATCTCGCGATGCCTTTGGCAAGCAGCTCCGCGATCTGCTCGGCGCGGATGGCGTCGACCTCGCCCTGACCAGCTTCGGACCCGAGCCCACCACGCTGGCGATCGCTGAGGTCAACCGGGCGGGACATGCCGCGTACCGCTTCGTGAGCGACGGGAGCTCTGCCCCCAATCTAACCTCGCAGATGGTCCCGGCGTCGTTCGGTCCAGAGGTTAGGGCGCTGCACGTGGGGACGCTCGGCCTGGTGTTCGAGCCCATCGCCAGCACGATCGCTGCGCTCATCGACCGCGAGCACCGCAAACGCCTCGTCATGGTCGATCCGAATATCCGCCCCACGGTGGTCAACGGAGCAGCCCGCTACCGACCCCGACTCGATCGCATCATCGCCGAGAGCACCATCGTCAAAGCCAGCGATGCCGACATTGACTGGCTGTTTCCGGGAATCGACCGGATGGCGGCCGCCCGCATCTTGCTCGCCCGCGGGCCGAAGCTCGTGGTCGTGACGTTGGGAGCCGACGGTGCCGTTGGCATGACCGCGACTGCGGAGGTCAGGGTTGCGGCTCCGGTCGTCCAGGTCGTCGACACGATCGGGGCCGGCGATGCCTTCGGCGCGGCGCTGCTGGCATGGCTCCACGAGCACGGCCGGCTAAGCCACGACCTGCACCTCGAGCCCGATGACCTGCGCGCCGCCCTCGAGTTCTCATGCCTGGTCGCCTCGATCACCTGCACCCGGCCGGGGGCCGACCCGCCACGCCGCGCCGAACTCGACCGCAGCTGAACTACGGGCTAGACGAAGGAGTCGGCGACGGCGTAGGAGATGCGCTCGCCGAGGAGGACGCATCGGGGCTGGCGGCTGGCGACGGCGACGCCAGGGGACTGGGCGCTGCGCTGCCAGAGGGCGCGGGAGATGCACTGGCCGCCGGAAGGACCGCACGCACGGGCGGAAGAAGCCTGACGACGTCGTTGAAGACAGGAGCCGCATTGTCGAAGCTCTCGGGGATCGTGCCGTGGGCGCTTGGCGAAATTGGCTGGTAGTTGGCCGGCGGCGGAATCCAGGCCAGCGCAAGAAGCAGGGCGAACGCCGCCATCACCAGGAAGCTTGTCGCGCGGTTCAGGGGCCGCCCCCTCGTCCGAACCCAGGCCAGGAGAACCAGCCGCTGCGCCAGGCGCACCAGCATCCATACCAGTCCCAGGATGGGGAGCGCGAGCAGGACGAGTTGGAGTGCCGCAAACAGGCCGATCGCAACCTGGCCGTGCTGAACGGCGGCGGACGCGTTTCCGAGCAGAGCCAGCAACGATGCCCACGCGGTACCGACGATCGTGGGCAGGTGCAGCAGCATCATGCCGTAGGCATAGAGGATGAATGCGACCGTCAAGACCACCCAGGCGGTGACGACGATGCGCACCCAACCCTTGAGAACGGTGACGCGAGGATCGGGTTTACGTCCGGGCAGGAGGCTGAGCAGGACCGGTTTCATGCGGGCGAAGATGTCGGGGACACCGGTGAGGTCGGCGATCACGTAGTAGCCGTCGAGGCGCAGGAAGGGCAGGAACTGATGGAGCATTTCAAACTGCAGCAGCAGGACGACCGCGATCAGCACTTCGAAGTGCGTCAGCAGATAAATGCCAAGCGTCGCGAGCATGAAAAGGGCATTGAAGTAGACCCCGCCGAGATCGGTCCGAAGACGCCCACCCTTGCCGAGCCGATAGGCGTCGGTGACATCCGTATAGAACGCGGGCCACACCAGGTAGATGCCAACGCCCATGACGCCGGGATGCGCACCTCCATACCGGCAGGCGGTGGCGTGCCCGCACTCGTGCAGCGCCGCAGACAGAACCACCAGGCCGAACACGATGAGGAAGAACACCGGCTCATTGACCAGGTGGCGGAGGCTCTGTGCGATGCCGTGCACGAAAAACAGCCACCAGTCGAGGGCGATGAAACCGGCCAGCGCAACGACGACGACGAGCGGCCAGAAGAACGGTCGAAACAGGGTGGTGACGGCGTTGACCAGCGCCGGTGGGATGACCGCCGTTTTGAAGTTGAGAGCCAGTAATGGATTTTGCCTCGTCAGTTTGAGACTGCTTCCGTCGGCGGCCGCCAGCACCCCGAGCGGTCGCAACTTGCTGTCCACCAGGGTCTGCACGTTGGCGGCGCTAACGCCCCGTCCAAACTGTTCGGTAACGGCCTCGGCAATCTGTCCATAGCTGCGCCGGCCATCGGCGTTCTCGGCAACCAGGTACAGGAGCCGCGGGAGCTGGAGCACCTGTCCATCGGCCCGCCGCGCCAGGTACGGCGGCTCCTTGAAGCCGGAATCCCTGTACTCGCCGAGCAACTCGAGGCCCTCAGCAAGGCGCGGCGCGGCGGATGAGTCGGTTGAGGTTGGCGCGTCAGCGCCAGAAGGGCTGTCGTCTCTTTGCGCTTCCAGCGTGACTCTCCTCCTCCTATGAAAAAGGGCGGTCCTTAAAGACCGCCCTTCAACCGAATGGTCGCTACAGGTTGCCCTGCGTGATTGGCGTGCCCTGGATGGCGTTGGCATAAGCCGTCGAACCATCGGAGAGCACGTTGGCGGCCACCGCCGCGTTGATCGGCAGCGCGAGGTTTGCGTTCACCAGCGACATCTGCTCCCGGTCGGGCAGCTGCTCGCCATGCTGTGCGTCCAGCTCCTCGCGTGAAAGCTGGCCCTCAGTCTTTTGTTTGATCGCCATGGAATCCTCCTGGTTACAGGGCTGGGGGCGGCCCCAGGTTGCTCTGGCTGATCGGAGCGGTTTGCTGAGCGTTGGCATACGCCAGAGAGCCGTCCGACAAGACGTTCGCCGCGACGGCCGCGTTGATCGGGGCCGCCAGGTTGGCGTTGATCAGCGACATCTGCTCCCGGTCCGGCAATTGCGCAGCGTCCTGAGCGTCCAACTCTTCAGTCGAGAGCTGGGCCTCGGGCTTCGTTTTCGCTGTGGCCATGAAATCCTCCCTTACCAGCACCCTTAGGCGGGCGGCACCAGGTTGC
>VBIS01000217.1 GCA_005880605.1 Chloroflexota bacterium
CAGGGCTCGGTATCCGAGTGGTTCCTCGCACAGGTGCTGCAGAAGAATGGCCTGTCGCTCAAGGACGTGAAGGAACAGAACATGAAGTCGGGTGAGGCGGGCGCCGCCTTCGTGGCCAAGCGGGTCGACATAGCCGTGACCTGGGAGCCATGGCTCACCAAGGCCAAGGCACGGACGGACGGTCACATCCTGGTGTCGTCGAAGGAGTATCCCGACCTGATCATGGATAGCTTCGCCTTCCGCAAGGATTTCGTCCAGAAGTACCCGGACACCGTCAAGGACTTCATGAAGGCCTACTACGACGCCTTCACCTGGATGCAAGCGAACCAGACGGACGCGCTCAAGATCATCGGTGACGCGGTCCAGGAAACGCCGGACGACGTCAAGGCCGACCTGAGCACGATGACGCTCTACGACCTCGCCACCGGGAAGCAGATCATCGGCACGAGCAGCAGCCACGGGAAGATTTACGACAACGTCAAGGCGGCGGCCGAATTCTGGAAGGGCCAGGGCAAAGTCGATACGGTTGTCAGCCCGAACGACGCCGTCGATCCCAGTTTCATCAACAGCTTGTAGGGACTCGTGAGCGAGCGGGTCCCCGCGACCCAGGCGGCGCCGGCGGCTTCTGTCCGAGTGCAGCGCCGGCGCCGTGGACTACTGCGGACCTACCTGACGCCCAAGCAGGCGATCCCCCGCCCGACCGTGATCACGCTCGGTATTGGGAGTTTCGTCGTCATCCTCGCAGTGTGGAGCCTGGCGTCAGCCTCGATCAAGAACGCGCTATTTGCTCCGAGCCCGGCGCGGGTTTGGTCGTCCTGGGTCGACATGATCCAGCACTTCAACTTTCTTTCGGATGTCGGCTGGAGCACCTTCCGCATCGTCGCCGGCTTTCTGATTGCCGCCGTAATGGCCGTGCCGCTTGGCCTGCTGATGGGATCGTTCGAGATCGTCCGGTCGTTCTTCCAGCCGCCGATCAGCTTTATCCGCTATATGCCGGCGTCGGCCTTCATCCCCTTGCTGATTCTGCTCATCGGGCTCGACGAGAACGAGAAGCTCATCATCATCTGGATCGGCGTCTTCTTCCAGCTCGTACTGATGGTGATGAACATCGCCCAGCGGGTCCCCGATGAGATGCTCAACGTCGCCTATACACTGGGCGCCTCGCGCCTGAAGGTGTTCTATAAGGTCTTCCTGCCCGCGACCTTTCCCGAGGTGGTCGATGCGCTTCGAATCACGATGGGCTGGGCCTGGACCTACCTGATCGTGGCCGAAATCGTATCGGCGGAACGCGGGATCGGCAGCTTCATCCTGATCTCCGAGCGGTTTCTGCGGTCGGATCGTATCATCGCCGCCATCATCACGATCGGCATCCTTGGGCTGATCACCGACACGATCTTCAGCCTGATCCACCGCTGGGCGTTTCCCTACGTCGAGAAGGTCCACGCATGAGTGAGATCCGTTTCGTCGACGTGGCGATGCGCTACCCGACGCGGCGCGGCCAGGTGCGGGCGCTGGAGCAGATTTCGCTGACGGTGCCGGACGGGCAGTTCGCCTGCATCGTCGGACCGTCCGGCTGCGGCAAGTCGACCTTGCTCAGTGTCGCCGCGGGCTTGATCGTTCCGACCGAAGGGGAAGTCCTGGTCGACGGCAAGCCAGCGTATTCACCCGGCGCCGATCGTGGCATGGTGTTCCAGTCGTACTCGCTCTATCCATGGCTCTCGGTCCGGCGCAATATCGAGTTCGGGCTCGAGGTGAAGCGCACGCCGAAAGCCGAGCGGACGCGCCAATCGAGTGAATTGATCCATCTGATGAAGCTGGATGGGTTCGCCGAAGCCTATCCGAAGGCTCTGTCCGGGGGCATGAAGCAGCGGGTGGCGATCGCACGGGCCCTGGCGAACGATCCGGAGGTGCTGCTGATGGATGAGCCCTTCGGCGCTCTGGACGCCCTGACGCGCCAGATCATGCAGGAGATGCTGACCGACCTCTGGCAACGCTATCGCAAGACGGTGCTGTTCGTCACGCACGACATCGATGAGGCACTCTTCCTCGGCGACGTGATCTACATCATGACCAACCGACCCGGCCGCATCCGCACGACATTGAACGTCGACCTGCCGCGGCCACGCAACTTCGAGATGGTAACCAGCCCGCGGTTCGCCGAGCTGCGCAACCAGGTGGTCGGCATCATTCACGAAGAGAGCATGAAGGCGGTCGAATCGGAGTTGGCTCGTGCCTAAGTACCGGCCAGTGGACGCGATGGTCGCGCCGCGCTTCACGGGAGTAGGTAGCTTCATGCGACTGCCGCAGATAAACGACATGGAAGGGGTGGACGCGGCGGTCGTCGGCATTCCCTTCGATACCGGAGTCAGCTACAGGATCGGGGGCCGCTTCGGGCCGGCGGCGATCCGGGAAGCCTCGCGGCTCCTGCGCCCCTATCACGTCGAGCATGAGATCGAGATCTTCGACCATCTCTCGGTGGTCGACGCCGGGGACCTGGCGGTGGTGCCGGGCAACATCCAGGCCAGCTACCAGGTGATGGTCGACGGCCTGCGGCCGATCCTGGACGCGGGCGTCATCCCGCTGGCGGTCGGTGGGGACCACAGCATTACCCTCGGCGAGTTACGGGCGGTCGCCAAGCGCCACGGCCCGGTGGGCTTGATCGACTTCGACTCGCACACCGACACGTGGGACAGCTATTGGGGCGAGCGCTATACCCATGGCACCTGGTGCAAGCGTGCCATCGAGGAAGGGTTGATCGATACCAAACGCGCCGTCCAGCTCGGGATCCGTGGTTCGTTGTACGGATCGGAGGACCGAGGCGGCGCGCGGGCGCTCGGGCTTCATCTGATTCCAACCGAGGAGTTGCTGAGGCGTGGCGTCGACGACGTGCTGCTCGAGGTCCGCCGGCGGATCGGCGACGGTCCGGTCTTTCTCACATTTGACATCGATTTCGTCGACCCGGGATTCGCGCCGGGGACCGGGACCCCGGAAGTCGGCGGGCCGAGCAGCCGAGATGCGCTGCGGCTGGTACGAGGCCTGCGCGGGACCGAGTTCGTCGGCTTCGACCTGGTCGAGGTGCAGCCGCAGTATGACTCGGGTGAGGTCACCTCGCTGCTGGCCGGCACGTTACTGCATGAGTTCCTGGCACTGATCGCGCTTAGGCGCCGGGACGGCGGGGCACACAAAGCTTGACTCCGGCATAATTGCCAGCGACATGGACCTGACGCTCGCCG
>VBIS01000218.1 GCA_005880605.1 Chloroflexota bacterium
CGACACCCCGCCCTGGGCCGCCAGGTGCAGGATGGCGTCGGGGTGAAAACGCTGGACCGCCTGCACCGCCGCGGCACTGTTCAGGTCGGCCGCCTCCAGCTCGACGCCAGCCGGAAGGGGTGCGCCGCTCGCATGACGCAGATCGTCGACGACGAGGACGGTGAAGCCTTCAGCGTGCAACCGGGTCACGGTATGCACGCCGATGAAGCCCGCGCCACCGGTGACCAGGACGCGCTTCACGGCGCTCATGACCCCCCACCCCGACCCTCCCCCGCAAGGGGGGAGGGAGTATTTCCTCGGAGGGCACCGTGAACCGACGTTGGCTGCGCGTCGGCGTGCCGATCGCCGTGACCGTGGCGCTGCTGTTCCTCGTGCTGCGCGCGGTGCGACCGGCGGAGCTGGTCGAGACCCTGGCCGAAGTCTCGCCGGGGTTCGTGCTGCTGGCCGCGCTTGCCGCCTTCGGCTTTATCGCGGCACGAGCATGGCGATACCGGCTGCTTCTCGGCAACGGCCAGGCGCGGCGGATGCCAACGCTGCTGGCGGTAACGCTCAGCAGCTGGGGAGCCAGCCTGCTCCTTCCCGGGCCGAGCGGCGACGCGGCCTTCGTGATGTTGGCGCGCACCCGCCTCGATGCGCCCGTCGCGGTCGGGGTCGGGGCGGCGGTTTTGAGCCGGCTGCTTGACCTGGTCAGCCTGCTGCTGATCGCGCTGATCACGGCTCCGCTCGCCGGTGTGATTCTGCCGCGCCCGCTGCTCGGCGGCGGTGTCGCGCTCGCGTTGCTGATCGCCGCCGGCTTGGCCGGCCTCTTCTGGAGCCGCTCGCGCCGGAGCATTGTCGGTTGGCTGGAGCGCCTTGCCTTGCCGGCTTCGATCCACGAACGGCTCCATTTCGCCATCGAGGAACTGGGCTCCGGCAGCCGGCCCGCGCTGTTGCTGGCGGCGACGCTGACTGCCCGGATCGCGACCGGGCTGCAGTACTTTGCCCTCTTCGCTGCCATCGACCAACCGCTTTCCCTGGTTCAGGTTTGGTTTGCGCTGAGCATCCGCACCTTGCTGCTCGCCGTTCCAATCCAGGGCGTGGTTGGCCTCGGCACCACGCAGGTCTGGTGGGCAGCCGGGCTGACCCTGTTGGGATGGCCGGCCGATGAGGCGCTGGCGGCCAGCCTGTCGGTGCATATCCTGGATCTGTGCGTCAGCCTGCCGCAGGCCGCGCTGGGCTGGTTGCTCATCAGCCTGCATCGACCGACGCAGGGAAATGAGCAGGCGGCTGCGGTCGAGGCTCAGGGACGCTGAGCCAGTCGCGTCGAGGTCGACGCGGATGACGCCCGGCGCCGCCAGTCGACGTTCGGTTGCTCGAGCTCGACCGGATCGACTCTCGAGGAATACCGCTCGACCGTCTCGATGACCGACTCGATCAACGTATCCCCGAGGTAATGGGGCTGTAGGCCGAGGTCGAGCAGTTTTTGATGCTTGGCGTTGTAGTAGTGCTCTTCCCGCTCCACGCGCGGGTTTGGCAGGTGGACGATGCTGGTCTTGAGCCCGTGGGCCGCCCGTGCTTGGCGCACTTTCTCGGCCAGCGCCTTGACGGAGAACTGCTCGGTGAACTGATTGAAAACGCGATACTCGCCCTCGGCGGCGGGGTGCTCGAGCGCCAGCCGCACGCACGCCACCGTATCGCGGATATCGAGGAAGCCTCGCGTCTGCCCACCCTTGCCGTAGACCGTAAGCGGCAGCCCCAACGCCGCCTGGACGCAGAAGCGGTTGAGCACGGTGCCCCAGATCGCGTCGTAGTCGAAGCGGGTCGCGAGACCGGGGTGCATCGCCACCTCGTCGGTCTGATTCCCGTAGACGACGCCCTGGTGCAGGTCGGTCGCGCGCAGTCCCCAGATCCGGCAAGCGAACTGGATGTTGTGGCTGTCATGCAGCTTCGAGAGATCATGGTGCCAAGCTTGATCAGGTGCGCCTTGGGCGCATGATCGCGTAAGGCAAACAGCAGGTTGAGCGTCCCGACCAGGTTGTTGACCTGCGTCATGGATGCATGGGGCAGGTCGATCATCGAAAACGGCGCACTTCGCTGTTCCGCGAAATGGATCAGCGCGTCGGGTTGGATGTCGCGGACCAGGGCGGTGACGGCACCGGCGTCACGCATATCCATCCTGCGCCAGGTGATCGTCCGGCCGGTCAAACGCTGCCAGAGGCTGGTCCGCTGCGACATGCTCTTGATCGGGATCAGGCTCTGGGTGTCACACTCGCGGTCCCACTGACGGCGGACAAGGCTGTCGATGCCGACGACGTCATGCCCGGCCTGGGACAGGTGCATCGCCGTCGCCCAGCCCAGGTACCCGTCGACGCCCAGTACGGCTACCGTCTTCTTAGCCATACAGGGGCAACGCTAGCTCCTCGAGATGAGAGGGCCGTGAGACCGGAGTCATGGGCTGTTCCAATGCCGGCTCAGGCCGTATTGGGGAGTCCCAATTCCTTCCGCGCAAGCTCGACGCCGGCCGTCATGTTGCGCAGCTTCTCGTAAGCGACCTTCCAGGACCTGGTGCGCAAGCCGCAGTCGGGCGTCACGTGGATCCGTTTCGGATCGTCGAAGACCTTGACGGCGTAGAGGACCCGGTCCCGGACCAGCTCGGGTGACTCGATGAAGTCACTGTGGATGTCCAGGACGCCCAGGCCGAGCGCCGGCTTGTAGGACAGGTCGCGGAATTTCTTGATCACCTGGTAGCCGGGCCGCTTGTCGTCCGAGGTTCCCAGCTCGCGGCTGTCGTAGTTGGCGAAGCCGACCGCGTACTGGCGGCATTGCGACATCCGCTCGATGGCCGGAAAGAAGAGGTTGTAATCGGAGAAGCAGAGGTGGGTCGAGAAGGTTGCGTCCAGCCCCTCGACGCTGGCGTTGAAGCTGTCGACGAACAGGTCGAGCTCGTCCGCTTCCGTGGACGCCCCCGGCTCGTCGACCTGGATCCAGCGCGCGCCCAAGCCGATCAGCGCCTGGAGGTTGGGGCGGATCAGGTTGCGTGACACTTCGAGGACGAAGTCGCGCCGCGCCGCCTGGCGTTTGCGGCGGCGATCCTTGGCCGGCTCGCGCAGGTCGGTGTCGACGTCATAGCGTTCGTCGAAGGACCAGTCGGCGATGGTGTAGGCACCGGTCACCGGGACCTTGAGCTCGGCATCGGCGACCGAGACCAGGTAGGAGAACTCCTTGTTGTGGAAGGGCTCGCGCAGCGAGATCGGCCCGACCACGGCGGCCTTGCTGTAGTACTTGTTGTCGAAGGCGCGTACGCTGCCGCGGCGTTCGAAGCCGTTGGTGTGGTTGACGGCCCAGTCGTACATCTCGGTGCGCTGCTGCTCGCCGTCGTAGACGACATCAAGGCCCGCGCTTTCCTCGAGGCGCAGCGCGTAGAGGCTGGACCAGCGCTGGATCTCGGCTTTCTGTTCTTTGCTGAAGGGCGCGTGCCGCAGCAGATCGAGGAGCTTGGAGTACTCCGGGACGGTTAGCCGCTCGCCCCAGGCGCGGGCTTCCTCGAGGTCTTTGTCGTCGAGCGGCTTGCCGGCGTACGCCTTCACCCGCCAGCCGGGCTTGTCGAGCGAGCCGACCTCGTGGGTCAGCAACGGCTTGTGATCCAGTTCCGCCGTCATACCGACACCAGCTCCTTTGCCTTGTGGGCCGCCTCGCCGAGCCGCAGGACCTTCTGCTCGGCGACGCCGGTCGGCAGATAGCCCAGCTCGCAATTGGACGTGAGATAGAGGTTGCGTGGCCGCACGGTATCGGCGAGATGGCGGGCCACCTCAACCGTGTTGTCGAGTGATTCGAGAATCGAGCTGCGGCCATTGATGATGCCGGCGACCAGTCCCTTGTCCCAGCCCGAGCCGAGCTCGTCGACGTCGGTCTCGATCAGGTCGACGCCGATGGCGTCCACCGGCAAGCGCAGCAGCTGCGCAATATGCGGCCCGGCGTCGCCGAAGTAGACGTGGAAGGCGAGCGTCGCCTTCAAGTCGCGGTGGAGCATTTGCAGGGCCTCACCGAGGGGCGCCCAGTCGCTGCCCTTGATGCCGAAGTAGCCCAACCACGGATCTTCGAGGTGGATCAGCTCCGCGCCCCCGGCGACCGCGGCATCGATGGCCGGCCGGAGGACATGCGCGGCCAGGTCGACCATGAGGCGGTTGCGATCCTGGTCGGTGTGCGCCGCCCGCGAGAACATGTAGGGGGAGGGGAGCGTCGCGACCCGAGGACGAGGCACCGAGGCAGCGGCGACCACACCCTCGGGGTTCTTGACGCTTGGGACCTTGCCCACGAGCTCCGGTTCCCGAAAGAAGGTATTGGTGTCGAACCAGCGGACCAGCGTGTGGGGTTTGGCGCCGAGTGCCCCCATCAACGGCCGGAAAATGTCCTGCCATTTGAGGAGCCCGTCGGAGAAGAAATCCATGCCGGCCTTCTGCTGCACGCGAAGGAACGCGGCCTGATCCTCGGCGAAGGCCTGGTCGACCGCATCCGCGCCCACCCGACCGCGATCGATGCCGCGAGTCGCGGCGACCACCTGCTCTGAGCGGGGATAGATCCCGTGCTGATAGGCCAGAACTTTGATTGGGAAAGTTTAATGGACCTCCAGCGCCCCCACCCTGCCCTCCCCCAGAGGGGGAGGGATTCTGAAAGCCCTGCCCTCCCCCAGAGGGGGAGGGATCTGAAGGCCCTGCCCTTACGGTCGCTGCATTAGCGCCAGGCCGTCGCCGGTGGCAATCGTTCGATACCCGAGGGCCTCGAAGGTGACGATCTGTTGCTGCAGGGCGGCCTCGCTTCGGCCAAGCGCGGCATCGTCGAGGGCGAGGTAGTCGGCCTTTTGCGGGCCTTCATACTCGAGGTTGTAGATGAACCGCCGATGCGACAGGTGGGGCGTCAAGTTGTTCTCAGCTGCCACGCTGGCGTCGGGCGGGATTCGGTTGAGGTTGCCGGCGAAGGCCGCGTACCGAGCTTCTGGCTGGAACTGGCGTGGATGGAAGTGGTGCGAGAACGGAAGATCGCCGTAGAGGACAGAAAAAGCGAGCGAGCTGGCGAGCACCGCGGCGGCAACCGGCGGCTGAAAGGACGGCCGGAGATGGGCCAGTCCAAGAATGGACGTGCCGATGACCAGCGCGATCAGGGGAGCCGAGTAATGGCTGGTGAATGCGTACTGCAGGGGATAGTTGGACAGCAACAGGATGCCGAGCGTCGGCAGAACCAGGATCGCCGCAAACCTGGAGAAGGCGGTCAGCCCGAGGACCGGCCCAAAGATCCCCACCAGGAATTTGAACTTCTGTCCCTGGAAGAGGATGTGGGCCAGCCGGCTCGGGTGGGTGAATGCGGTGGCGATGATCTCCTGCGGCGTGCTGCCGAGCT
>VBIS01000037.1 GCA_005880605.1 Chloroflexota bacterium
CGACCGTCATCACCGGCTCGATCAGCGAGGTCATGGCTCGGATCCGGTAGTCGAGCTCCTCTTCGTAGAAGTCGGCGGCCTGCTCCAGGTAGGTGTCGAGCGTTCCTGTCTCCTCACCGACGCGCACCATCTGGGTGAGCATGGGAGGAAAGAGGTGGGTGCGCAGCAGCGGCCCGGCAAACCCCTCGCCGCTGGTCATCTGTTCCTTGACCATCGCCAGCCCCCGCTGGAACACCTTGTTGCCGGTGCCCGCGATCACGGCATCGAAGGTTTGTCCGAGCGGGACGCCCGCCTTCAATACCATCGCGAGCGTTCGAGAAAAACGATTGAGCACGGCCGACAGGGCGATCGGGCCTAAGACGGGGATCCGGAGCGAGACCAGGTCTTTGGCGTACGCACCGCGCTGCGTGCGCAGGGCCACAACGATGGAGCCGATCAGCGCCGCGATGACCGCGCCGATCACGAGGCCCCAGGCTCGCGTGAAGGCGACGATTCCGATCAAGATCCGGGTCGACAGCGGCAGCTGCACCCGAAACTCGGCGAAGATCTTGACGAAGGCGGGCAGCGCGAAGAAGACGAGGATGATGATGACCGCGGTGGCGACCACCAGGATGACGGCCGGGTAGATCATTGCGGTCCGGACGCGGCGAACGGTGTTGAGGTCACGCCGCAGATAGCCGGCGAGCTCCTTGAGCGTCGCCTCGAGGTTACCGGTGAGCTCGGCCACCCGGATCAGGTCCACGTATAGGGTGGGAAAAACCTTCGGATGCTTGACCAGGGACTCGGAAAGATTCTGTCCACGCTCCAGGTCGTCGAGCACGGTCAGGATCACGCGCTTGAAGAGCGGCGAGGCCGTCTCTTCGGAGATGACCGTCAGCGCGCGGGTCATCGCGACGCCGGCGCCGACGAAGGTGGCCAGCTGGCGCGTGAAGAGGATGAGGTCCTGGCGGGAGATCTGGTAGAGGGACGGGAAGTAGTCCGCCATCGTCTTCTTCGGCGGCGCCGGGCTGAGCTGGACGATCTTGAGGCCTTCGAGCCAGAGCGCCTGCTCGGCGGCCGAGGTGCCGGCCGCCTCGATCCGTCCCTCCCGTTTCTTCCCGCGCTCGGTGTAGGCCTTGTAGGCGTAGCTAGGCAAGATTCCCCTCGCTGACGTGCACCGACCGGATGACCTCGGCGATGGTGGTCAGGCCCTCGTCGATGCGGGCCACACCCGCGGAACGAAGGGTCGTCATGCCCTCGCGGATCGCCTGCTCGCGCAGCTCCTCGTGGGGCGCGTCGCGGACCAGCAGTCGCTTGATGCCGTCGCTCATGGGCAGCACCTCGAAGACGCCAATGCGACCGCGGAACCCGGTGTGGACGCAGTTGGCGCACCCCGCGCCACGATGGAAGATGATGCCCTGCCCACCGACCGAGCGATAGAACTGGAGCTCCTCGGTGGATGGCTCGTAGACGGCGGTGCAGTCGGGGCAGTTGCGGCGCACGAGCCGCTGGGCAAGCACGCCGATCACCGCCGAGGTCACCATGAATGACTCGATGCCCATCTCGAGGAAGCGATAGATGGCGCCGACCGCGTCGGTCGCATGCAATGACGAGAGCACCAGGTGCCCGGTGAGGGCCGACTGGACCGAAATCTCGGCCGTCTCCTTGTCGCGGATCTCGCCCACCAGGATGGCGTCCGGGTCCTGGCGCAGGATGCCGCGCAGCCCGTTGGCAAAGGTGATGCCGGCCAGGCGGTTGATCTGGATCTGGTTGACGTCCTCGAAGGTGTACTCAACCGGGTCCTCGATCGTCATCACGTTCTTCTCGACGCGGTTGAGCTCGTTGAGCGCCGCGTAGAGCGTGGTCGTCTTGCCGCTCCCGGTCGGGCCGGTGACAAGGATCATGCCGTAGGGCGACTGGACCATGGCGCGGAGCATTTTCAGCGCCGCGGGCGAAAAGCCCAGGGTGTCGAGTCGAAGGATGGAGCGCGAACGCTCGAGCAGGCGAAGCACGACCTTCTCGCCCCAGATGGTTTCGATGGTGCCCACGCGGATGTCGAGCGGCCGTCCGTCGACGGTCGTCTGGATCTGGCCGTCCTGACTGTGGCGCCGGTCGACGATGTCGAGGTTGGCCAGCAGCTTGACCCGGGAGACGATGGGCGCCGCCAGGGTGGCGGGCAGTTTCGTGGCGTCGTGCAGCACGCCGTCGATCCGGAAGCGAACCCGCAGGTGGTCCTGCTGTGGCTCGATGTGGATGTCCGAGGCGCGCTCATCGGCGCCCTGGGCGATGATCAGGTCGACGATCTGAACCACCGGGGCGTCCTGCTTGACCTCCGCCAGCCGGCGGTTCGCCAGCGTCGGCCGATAGGTCTCCTCGAAGGAGCGAACGTGACGGTCGACACCGGTGCGCAGCTTGTAGGCCTGGGTGATCGCCTGGTCGATCTGCGACTTGACCCCCAGCACGGGCCTGATCCGCTTGCGGGTCAGGACTTTGAGCTCGGCGAACAGCGCGAGATCACCTGGGTCGACGGTGGCGACTTCGAGCTCGTCCTTGTCGACCCGGATCGGCAGGATGGTGTGCTCACGGGCGTACGACTCGGAAATCAGCGCCAGCGCTTCCTTCTCAACCCGAGCCCGTGCGAAGTCGATCTGGGGCACGTCGAAGTGCAGGCTGAGGACCCCGGCGAGCGCCTTCTCATCGACCATACCCTCGGCGAGCAGCACCTGGCCGAGGGGTCGACGCTCGCGTCGCTGCACGGCCAGCGCGGCCTCCAGCTGCTCGGCGGTGAGCAGCCCGTTTTCGAGCAGCAGCTCGCCCAGCCGCTTCTCCGGCCGCATGCCGAAGCGGCCTGTCGGCTGGCGCTCGACGGCGCTCACCCGACCTCCCCGAGTGGAGCTTCGAGCTGGCGCCGGATCTCCCGGAGGGAGTCGGGGGTAAAACGAAGGTGCCGTCCGGGTGTCCGGAAGGCCGGCTGGATCTCGCCACGGTTCACCGCGCGGATCAGTGTCGACTTACTGATCCCGAGCCAGCGCGCCGCCTCGCTAGTGGAAAGCGCCGGCTTCATATGATGTCCCTCTAACCGGAGCAAACGCGTCAAGCGGGGCAAACCTGCGAGCCTGAGCACCATCCTGACCCCCCCAAGGGGGAGGGAGCAAGGAGCGACTGGCGTTAAGCGGCGAGGCGGCGCAACTCGTCGATGTGCTGGGTCCGCGCGGCGGCGATGTTGAAGTCGACCAGGCCCGCCTTTACCAGCTCGCTGAGGCTGCGATCCATAGTGTTCATGCCTTCCTTACTGCCGGTTTCCAGCACGCTGCGCAGCTGACGCGTCTTGCCTTCTTTGATCAGGTTCTGGACGGCGATGGTGTTGAGCAAAACCTCGAAGGCGGCGACCCTGCCCGGCCCATCCCGGCGCGGCAGCAGCTGTTGATAGATGATGGCCGCCAGGGTGTTGGATAGCTGCACGCGGACCTGCTGCTGCTGCTCGGCGGGAAAGACATCGACGATCCGGTCGACCGCCTGCGTCGTGTCGTTGGTGTGAAGGGTGGCCAGCACCAGGTGACCGGTTTCCGCGATGGTGATCGCTGCGGCGATGGTCTCGAGGTCTCGCATCTCGCCGATCAGCAGCACATCCGGCGTCTGGCGCAGGGCCGCTCGGAGGGCATCGGCGAAGGAGGCCACGTCCGCGCCGACCTCGCGTTGCTCGACAATACTGCGCTGGTGGCGGTACACATACTCGATCGGATCCTCGATCGTGATGACGTGGCAGGGGCGGGTCATCACGATGTCGTTCAGCATCGCCGCCAGCGTCGACGATTTGCCGGAGCCGGTCGGCCCGGTCACGAGGATGAGGCCCTGACCCAGCCGGGTCAGGCCCCGGACCACCATCGGCACCCCAAGCTGATCGTAGTTGGGAATCTGGTAGGGAATCAGTCGCAACGCCATGGCGACCGACCCCCGCTGCTTGAAGGCGTTGATACGAAAGCGCGCCTGGCCTTTCCAGTTGAAGGAGAAATCCAGGTCGCCGCGCTCCTGGAAGGTCGCCCAACGCTCGGCGGAGAGCACCTCTCGGGCCATCTGCTCGACCTGCTCCGGACGCAGCGGATCGGGCGCGATCGGCACCAGGGCGCCGTCTTTGCGCATGTTGGGCGGGGCGCCTGCCGTCAGGATCAGGTCGGACGCCGCCTGCTCCAGCAAGACCTGCAGGTAAGCATCGATGATCAGGGGATGTGGCTCAGCACGCTGGGCAGGAACTGCCATTGATGGACATCATGTGCAACCTGCTCGGCGCAGCCTTCTTGCTTCCGCTCGGGGCGGCGCTGGGTAGCTTCTTCGAAGTCGTGCTCGATCGTGTTCCACGAGGGGAGTCGTTGCTGTGGCCACCGTCCCATTGCCGCGTCTGCCGCCGCCGTCTGACCGCCGACGAGCTGGTCCCGGTGATCAGCTACCTGGTGCAGCGCGGCCGCTGCCGAGCCTGCGATTCGCCCATCGGCCGCGGCGTCCCGATCCGCGAGGGGCTCAGCGGGCTTGCTCTATCGCTGCCCTGGGCATTCGGCGGTTGTGACCATCCGATCGTCGCGCTGATCGCCGGACTCGTGCTACTGGTGGCGATCTGGCTCGCCCAGGGCATCCGGCAGGCACGCCGCTCGCCGCCCGGCTCGGCCCGCAATTAAGACCGCGCTTAGCCCGTTATCCCTGCTGCGGTGGCGGGATGAACCTCACACGACCACTGCTGCGCAGCGGGATCGGCGTGCGCCGGATCGTTGCCCTCGCCGTATTGCTCACGGCGGTGGCCGCAGTGGCCTATCTCGAGCGCTGGATCGGCGGCGAGCTGGACCTCCGCCTGCTCTATTTCCTGATCGTTCTCAGTGGCGCGATCTTGCTGCCGCGCCTGGTCGCGCTCACGGTCGCGGCCGCGGTGGCCGTGGTCAGTGTGGGCATTAGCGGCGCCCAGGGGACCAGCCTCATCGTCAACGGGCTGACCCATCTCCTGATGTACGGCTATGCCGCACTCCTGACGAACAACTGGGAGACCGAGCGCCGGCGCCTGATGAAGATGAGTCGTGTGGATGAGTTGACCGGGCTTCCGAATCTCCGCGCGCTGCAGGAGCAGCTCCCCTCCCGACTCGGTCCCGCCGCACGTACCGGCCGGCGGATGGCGGTGATGATGATGGACGTCGACGGTTTCAAGGCGGTCAACGACCGCCTCGGGCACAGCGTTGGTAATGAGCTTTTGAAAGAGGTGGCGAACCTGCTCCGCTTCGCAGTGCGGGTCGGCGACGAGCCGTTCCGGTTCGGTGGCGACGAGTTCGTCCTCTTGCTTTCGGACGCGGACGGCGCCGGGGCGAGGGTGGTAGCGGCGCGCATCCAGGAGATCTACAACTCGATGGGGCAGACGTTACGGGGCACTGACGTCGAGGTCTCGTTCAGCATCGGCATCGCGGTCTTCCCGGAAGATGGTGGCACACCCGAGAAGCTGCTGCAGCGGGCGGACGAGGCGCTGCTGCGTGCCAAGCGAACCGCGACGGGAACGATCACCCGCTACTCGTCCGAGACGGCGGCCTAAGGCTTGCAGGTAAACGACTGCGGGGCGACCGAATAGGAGGGTGTCTTAAAGACAAGCTGCTCGCTCCCATTGCTGGCCGGGACCCACTGGTCCGCCGCCACGCTGTGGGCGCCCGTGTCGCCGACTGCCACGATGATCGACTGCAACGGCTGGACTTGCGTGCCATTGCTGTCTTTGCGAATCCACTGGTAGGTCACCGTTCCCCCGGCGCCATTGGTGCGGAAGCTGCCATTGGCGGTGATGGTATCGAGCTTGCACTTGTTTGATCCGTTGACCTTCCAGGCCACGGCCTCAGTCGGTATGCCCGTGAAGGCAAATGGGACAGGGGTAGGCGTTGGCGTCGGAGTAGGCGATGGTGTGGGGGTCGGGGTAGGCGTAGGTGTCGGGGTGGGCGTGGGTGTTGGTGTCGGCGTGGGCGTTGGGGTCGGCGTGGGTGTTGGCGTCGGCGTGGGCGACGGGGTCGGTGTTGGCGTGGGCGACGCGGATGCACTGGGGCTGGCCGCTGGCCGAGGCGCTGGCGCTGGCAGACGTACTGCCGGACGGCGCCGGCGTGGGGGTCGAGCGCGGCGCGAGCGCCAGCGGCCGGGCGGAGCTGTTCGGCCGGGCGGCAAAGAACCGTGGCGGAAGGTTGAAGGTTGGAACCAGCAACCAGAAGGGCGCGTGCGGGTCGTCTGAGAAGTAGATGCTCGCCACCGAGTCGGCGGCGCTTCCGCTGGCGTCGATGCGGAAGGGGCCGACCTCCCAGTCGGCAGGAATAGCCCGAACCGCAAAGAAGACAAAGATCAGGCTGGCGAAGAACAGCAGGATGCCGAACCGGCGGCGACGGCGACGATCCGACTCGTAGTCCCTAAGGGGCAACTCGGTGACAGGCGCCGAGAAAACGACGAGCTCGCCCGTCAGCGGCGGGGCAGCGGGCTCCGCAGACGGTGCCGAGAGGGCGGGAACGACGGCCTGCACGACTGGTTCCGGCTCAGCAGGGCTGGACTGGATCGGCGCGCTTGCCTCGGGCGTGGCACTGCTACCGGCCAGCTTGTCAAGCCGCTCCTGGAGCTTTGCCTTATCGGCAGCTGGATCATGTGGTTGTACACCACGCCAAGGGAGGAGGCGCATGTGCGACCACCGTAGCGCCGGTCGCTTACGACGCCTGTTTCGCGCTTCGTGAGGCTGCCGTCGAGCTGCGACAAGGGTGTGACAACTTCACGAGGGCGTGCGAGGGGCGACTTCAGCCGGGCGGCCAGGCCATGGCCCGGCCGCCCAGAAGGTGCAGGTGCAGGTGGTAGACGGTTTGGCCGGCCTGGGGACCCTTGTTCATGACCAGGCGGTAGCCGTCCCGATCGATCTTTCGCTCGTCGGCGATCTGGTTGGCCACCTGGAACATCCGAAGCAACATCGGCGCGTGGGCGGGGAGCAGGTCGTGAACCGTGGGGATGTGCTCCTTCGGGATCACCAGGACGTGGGTCGGCGCCACCGGCCGGATGTCCTCGAAGGCTACGATCTCCTCATCGCGGAAGACTTCCTTGGCCGGAATCTCGCGAGCGAAGATCTTGCAGAATAGGCAGTCTTCCGCCATTCGGCCAAGCTTACCCGCAGAGCAGACCGTCGGGGCTCGCCGCCAGCGGACGCACGGTCGCCAGCGACCCCAGCGTTTGGTCGCGATGCGGGGCGTGCACCGTGATGTAGTTATCGCTCAGGCCGCGCATCTGGTGTGGCAAACGCCGGTCCCAGATCACCTCCAGATCGCGGCCGATGAAACGAGCCTCGTAGGCCCGTCGCTGGTCATTGGCCTGGAGCTGCAATTGGTGACTCCGCTCGCGGCTGATCGGATCGTCCACCGGGAGTCCGAGTCGAGGCGCCGCCGTCCCTGCGCGTGGCGAATAGCGAAAGACGTGCATACCGGTCAGGCCGGCCTCGCGCGCCACCGCCTGGGTGTCCGCAAAGTCCTCGTCGGTCTCCCCCGGGAAGCCGACGATGACGTCGGCGGTGACGGCGACATCCGGCGAGCGCCGGCGGAGGGCGGCGACCACCTCGAGGTAATCGCGGCGGCGATAGAGGCGCCCCATGCGCTTCAGCACGCGGTCGCTTCCCGACTGGAGGGGGATATGCAGGTGGCGACAAAAGCGGGGCGCGCCCGCCAGCTCGGTAAGGTCCGGCGTGATGTCATTAGCGTTGATCGAGCTGAGGCGAAGCCGCGCCGGCGCGATCGCGTGCAGCAGCCGCGCCACGAAGGGTGCGAAGCCCTGGTTGCGGTCGCGACCGAACGCCCCCAGGTCGACCCCGGTCAACACGATCTCGCCGTAGCCGTCGGCCACCGCCTGCCGTGCGCGCTCGATCAAGACCGCCGCCTCTTCGCTGCTGGAGATACCCCGCGTCCGCCAGACGATGCAGTAAGTGCAGCGGTGATTGCAGCCATCCTGCACCTTGAGAAAGAAGCGCGACCGGGCAAAGGTCGTCGATCCGCCACCTGCCGCCGGCTCGAAGTTCGAGGCGAGGTAGTCGAAGATTTCGCGTTTGCGGGCATTGGGAAAGCTCACATCGACGTCGGGCACTGCGGACACGCGAGGGTTCGGGTTGTCGACGTGGCACCCGGTCAGGACTAGGTGCGCCTCCGGGTTCCGGCGTCGCAAGCCGTGGACCATGGTGCGCAGCTTTCGGTCCGCCTGCGCGGTGACGGTGCAGCTATTGATGACACAGATGTCCGCCTGTTCGTCCGCATCGGAGACGGTAAAACCGGCGCGCGCCAGCCGATCGCCGAGGTCAGCCATCTCCGCGAAATTCACCTTGCACCCGAGCGTTTGGATGGAGACTTTCATGGGCGTTGGACGAGGATAGCAGCGGCCACGATCGGCGCCAGGCGGGCCCGCAGGATGCGCGGACCGAGGCTGACGGCAACCGCGCCGCGGGCGCGAAACAAAGCCAGCTCGTCGTCGGTCCAACCGCCTTCGGGGCCGACGGCGATGGTGTAGGCCGCCGATTCATCGATGGCCTGTCCCAGCGGCAGGGAGGCGGCCGGGTCCAGCGCGAGTAGCCGGCTATCGCCCACCTGGTCGAGGGCGCTCGACAGGGTCATCGGCTCGGTCACACTCGGGATGCGGCCGCGATGACTCTGCTCGGCGGCGGACTCGACGATTGCCTCCCAGCGGGTGCGCCGACCGGCCGGCGGGCGGCCGATGGAACGCGCCGCCTGGACGGCGACAAAGTGCTGGATGCCGACCGCGGTGCCGCCCTCCAGCACAGCGTCGAAATCGGGGTTGGGCAGCACCGCCTGCAACAGCCTGACCGCGGTGGGCGGCTCTCCGCCCGCCGGCCGGTCCGCGAGCACGCGGGCGTCGATGCGCGCACCCTCGACTGTGACGACCTCTAATTCATATTCGCGCCCGGCATAGACCGCGACGCCGCGCTCACCCGGACGAACCCGAAGGACCCGCGCGAGGTGATGGCCCCGTTTTCCGTCGATCTGGACCGAGCCGCCCAGGGCCGGCGTGGCCTCGACAAAAGTCCAGAACATGCCGGCCTCATGCTATCGGGGCTCGTGGGCGACGGAAGCTCCAGCAGGAGGCGTTGTATTCGCCAGCATGACCACCCCTCGGCCCGGCTCGCTGCGGCTGCATCGTGCGACGCTCAAGGTGGCGGCGGTCTCGTTTTGGGGGCTGGCGACGATTGTGATGGCCAGTGACTATTTAGGGAGCGGTCTGCACGTCAATTACGCAACGGAATGGGCGATCACCGCGCTTGCCTGCGCGGCGGGCGCGGTGTGCTGGATACTGCCATGGGCGGCGGTCCCCGCCCGATGGTTCGTCCCGGTGGTTTTTGCTGGGATCGCAATGCTGACCGTCGGTGTGTTCGCCACGGGTGGCACGCACTCGCATTTATCCGTGCTCTACCTGGTTATCGTCGTCTTCACCGCGTCGATCCTCGAATTCCAGACGGCGGTTGCCGTGCTGGTTACTGCGATCCTCGCGGCTGCCGTGCCGCTCGCGATCTGGGGGTGGGATAGCTATTACGCCCGTTCCATGGTCCTGCTGGCGGCGTCGATGGTGATTTGCGCCTATGTCCCGGGCCTCGTGCGCAAGGCATTGCGCGCGGAGAACCAGGTGGCTGAGCAGCGGCGTGAGGAGCTGGAACAGAGCTACCTGGCCACCGTCGCTGCGCTTGCGGCCGCCCTCGACGCCAAGGACCGTCATACGGAGGCGCACTCGCGCGAGACCGCCGCGCTCGCCAGGGCGGTCGGCCGCCGCCTCGGGCTCGAGGGAGAGACCTTGCGTTTTCTGGAGTACGGTGCGCTGCTCCACGACATCGGAAAGATCGGCGTGCCGGGCTACATCCTGCACAAACCCGGACCCCTCGATGACGAGGAGACGGCCGTCATGCGGGAGCATCCGGTCATCGGCGAACGGATCGTGGCCTCGGTCCCGTTCCTGGCGCGGATCCGACCGATCGTCCGCGCGGAGCACGAGCGATGGGACGGCGGAGGCTACCCGGATCGGCTCAGCGGCGAGCGCATTCCAATCGAAGCCCGCATTATCCATGCCTGCGACGCGTTCCAGGCGATGGCCAGCGACCGGCCCTACCGCCAGGCCCGGCCACGCGAGTGGATCATGGAGGAGATCCGAGCCCAGGCCGGCCGCCAATTCGATCCACGGGTCGCGCGCGCCCTGCTCGAGGTCATCGAAGCCGGCGAGGTCGTGGTGGCGGGGACGGTCGAGAGGGCGCTCCACGAAGATCGCAAGCTGCCCCTGACCCACTCATGGACCCAGCACCTGGATGCTGTCCAGCAGCTCGGCCGGAAGCTGGCGACCGTCGTCAGCGTTCCCGAGATCTGCGACACCATCGGTCGCACCATCACGACCCTGCTGCCCTATGACCAGTGCCGGGTCTACTTGCTCGAAGAGGATGGCCGGACGCTCCGACCGGTGTACTTCAGCGATACGCAACGTCCGGAGTACGATGGCGTCACCGCCGAAACGCTGGCCGTCCAGGTCGGCGAGGGCATCACCGGGTGGGTCGCCGAGACCAAGCAGGGGGCCCTCGTCGGTGATACCGTGCGGCATCCGAAGGCGATGCATGTCCCGGGCACGTCCGAGACCGACGAGTCGATGCTGGCGCTCCCGGTGATCTTCGAGGACAACCTGATCGGCGTCATCGTCACTGCCAAGCTTGGTTTGCATCAGTACAACGGCGATCACCTGCGATTGATGACGATCCTCGCCAACCAGGCCGCCGTGTCGATCTTCAATGCCCGGCTGATCGAGCGGCTGGCGGCGACCGCGCGGACTGACCCGCTGACGGGACTGGCGAACCGCCGTGCGTTCGAGCGCGAGCTGGAGCGGCGGCTTGTGGCAGGGTCGCCTGAGCCGTTCTGCGTGATCATGCTCGATGTCGATGGGCTGAAGCAGGTCAACGATGCCCGCGGTCATGCGGCGGGTGATGCGGTGCTGAAGCGGGTGGCGTCCGTGCTGACCGCGAACTTGCGCTCGGTCGACGTCGTCACCCGCTGGGGTGGCGATGAGTTCGTTCTGCTGATGCCCGGGACGGATCAAGTGGGCGCGATCTCGCTCGCGCGTCGCGTTGGCGGGACGCTCCATGGTACAGACGGCTCCGCAGGTCCGATCTCCGTATCGATCGGGACGGCATCCTTTCCTGGCGACGGCACGACCGCGGTCGCCCTGCTGGGGGCCGCCGACCGCTCCATGTACGCCGACAAGCGGCAGCGCGCCGCCTGATCCGCTAGGCCGACTCCGGTTGCGCCCAGTGCTCGACCGTCTCGGTGAGTGACGTCAAGGCGACGTTGGCACGAACCACGTAGTCCATCACGTTGGCCGAGAATCCGCGGCTCGCCATCTCCTCCGGCCGATGATCGGAGAGGATGATGACCGGGATGTCGCGGGTTGCCGCGCCGTCGCGCAAGGCGTGAAGCATCTCGATCCCGTCTCCCTCGCTCCGCCGGATGTCGAGGTACACGATGTCCGGCAGAACTGATGTGCTGCTATCGATCAGCTGCTCACGGCCGGAGACGATCGTGACCAGGTAGCCATCGAGTTCGAGCTTCAGCTTGTACATCTCCGCCACCGCTGGGTCGTCCTGGACGAAGAGAACGCGGATGGTGTCGTCCACCGGATGCGTCATGCGCGCCATGGTCGCCCCTTTCTCGAGCTCGATCCCGAGCTGGAAGTCGCTGCCGTCCTCACCTCACACTATCGGTGCGCGGCGCAAGGATGTCAATGTCCGCTGAAGTATTACTCCGCCTGGTACGGTTGGCGAACCTCCTCGGGCAGCTCGTACCAGCTCATACGGTCGCCGACTTTCGCGCGGAGTCGCCACTTCAGTGACTTGGGGTGGGCGTCGACGCGCTCCCAGAGCTGGTCGAGCCGTTGATTGACGGTGTCGGCGGGGACGGGAAGCTCCTTGGCCGCGTCCCGGACCCGTGCCGTGTTCAGCTGCAGCGTCCGGTAGAGGCCCCAGTCCTGGGACAGGAGTTGCGCCAGGTAGGCGGCGTTGACGGCGTCGTCGTCGTGGTCCGCGATCGGGTGGTCGAGCAGCAGCGCAATGGAATCGACGAGGTCCTTCATGTTGACCTCGAAGACCTGCAGCTTGCTGAGTAGGAGATCCGCCGGCGTCAGGCAAGCATCATCGCCACCGAGGCGATCCGCCAGCTCGATGACATGGCACATCTTCATGCGATCGATGAAGATATCGATCTGCCGTCCGTTCACGCCATCGAGATAGAGCAAACGCTGGTGTCCGTTGAGCGTGTTGAAGCGTCGATCCCCTTCGTAGCCGAGCGACTCGAACAGTTTTTGCACCGACGCTTGCTGCCTGGACGACGCCACGAAGTCGAGGTCGCCGTACTTTCGCTTGAGCGGTGCCTGGCGCGCGCTGCGGGAATGAAGGTTGACCGCGGCGCCGCCCACCAGCTTGACCGGCACCTTGCCTGCGCGGGCGGCCGCCGAGATCCGCTCGGCTTCGGCGATCACGTCCGCCACCGGCAGGTTGGTTCCGGTCACCGGCACCTAGGTCTCCCGGACGTCGACGATGATAGTTTTGAGGTCGGTCATCTGCTCGATGGCACGGTGGCCGCCGACGCGGCCGATGCCGCTCTCCTTGCCCGCCCGACCCCCGAATGGGATATGCGCCTCCCAGTAATTGGAGGATTCGTTGACGTTCACCCAACCGGTCTCCAGTTTCTGGGCGAAACGCAGGGCGCGATCGATGTCTTTCGTGTAGACCGAGCCGAGCAGGCCGTAGGGCGAGTCATTCGCGATCTTAAGCGCGTCGGCCTCGTCGCGGAACGGAATCACGGGTGCGATGGGACCGAAGGTCTCTTCCTTGCTGACCCGCATCTCCGGGCTGACGCCGCGCAGGACCGTCGCCTCGTAGTAGAGGCGGGTGGGGAAGTTGGTCGCGCGGTGACCGCCGGTGACGACCGTCGCGCCACGCTCCACAGCGTCGGCGACGTGCTCATCCATCTTGGTGGCGACGCCGTCGTTGTTCAAGGGACCCATCGTGGTGCTGTCATCAAAGGGATCGCCCAATTTGATCTGGTTCACCGCATTCGTCAGCCGGGCGATGAACGCATCCTGGAAATCCTGCTGCACCAGGATCCGCTCGCCGGCGGTGCAGCTCTGGCCGGCGCAGAGGAAGCAGCCGACGATCACGCCCTCGACCGCGCGGTCGAGATCGGCGTCGCCGAAGATCACGATCGGGCCATTGCCACCGAGCTCGAGCATGACGTGCTTGCCGGCGGCGCGCCGCGCCACCGAGCGCCCGGTCTCGGTCGAGCCGACGAAGCCAACACCTGCGATCAAGGGGTGGCCGGCGATTTCATCGCCCACCACCGACCCGGGGCCGGTCACGAGGTTGATGGCGCCGACGGGCAGGTCAGCCTCGGCCAGGCATTCCATCAGCTTTACGGAGATCGCCGAGGTCGATGAGGCGGGCGCCCAGACGACCGCATTGCCGCCGGCCAACGCCGGGGCGATCACCTCGGTGGCCATCGTCAGCGGCCAATTCCAGGGGGTGATCACGCCGTAGACGCCCCGCGGGACGCGCAGCGTGAAGACGAGCTTGTTCTTGCTCATCGATGGGATGACGTTGGTCTCCAGCCGCTTGATGTCTTCGGCGGCGATCCGGAAGTACTCGATGGCTTCGCCCACCTCGCCGATGGCTTCCGCTTTGTGCGGCTTGCCTTGGTCGAGGCTCAGCCAGTGGGCGAGGTCGTCGCGGTGGCGCTCCATCGCCTCTGCCACCCGATGCAGCAGAGCGGCGCGGTCGAAGGCGCCGAGCCCCGCCATCGCGGCCCGCGCCCGGTGCGCCGCCTCGACGGCACGCGCGGCATCGGCCCGGGTCCCTTTCGGTAGGGTGGCGATCACCTCGCCGGTCGCCGGGCTGATGGCCTCAAAGGTCTCTCCACTTTCCGAATCGACCCATCGGCCGCCGACGAACATCTTGAGGGTTTGCGTTTTCTCGACGACTTTCATGAATGTGGCCAGCCTCCTCAGACTCTCGCGTGCAGTATCGCGTCTTTGCGGACCTCGATGAACGTTTTGAGTTGCTCATCGACGGCCGAGTCGATCCCCGGGTCCTTGTAGTCGGCCAGCAGCTGCTTCCATTTCTCGTTGGCCACCTTGTCCGCGGTGCGCGATCCCATCCGCTGCCAGCGGTCGTAATTTTCGGTCGATGAGATCCACGGCCGGTAGAAGCCGGTCCGGTAATGGCGCATCGTGTGTTCGGAACCGAGGTGATGACCCCCGGGGCCGACCTCACGGATGCCGTCCATGGCGAACCCCTCGTCGTCGAAGGGGATCCCTTTGGTCAGGATCCACTCGAACATGCGCAGCGCCTCCACGTCGATGATGAACTTCTCGTAGGAGGCGAGCAGCGCACTCTCCAGCCAGCCCGCGGCATGCAGGACGAAGTGAACGCCGCCCATGACGGTTGGCCAGAGGCACATCATCGACTCGTAAGCCGCCTGGGCATCGGGGCTCTTTGACGAGGTCAGCGCGCCTCCGCCCCGGAACGGGATGCGGTAGTGGCGCGCCATCTGGGCGCTGGCCAGGATCCCCATCGCCGACTCCGGGGTGCCGAAGGCGGGGCTGCCCGACTGCATGTCGATATTGGTGAGAAACGAGCCGTAGATGCAGGGCGCCCCAGGGCGCACCAGCTGGATGAGCGCGATGCCGGCCAGCGCTTCCGCGGTCTGTTGGGCAATGGTGCCCGCCAGCCCCATGGGGGACATCGCGCCGGCCATCAGGAAGGGGGTCGCGATCACGGGTTGGTTGGCCTCCGCGTAGGTGATCAGCGCGCCCAGCATCCGGTCGTCGTAACGGAGCGGGCTGTTGACATTGACCAGGGCCAGCAGCGCGGGGGTCTTCTCGATGTTTGCCCGGCCCCCGAAGAGGATCGACGACATTTCGATGGAGTCGCGCGCACCCTCCTCCGAGATCACACTGCCCATGTAGGACATGTCGGTCCAGCGCATGTGCGAGTAGACCATGTCGAGATGCCGGGTCTCGAGCGGCAGGTCCTCCGGCTCGACGATGGTGCCGCCAGCACAATGGATCTGTGGGGTGGCCTGCGCCATCTTGTCGAAGTTGGTGAAGTCTGCGATGGTTGCGCCCCGGCGGCCCCGGTCGAGGTCCGTGATGAAGGGCGGTCCGTAGACCGGCGCGTTGACCATGTGATTGCCGCCGATGGTGACCGTGTTGTTGGGGTTGCGGGCCTGCACCTGGAAGGTCGCCGGAACTTTCTTGATCTGCTCCGCGATGAACGCCGCCTCGAAGCGAACCCGGTTCTCCTCGATGCTCAAGCCGGCACGCCGGAAGAGATCGATGGCGCGCGGATGCAAGAAGTCGACCCCGATCTCCTGCAGGATCTGCATGGCGTGGTCGTGGATCTGCTGAACCTGCTCCTCAGAAAGGATGTCGGTCGGCTTCAGCGTATTGGTCCACATGTCAGGACCCCGCGTGTGCCAGCTGTCGCGTGACCTTACGGTGCCGCCCCGCCTCGAAGGCGCGGGCGTAGATCTTTTCGTAATTGCGGGCATCGACGTCGCGCGGATTGCCGATGGTCTGCGAGTCTTCCTCCGCTTTCTTGGCGAGCATCGGGATCTCATCCTCGGCAAAGCCGAGCTCGTTGAGCGATGGGATGTCGAGATCCTCGGTCAGCTGGTAGACATACTCGACCGCGACTTCGGCCGCCTTCCAGACGGTCTTGTTGGCCGTGTCCAGGGCGAGCGCCTGCGCGATTCGGGCGAAGCGCTCGGGTTCGCCGGCGTAGTTGTATTCCATGACGGGCGCCAGCAGGCGGCCGGTGAGCGCCCCGTGCGGTGCGTCGTGCACGCCGCCCGCGCTCTGGCTCATGGCGTGCGCCGCGCCCGCCGAGTCGGTGCCATAAGAAAGGCCGGCCAGCATGGCGGCCATGCTCATGTGGTAGCGCGCTTCGAGGTTGTGGCCCTGGGCGTAGGCGACTCGCAGCCAGCGGCCGCAGTACTCCATGGCGTGGAGGGCCACGGCGTCGGTGAACGGCTGGTGATAGGCCATCGTGTAGCACTCGATGGCGTGCGTGAGCGCGTCCATTCCAGTCCCGGCCGTCACGCTCGCGGGTAGGTTCACGCTGAGCTGGGGATCGATGAGCGCCACCCAGGAGGCGATGTTGGGAGTGCCGCCAACGTTGAATTTGATCTTCCGATCGGGGTCGGTGATCACGGCCCAGAGCGTCACCTCGCTGCCGGTGCCGGCCGTGGTCGGAACCGCGACCAGCGGCGGGATGCGGGAATGGATCGGATCCTTACCCCATTCGTAATTGACGATGCTGCCGCCGTGGATGGCGACGACCCCGATGCCTTTCGCCGCGTCGATGGAGCTGCCGCCACCAATGGCGACCAGGCCGTCGCAGCGCTCTTTCTTGTAGTAGGCGGCGCCGGCATCGACCAACTGAATGCCGGGGTTAGCGCGGACCTGGTCGTAGACCACCGGGTCGAGTCCGGCGGCACGAAGGGGCTTCAACGCCTCCTCGAGCAGCCCGGCTTTCACGATGCCCTGGTCGGTCACGACCAGCGGTCGCTTGACGTTGAGGGTCGCCGCCTCCTGTCCGAGGGCCGAGATCGCCCCGATCGCGTGCACCATCCGGGTCGGCGACTGATACGCCTTCAGGACGCTGTCAAGCACCAACGAAAATCATCCTCCTTCCACGGTTGTACGGCGACGTTTGGCGTACGCCGAAAGTCTCGTCTGCAATACCAGCCCTGTCAAGGGTCGTTATGGCGTGCCTCCTCTAACCAGGCTTGAAAACGGTCCGAGTCCATGACCGTGATGGCCCGGTTCCATCGCGTCGTGTAGTAGTCGGTGAAATCGAAGTCCAGGGTCGAGATCCTGGCCTGAATGGCTCCCCAGAGTGTCCAGCCGACGTCTGACATCAGGGCGAACAGGTTCATGCGGGCGAGCTGCTGCGCGTCAGGCCGTCCGAAATACGCCTCGCAGAGAATCGTGCGCAACTGGTCGTCGAAGCCCGCCTCCTGCGCCGTGTTGCCCAGGTCAAAGCAGGCATCGTTGTTTCCACTCAGCTCGTAATCGACGATCCGCAAGCAGTGCCCGTCGTCGATGAAGTTCTCGCAGAGCAGGTCGTTGTGACACGAGACGCTGGGGAGCGCCCCGACCCGGACCGCCCGTTCAATCTCCTCCACCATGGGCAACCGATCCCGATAATCCGGTGGAATCCGAACGCCATGCTCCGCGACGATCCGAAGGTAGTCCTCGATCAGCCGGAACATGTCGAAGTCCTTCAAGAAACGAGGGGCTGCATGCAGGCGCTTGAACGACTCGGCCATCCGCCGCGCCATCGGCTCCGATTGCAGCGTCTGCGCCGACATCGTGGGTCCTTCGATGAACTCGAGCACCATGATGTTCAGCTCCGGGATATGCTCCAGGACCTTCGGACCGATGCCGGTGCCAGCCGCCGCCCTGGCGTTATAGACCTCATTGCCCCGGTCGATCGACAGGAGCTCGGTTGAGCTTCCGGGGAGACGCATCACGTAGCGCTCGTCACCGGTCTCGACCAGGTAGTTCTCGTTGGTCAACCCGCCCGATAGGGGCGATATCTGCACGGCCTTGCCTTGCCAGAGCGACACACGGCCGACCGCGTCCTCAGCTCGCGACAGGCTTTGCGTCATGCGAAACCAGTTGCTCGCGCTTCAAGACGGCATCCCTGTGTACCTCAGCCGGCACCCGTCGCCCGAAGACATCCACCTCGACTCGCGCTCCGGGTCCCAGTTCGACCGGCAGGTAACTGTAGGCGATGTTGCGCTCGACGGTGAATCCATAGGCGCAGCTGCGCAGCCGGCCGACGATCGAACCATCGGCGTAGACGGCCTCTCCGCCATAGATGGTCACGTACTCCCGCTCGGCGACCAGCAGGGTTCGCAAACGACGTGTGATCCCAACTGCCTTCGCCGCCATCAATGCCTCGCGCCCATGGAAGCTGACCTTGTCGAAGCGGACGCAGAACCCCAGCCCGGCCTCCAGTGGATTGTCCATCAGGGTGAGGTCGGTGCCGTAGTAGCGATAGCCCTTCTCCATCCGTAGCGAGTCCAGCGCTCGATATCCACCGGGCCGAATGCCAACCGCTTCGCCGGCTCTCATCAAACGGTCCCACAGCTGGACCGCGATCCGTGGCTCGACGTAGAACTCCCATCCCAGCTCGCCGACATAGGTCACGCGCTGCGCGAACACGTCGAAGCCTTCGATTCGAAGGTTGCGAGCATGCATGAATGGGAAGCCGGCCTCCGAGACGTCGTCATCGGTGACGCCCTCCAGCACCGTGCGCGCCTGCGGACCCCACATGCCGACGACGCTCAGCTCCTCCGTCGCCTCCCGGATCTCGACCGGCCCATCCTCGTCGCGTCGCTGCAGCCGCAGCCAGCCCAGGTCGCTGTTCACATATCCGGCACCGGTGACCAGCCTGAACCGTTGCGGACCTTGCCCGCGACCCGCTCCAGCAGCGGCAGCGCTCCCGAACCGTTCAGCTCGATCTTGCCGAACGAGGTCATGTCGATGATGCCCACTCGTTCGCGGAAAGCGCGATGCTCCTCGGCCTGCAGTCCGAACCATGGGGGTCGAGTCCAGCCGAAGCGGCGCTGGTCGGCGCCCGCCCGGCGCCAGGGTCGGCCCGGCTCGAAGTGCTCGGGCCGCTCCCAGCCATGTTTTGCTCCGAAGACCGCGCCCAGGTCTTGCATCCGGTGATGCAGGGCGCTCGTCCGGCGTGGCCGGCCCCATTCGTCGGCGTCGTACGGATAGCGAAGGAAGTAGTAGTAGCGGTAGGCCTCTTTGGCCAGCTCCGCCACATAGCGATGGTCGCGATGGACCGGGCCGAAGCGCCAGGGGCGATAGGCATGCAGGTCCAGCTCGCTCTCTCCCGCGGTGATCAGCTCCGTGAGCGATTTCCCGATCCCGCCGGCACCACCGAAGCCGTTCAACGACAGCCCGGCCGCCATGAAGAGGCCATGGACGCCCGGTACCGGTCCCAGCAGCGGATTCGCGTCGGGGGTCATGGCGTCCGGATGGCAGACGAGTTTGATGACCCCTGCCTCGCTGATGAAGGGAAAGCGGCGCGCCGCCCCCTGCAGGAGCGGCTCGAAGCGACGCTCGTCGGGAGTGACGGAGGTCCCGGCGTGCTCCCAGGGGACACCATCGATCCAACGCGCGTTGGGGTTCAGCTCATAGCCGCCCAGCACCACGCCGCCCGCCTCGGCCTTTCCATAGATGAGGTTGTCGGGGTCGCGAAAGCACGGCATGATTTGCGGCAGTTCGGCGCCCTCGACCGCCTGCAGTGCGGCATGCTGGTGATCGACCGGCGTCGAAACGACAAACGCGCCGGCCATGGCCGCCACCTGCGGGGCCCAGATGCCGCACGCGATCACCACCACCTCAGCCTCGATTCGCCCGCGCTGCGTCTGCACCGCCTGGATGGCTCCATTCGATGACAGCTCGATCCCTGTGACCCGTGTGTCGGTGAGCACCTTGACCCCGAGTTGGCCCGCAGCTCTGGCCAGGGCAAAGGTGGCCGTATGCGGATCGAGGGCGCCGTCTCCCGGCACCCAGACCGCACCAAACAACGAATCCTGGCTAATCGCCGGCATCAGCTTGGCCGCATCGTCGGACGAGACCAGATCAACATCCAGCCCGATCGCTCGGGCGCGGCTCACGCCACGTTGCTGTTCCAGGAACTGCTCGCGGCTCGAGGCGAAGCGCAGGCTGCCCACGGTCTCGAAGATGCCCAGCTGCCGATACAACTCGATGCTGTAGCGACGGAACCGCATCATGGTTGGGGAGGGGTTGAACTGGGTGACCAACCCCGCCGCATGACAGGTCGATCCGCTGGTCAAGTCGGCTTTCTCCAGCAAGACCGTGTCTCGCCAGCCTGCCAGTGCCAGATGGTAAGCGACGCTGGTGCCGGTGATGCCGCCCCCAATGACGACGGCGCGCGCACGGCTGGGAACGTCAGTCATGCGCGCGCCGCTCCAGTCAGAAGGTCGAACGACTACTCAACCGGGATCTCCCGGTGGATGCGAGACAGGTCGATGCCCTGACGTTTGCGCACGGTTCGGGCGACCAGGTAGATGACGATGGCCGCCAGGTAGGTCAGGCCGAAGTAGATCGGAGATGCTGGACTTGCCGAGAAGGCAGTGCCGTACACCGTGTTGAACGACCACTCCGCCAGCATGAAGAGCAGGAAGAGGGCGCTCACCACCCCAGTGATCGTGATCACCGGGATACCGGCGATTCGGAAGCGCGCGATCGGCGAGTTCTCGAAGATATCCTTGCGGCGCCACGGCATGATCGCCGCCGCGATTACCGTTCCGAGGAAGGTAATGGCGATGACGCCGGTGGCCCAGAGGAAGATGCTCTGGAAATTCGGCTGGTAGGCCCAGATGGCGCTGACGATGAGCGACGGGATGATCATCAGGATCAGCGAGCCGTACGGCACGCGCCGCTTGGCCGAGATGTTGGCAGCCCACTCGGGTAGCACCCGGTCGAAGGCGGCGGCGAAGATGACGCGGGTCGAGGAGAGGAAGAGGGTCCCGGCCCAGCCGAAGAACCACAGCCCCATGGCGATGATCAGCACCGCCTGGAAGAGGTGATTGTTGACCAACCAGCCGGCCAGCATGACCGGATATGGCCAGATGGCCACCGGCGGCGCCGGCGACCCCGCCACGAAGATGCTGTTCCAGTAGGACGCATTGGCCGCGTAGTAGAAGTCCCAGCCGATCGTCTTGACGATCAGCAGGATGATGACGGCCACCAGCGCGACCGTGACCCACAGCCCCCAGAACATGGCGTTGAAGACCTTCCGGTACTCCTTGGCGCCGCGCACCTCGCCATAAAGGGTGGCTCCCCAGACCGGCCAGAGGAGGTAGAACGCCAGGAAGGGGAGGAGCAGCAGGGTCGAGGTGAAGCCAAAGTTGCCGAATGAAACGCCAGTCGGTCCGCCGCCCTTGGTCGATGCATCGATGGTCGCCTGGTAGGCGTTCCCGCTGGCGCCGAACAGTTGACCGGCCTCACGGTTGAAGGCGTCCACGAAGGCCTGATGGGTTGAGAAGAGCAGGAGCCCGAGCATGACGAGCAGGCCCCCCATCCCAAGCCTGAAGCAGAAACGCTGGATCTTGGCGTAGCCCTCCATACCCAGGGTGATGACCCAGCTGACGAAGGCCAGCACGATCAGGCAGCTGACGAAGATGCCGGTATGGCTGCCAAAGAAGGTGGCCACCCCACTCCAGCCGAGCGTATAGGCCAGCGGCGCGAAGAACTGGACGATCAGGATGTTGGCATAGATCGGGGTCCAGAGCCAGAGCGTAAACCACCATCCGGTGATCGCCAGCACGAAGCCCAACCCGCCACCGAGGATGCGGCTCTGCCACGCGTAATCGCCGCCCGCGCGCGGCATCGCACTAACTAGCTGCGCGTAGGTCAGCACCAGGAAGGTGACGAGCACCCCGGTGAGCAACACCGCTCCCAGGAGCTGACCGTCGGGAATGGTGTAGACGAACGACATGCCGTAGAGCCCGAGCGTGACCAGGTTGACCGACCAGAATGCATATAAAAAGGCGTCGAACGTCGACCAGGCTTTAACGAGCCCAGTGGCATTACGCAAGAAGAGCGTTTGTCGAGGCGCTTCCGTCGTAGTCGCCATACTTCCTCCTTCGAGATTTGATCAATAAGTTCGAGGCGCCGCCAAACGAATGTTGCTCTAGGGCTTCACCTCCTACCCGTTGACCAACTGGTAGTTCTTGATGCCTTTCTTTTGATCCAGCTCGATGATCGACGCCAGGAGCATGCCCTCCTCGTAGGCGCTGCCCGGGTTGATGGAGAGCGTCTTGCCCAATCGGGTGATGCCCTTGCCTTCATGGATGTGGCCATGCAGGGACAGCATTGGCTGGTACTTGTCGATCGCCTCTCGCACGGCCTTCGAGCCGACGTGCCGAAGGGCCCGGCCGCCATGCAGCGGCTTCAGGTTTTCATCGAGGGCGGGCGCCTCGTCCAGCGACGTGCCATAGGGCGGCGGGTGGAAGTTGAAGATGGCGCGGCTCATCTCCTTGATGTCACGTAGCATCGGCTCCATCCGCGTGGTCAGCTCTTCTTCAGGCGCCTCGCGATAGGTGTGCCATGGCGTCGGGTTGGCCCAGCCGGAGGAGATCATCTCGTAGCCGCCGATGTCGATCATCCGGCCCTCCGCCAGCTCGACCCGCGGGGCATTGGCAATCACCTCGTCGATCTCCATCTCGTCATCGTTGCCCGGGGCGACGAAGACCCGGACCTTGCTGTCCTTGAGCTTGTCCTCGGCCATCCGCATCCAGCGCTCGACCGTCTTGCACATCTGCTCGGTGAAGAGCGTCTGCACCTTCTGTGGGTCCTTTTCCAGCTCGGCGACCTGCGCTGAGGTCATGCGTACCGGGTAGTAGCCCTTGCGTTGCACCTGGCTCTCGACCTCGGCGACCTCGTCGCGGCCAACCCGCTGCGAGATGCCGGAGAGGGTGAGCTGATAGCTGTCGCCGTCTTCCACGATCGGGATCATCGCCTTGCCGGTCATGTCGCCGCCGCAGATCAGCACGTCGGCGTCGTAAAACTTGGCGGCATTGAGGAACTTCCGCCAGCAGACTTCCGAGCCGTGCAGGTCGGTGGCGTAAAAGACTCTCACAGTTTTCCTCCTACAGAACCTTGCGAATGGCGTGCTCGAAACCGGCGACATGCTGGCGCATGACGGATTCCGCCTTCGGGGCGTCGCGCGAAATGATGGCGTCGAGCAGCTGGCGATGCTCCTCGACGGCCTGCTTCAGCCGGACGCCGCGGTCCAGGCCGAGGAACCAGATGCGGAGGCTCAGGTTGAAGCTTTCTTCGAGCATCGCTTGCAAAAAGGCATTGCGGGTCGCCTGGTAGACGAGCCGGTGGATGCGCTGATCGAGTCGCATCAGATTGTGCACGTCGGCCTCGTCGAGGGTGCTAAGTTCGGTCATCAACACCTGCATTTGCGCCCGGTCGGGGGCCGTGGCGCGCTCGGCGGCGAGCCGAGCCGCATAGCCCTCGAGCTCGGTGCGCACCTCGGTCAGGCGGTGCAGATCGGTCAGGTTGATATCGGACACGAACGTGCCCCGGTGGGGAACGAAGGTGACCAGGTTCTCGTGCGCCAGCCGCTGCAGCGCCTCGCGGATGGGCGTACGTCCAAGCCCCAGCTCCTGCCGAAGCCTCGCCTCCTCGATGACGGATCCCGGGGCCAGCTTGAGGGTCACGATCTGATCCCGGATCAAGAGGTACGCCCGCTCCCCCTGGGAGCGAACCGAGGCGCTCTGAAGCACGACCGTGTGCAGCGACCCCTCCTCGTCGCCCCGGCGCAACCGACGAGCCGTCGTCAGCTCGCTCGCCAACTTCCCCTCCCCGTATATCGGCCGTACACCAGCGATATATCGGCCGTCAGCCGCACGGTAGCACTCGAGCCGTGGGTCGTCAATGGGGTAAAGGAGTCGCCATCCTTCATGATGGAACCGGGTATGGATCCGCCATTTCCTTCGTCCGCCTCGGCGCCGACGACGCCGGCCAATGACCTCGGGTTTTACCGGCCCGCCAGGCGCGTTGCCCTGCTGGGTTTCCTGGCGCCCGGCGCCTACGAGCTGTGGTGGCTCTGGCAGCTGTTTGCGTTCACCAGGAGGGAGCGCTTCCCGCATGCCCGAGCCTTCTGGTGGATCTTGATCCCCTTCTACGGCCTGTATGTCATCTACCAGCAGTTCGACGACCTCAAGAAAGGGCTGCAGGGCCTCTCCTCGCCAGTCAGACTCAGCGCAGCCGTCGCCATCTGGCTGTTCATCGCCTCCGCGCTGGCCGGGAGCGGAGGGAACCGGGGGACCGGCTTCACCGCGCTGGGATTCTTCGTTGTGAGCGGGCTTCTCTTCGCCGCCGTCGCGTTCATGGTCCAGCAGGCGGCCAACGCCTACCAGGAGGCCCGCTATCCGGGTCGTCAGCCCCGGGGCATGACGACCGGAGAGGTGATCGCCACCGTCATAGGGGTGATCATCTTCGCCCTCTCCATCGTGGGAGCGATGGCGGGTGGCTGACGATGCCGACCATCCGCTTCCAGGTCTTCACCGACCTTCCGCCTGACCGGGTCCTTCAGGCGCTGATCGATTTCAGTGATCAGCGGCCGATCGTCTGGCCGAAGATCGACCGTAGCCACTTCCGGGTGCACGGGGAGGGCCCGAACTGGGCCGAGGTCACCGAAGGCAACGCTCTCGCCTGGGAACGTAACCGCTACGAGTGGAATGCGGAGGCCGGCGAGGTGAGCGTAACGGCCGTGGAGTCCGATACCTGGGCGCCCGGGAGCCAGTGGCGTTACCGGCTCCTGTCGACGGCGACTGGAGGGACCGAGGTCCAGGTCACCGTCGTCCGGACCGGCCGCGGACCGCGCGGCATGCTCATCGGCGCCCTGATCAGCGGGTTCGGCCGTCGAATCCTCCGCTCCGATATGGAGAAGATGCTGGCGCGCATGCGCTGACGTCACCTCGACGGTTTCGTTTCGACGTGTTCTCGGTATGCTGTGAGCCGGCGTAAAAGACGGAGGAGGGGATGCGCGTGGCAGGCCTGCCCGCCCAGGCAAGGGTCGTCGTCATTGGTGCGGGAATCGTTGGCAACAGCATGGCCTACCACCTGGCCTGCCAGGGCTGGAAGGACATCGTGCTGGTCGACAAGGGCACGCTGCCCAATCCCGGTGGCTCGACGGGTCACGCGTCCAACTTCATCTTTCTGACCGACCACTCCAAGGAGATGACCCTCTTCACGCTCGACAGCGTGAGGCAGTACAAGGAGCTGGGCGTCTTCACCCAGAGCGGGGGCATCGAGGTCGCCCGAACCACCGAGCGCATGGAGGAGCTGAAGCGCCGGATGGCGTCTAGCAAGGCCTGGGGCATCGACGCGGAACTGGTTTCTCCGGCGGGCGTGAAGCGGCTGGTCCCCTACATCAATGAGGCGATCATCCTCGGCGGCTTCAGCACGCCGGGGATCGGCACCGTCGATTCACTGCGTGGTGGCACGCTGATGCGCGAAAAGGCGCAGGCGATGGGGGCGCTGACGGTGGCGCCTGGCACCGAGGTCACCGGGATCGACGTCGAGAAGGGACGGGTCCACCGGGTGCGAACCGACAAGGGCGACATCGAGGCCGAGGTGGTGGTCATCACCTGCGGCATCTGGAGCCCCCGAATCGCCCGAATGGCAGGCGCCTCGATTCCGCTGAGCCCGGCGGTGCACCAGATGATCAGCGTGGGCCCGGTCCCGCTGTTCGCCGACACGGTGGGAGAGATCAAGTACCCGATCATCCGCGACATGGACACTAACGGCTACGAGCGTCAGCACGGTAGCGACATGGAGGTCGGCTCCTACGATCACCGACCGATCCTCTGGGACCCAGACGATATCCCGTCGTTGGCGCAGTCGAAGCTCTCACCGACCGAGCTTCCGTTCACCAAAGAGGACTTCGACGAGTCGCTGGAGCACGCGCTCGAGCTGATGCCCGACATCCTGGGCGATCCGGCGGTCGGCATCCGTCATTCGATCAACGGCCTGCTCTCGCTGACGCCCGATGGGTTTCCGCTGCTGGGCGAGACCCCGGAAGTGCAAGGGCTGTGGTCGGTGGCGGCGATCTGGATCAAAGAGGCGCCGGGTATCGCCCGCTGCGTCGCCGAGTGGATGACCTCGGGCGTTTCGGAGATCGACCCATCCGGCTCGGACATCGCGCGCTTCTATGACCACCAGAAAACCCAGGCGCACATCAACGGCCGCACCGCGGAAGGGTTCAACAAGACCTACGGCATCGTCCATCCGCGCGAACAATGGGACTCGAACCGCCGCCTCCGCGTCAGCCCCTTCTACGAACGAGAGAAGGCGCTGGGCGCAGTCTTCTTCGAAACCGCCGGCTGGGAGCGGCCCAACTGGTACGAGTCGAACAGGCCGTTGCTAGCCGAGTACGGCGATCGGGTGATGCCCCGCCGTTACGAGTGGGACGCGCGCTGGTGGTCGCCGATCATCAACGCCGAGCACCTGGCGATGCGGGACCGCGTCGGCATGGTCGACCTCTCGGCCTTCGCCGTCTTCGACGTCACCGGCACCTGCGCCCTCGACTACCTGCAGAAAATGTGCGTGGTCCAGATGAACTTGCCGGTCGGACGCGTGATCTATACCTCGCTCTTGAACCCGGCGGGCGGGATCAAGGCCGACCTCACCGTGATGCGCCTGGGCACCAACCACTTCCGTGTCGTGACCGGTGGCGCTGACGGGATGCGAGACCGCAAGTGGTTCGCCGACCACTTACCGGAGGACGGCTCCGCGCAACTGACCGATCTCACCTCGAGCTGGGCGACGATCGGCGTCTGGGGACCCCGCGCTCGTGAGCTGCTGCAATCGATCACCGACACCGATGTCTCGAACGAGGGCTTTCCTTTTGGGACCTGCCGCTTCATCGACCTCGGCCCGGTGCGGGCGCTCGCATCTCGCATTTCCTACGTCGGCGAGCTCGGCTGGGAAATCTACGTGCCCTTCGAGCAGGGCGCACGGCTCTGGGACGCGATCTGGAAGGCCGGCCAGCCGCACCGAATCGCGCCGGTTGGCATCGGCGTCTACGGCACCACCGGTCGGCTGGAGAAGTGCTACCGCGCCTACGGCAACGAGCTCGAGCAGGAGTTCAACCTGGTGGAAACCGGACTGGCCCGGCCCCAGGTCAAGCCGCAGGACTTCATCGGCAAGGAGGCCTACCTCAAGCAGCGCGCCGAAACGCCGGCCACCATCCTCTGCACGTTGACCATCGACGACAACACCTCCCGATCGGGCTTCAAGCGCTTCCCGATGGGGCGCGAGCCGGTGCTGTCGACCAAGGGAGAGCGGATTGTCGACCGGCACGGGCGAGGCTCCTACGTCACGAGCGCCGGGTCCGGCCCATCGGTCGGCAAGACCATCCTGATGAGCTTCCTCCCGCCGGAGCACGCGAAGGTTGGCACCAAACTCGCGATCGAATATTTTGGCGAACAGTATCCCGCGACGGTGGCGGTCGTCGGGCCGACGCCACTCTTCGATCCGCAGAACACCCGCGTCCGGAGCTGATCCGTGGCTGCCATGAACATCCTGGTCTGCATCAAACGCGTTCCCGCCACCGCCGGGCAGATCACGCTGACGCCCGATGGCCAGGAGATCGACACGCGCTACCTCGGGTTTACGGTTAGCCCCCACGAAGAATGCGCAGTCGAGGAGGCGGTGCGACTTACCGAAAAACACGGTGGGAGCTCGACCGTGCTGACGCTCGGCCCGGAGGCCGCCGTCGACCAGCTTCGCGACGCGATGGCGCTGGGTATCGAGCGCGCCATGTTGCTGGAGACCGACGGTCGCGAGTGGGATCCAGTCGCGACCGCCTCGGCGATCGTGGCGGCGATCGAGCAAGAGCGCGACGCCGGGCGCACCTATGACCTCGTGATGTTCGGGAACGAGTCAGCCGATAGTGCGGGGTACCAGGTGGGTGTCCGGGTGGCCGACGCCCTCGATCTTCCATGCGTGACCGGCATCAAGGCGCTGGAGATTACCGACGGTCGCGCCATGGTTCGCCGCCAGACGGAATCGGGCTGGGAGATAGCGGACGTGCAGCTCCCGGCCGTGCTGACCGTGAAAGAAGGAATCAACCTGCCGCGCTACCCTTCACTCCCCGGGCGCCTGAAGGCGAAGAAGAAGGAGATCCAGCGGCTCAAGCCGGAGTGGCAAGATGGTGGGCTCGAGAAGATCCGTCTCAAATTGCCGGTCCAGGTCGGCCACACCGTCGAGATCCTCGGCAAGGAAGGCGACGCCGGCGTTCAGGTGGTCGAGCTCTTGCGGCGCCTGCGGTTGCTCTGAGCATGGTCCTCGCCTTTATCGAGCATGCCGCCGGAGCTCCGACCATGCTGTCGCTCGAGGTGCTGACGATGGCGGGACGGGTCGCGCGCGCGTCGGGTAGGCCGCTCGAGGCCGCAGTGATCGGTTCCAGGGGCGCAGCGGCCGCGGGAATCCTTTCCTCGTACGGCGTGAGCACGTTGCACGTGGCCGACGATCCACGATTGGCGGACTACGCGCCGGCTGCCTGGGGGCATGCTCTCGCCGATCTGACCGACCAGCTCAACCCCGAGATCGTCATCGGGACGGCGAGCGACCGAGGCGGCGAGGTCATGGCGCACGTTGGTGCGCGCATGGCGTTGCCGATGGCCGCCAACTGCACCGAGGTCGCGACGGCTGATCCATTCGTCGTGACCCGCCAGCGCTGGGGTGGCAGCCTGCTCGAGGAGTCGCATCTCAAGGGTCGGGTCAAGCTGCTGACGCTCGCGCCGCATGCTCTGGCGGCGGAGGCATCGCCCAGCCGTACCGAGGTCGCGACTCGTGCCTTTGCGCCGGTGCTCGACGACAAAGATTTCCGCGTGCGACTCGTCCCTCAGGTCGAGGCCGACACCGGAAAGATCTCGCTGGCGCAGGCGCGCGTGGTCGTCGGCGGCGGCCGCGGCGTCGGCAGCGCGGAAGGATTCGCCTCGCTCGAAGAGCTGGCGGACCTGCTCGGCGGTGCCGTCGGCTGCTCGCGTGCCGTGACCAGCCTGGGCTGGCGACCGCATAGCGACCAGGTGGGCCAGACCGGGACGAGGATCGCGCCGGATCTCTACATCGCCTGCGGGATCAGCGGCGCCATCCAGCACATGGTGGGTTGTCGCGCCGCCAAGCACATCCTCGCTATCAACACCGATGCCGCCGCCCCGATTGTGGCCCAGGCCGACTATGCCGTGATCGGCGACGTGCAGAAGGTGCTCTCGGCGGTAAACGCCGAA
>VBIS01000202.1:0-3707 GCA_005880605.1 Chloroflexota bacterium
CGCATCGACATCGGCGGCGCGCCGGTCATGGAAGCACGCCGGCGGCTGGAAGCGCATGGCTTTCGCGTCTGGACCTACTGCGCAACGGCGGAAGAGCGTCCCGGCGCGCTGGCCGGCGACCTGAACGGCACGCGGTTGATCCTCAGTGTCGGTGGCGACGGCACCCTGCTCTGGACCGCCCAGCAGGCGGCGGCCGCCCACATCCCGGTCCTGGGGGTCAACGCCGGCCGGCTCGGATTCCTCACCCAGGTCCAGCTCGGCGAGGAAGGCAAGGCGCTCGACCGCTGGGCCGCAGGCGACTTCAAGCTGCAGCGTCGGGCCCTGCTCGAGGCGCGGGTTGGTGAGCGCGTGTTCCACGCGCTCAATGACGTCGTCGTGCACAAGGGGAGCGAGATCAACCTGATCCGGATCGAGGCGCTGGTGGATGACCTCCCCGCGGGCCAGTTCGACGCCGACGGCGTCATCGTGTCGACGCCGACCGGCTCGACCGGCTACGCGATGTCTCTGGGCGGCCCGATCGTTCATCCCGACGTGCGGGCGATCGTGTTCATGCCGTTGAACCCTCACAGCCTCTTCAATCGACCGATCGTCCTACCCGAACAGGCCCGCGTCACCCTCCGCCTGCCCAACGCGTCGGCCATCCTGACCTGCGACGGGCAGCAGAATGCCGACCTCGAACCGGGCGCAGAAGTCCAGATCGCGGCTCCCGGCCTGGCGGTGGAACTGGTGCGCTTCGACGGCGGTCCCAACTTCTTCGAGCTGCTCCGCCGGAAACTGCGCTGGGGTCTGCCGCTCGTCGATGGGGACGAATGACCGGGTCCGCCCGGCATCGCGTCGGCCAGTTCTGGCGCCATGCATCGGCACGGGTCACCGAGCGGGAACGGGCCGCGGTTGAGCACCTGCTGGGGCCGGCGCTCTGGCCGCTGTTTGCGGGGTTGCCGGTCAATGACCAGCGGCACGGACTGGACGTGCTCGTAACCGTGAGGCGTCTCGAGGGCGAGCCCGACGGCTTGCTGCAACAGGCGGCCTTGCTGCACGACGTGGGCAAGGCGGGCGCTGAGTTCTCGGTGGTGGATCGGAGCCTGACGGTCTTCCTGCGGGCCGCATCGCCGCGGCTCCTGCAGGCGCTGCTTCGGGCACGCCCCGGCTTTGCGCGCCGACATGATGTTTACGTCGATCACGCCCGCATCGGTGCGGAGCGGCTGCGTGCCGCCGGGGCGCCCGAGCTCGCCGCCATCGTGGCGGAACACCATGCCCCCAACCCAACGTCTGAGATCACCCGACGCTTGCAACGAGCGGACGGACGGAATTGAGTCGAGAGGTCGCGGCCGAGCTCGAGCGCGATCCCGTCTACCTGGTCCGCACGGCCGCCTTCGACGGACCGATCGAGCTGCTGCTGACGCTGGCACAGCGCGCGGAGGTCGACCTTGGGGCCATTCCCCTGGCCAGCCTGACTGATGACTACCTGCGCGCCATCGAACACGAGCGTCCGCCGCTCGATCGGCTCGCCGCGTTCCTCGTGATCGGCGCGCGCCTGGTCCAGCTCAAGGCCGCCGCCTTGATGCCGGAGGCGCAGGTCGGGGAGGAGGAGGATCTGCAGGCGTGGGAAGACGCCATCAAGGGGCGGCTCGAAGAGTACAAGCGCTTCAAAGAGCTCGCCGACTCCCTGATGCGCCGCCATGCCAGCGGGCGCTTCACCTTCGCCGGCTTGCTCGAGCCCGACGTGATCCCGCAAGCCCGCGTGCAGGTGAGCCTCGATGCGCTGGCGAGCGCCTTCCAGCAGGTGCTGGACCGATTGCCGCCGCCCGGGCCAGTCACGGTGGAGATGGAACAGGTTTCGCTGGCAGACAAGCTCGAGGAGCTTCGTCAGATGCTGGTCCGTCAACCACAACTCAACTTCAGTGCGGTATTTCGCCACGCCCGCACCCGGCTGGAGGCGGTCGTCACCTTTCTTGCGCTTCTCGAGCTGATTAGAATCGGTGAGGCCCGCGTGGCGCAGGAGGGCACCTTCGGCGAAATCAGCGTCCACAGACAGGAGAAGAAGGACGAAGCATGAGCTCAATGGTTGAGAGCGCGACCCAGGTGCGTGACACGGCAGGACTGATGGCCGCGCTCGAGGCGGTGCTCTTCACGCTGAACCGTCCGGTCACCGTTCTCGAGCTGCAAGACATCCTGCAATCGACCTTGCCGGATATCGAGGCGGCGGCCGCCAACCTGAGCCAGGCGCTGGCAGGTCGCGGACTCTTTCTCCAGCGACACCAGGATCAGCTCCAGCTGGTCACCGACCCGGCGCAGGCCGACGTGGTTCGCCGCGTCTTGCGCCCCGAATACCCGTCGCGACTCTCGCCGGCGGCATACGAGACGCTGGCCATCATCGCCTACCGTCAACCGCTTACCAGGGCGCGGATCGAAGAGATTCGTGGCGTCAACTGTGAGGCCGTGCTGGAGAGCCTCGAAGAAAAGGGGCTCATCGAGGAGACCGGCCGTCTCGATGCGCCGGGCACGCCGCGGCTTTTCGGCACCACCATGAAGTTCCTCCAGATCCTAGGTCTGCGCAGCCTGGAAGAGCTGCCACCGCCACCACAATCCGCCTCAACCAGTTCCTAGCACGCGCCGGCGTAGCGGCGCGGCGAAAGGCCGACCGCCTGATCGCCTCGGGAACGGTTTCGGTCAACGGCATCCCGGCTATCGCCGGCCAGCAGGTCACGCCGGGCGTGGATACGGTCCTGGTCGACGGGCGACCGGTCGAGCCCGCCCTTAACTGGACCTACCTGATGATGAACAAACCGGTCGGCGTGCTGACCAGCGTTGGTGACGATCGTGGCCGGGAGACCGTCACGGATCGCCTGCCGGATCGGGCTCCGCGCGTCTTTCCGGTCGGCCGTCTGGATCTCGATAGCCGCGGCTTGGTCTTGCTGACGGACGACGGCGAGCTGGCCGGACGGCTGATGCACCCGCGCTACCATGTCGAAAAGGAATACCGGGTCGTCGTCGCGGGCCGACCGGAGGAGGATGCCTTCCGCCGGCTTTCCGAGGGGATGGTTGTGAGAGGGGAGCGGTTTGCGCCGTCCGAGGCTCTGGTGCTCGAGAGCAGCCCGGGCGAGACACGGCTGTCGATGGTGCTGCGTGAAGGTCGCAAGCGCGAGGTGCGCCGACTCTGGCAGGCGCTCGGCCATCGGGTGCTCGACCTGCAACGGGTGCGCATCGATGGGCTCGAATTGGGCGACCTCGAGGAGGGTCAGGTGCGGTCGCTGCGCGCGGCCGAGGTTGCGCGACTCAAGGCCGCGGCGGGTCTTCCGTGATCGTGGCGATCGATGGTCCGGCCGGCTCCGGGAAGACCACCGTCGGGCGACTGGTGGCGGATGCCCTCGGCTTCGCGCTGGTCGACACCGGGCTGTTCTATCGTGCGGTCACGGTGGAGGCTCGGCGCCGGGGAATCGCCATGGATGATGTCGCCGCCCTCACGCAGATGCTCGAGCGCCTGCACATCGAGATCAACACCTCGCCGTCGAGCGATCGAGCCGGCCCGCTGCTGGCGATCGATGGACGGGATGTCAGCCTCGAGGCACAGGATCCGGTGATCGCCGCCGACCTCTCGCGCATTGCCCAGATCTCAGAAATCCGCCGCGCGCTGGTCGAGCCGCAGCGGCGCGCGGCCCGAGGCGACGCCGTGGTGCTCGGCCGCGACATCGGAACGGTGATCTTTC
>VBIS01000202.1:3768-5041 GCA_005880605.1 Chloroflexota bacterium
GCGCCGTTACGGCCGGCAACCGATGCTATAATCGTCGCGACTGAGGGTAAGTCGGTCGGTCAGGTCTTCGATGAAGTGATGGTCCGGCTGCCTAAGCACTGATCTTGAGCTATTCCTTCCTAACTGGTCTTGCACGGCTCCTCACCCGCCTCCTTCTGGGTTCAAAGTTCCACCTCGGCGGTACGGCCAACCTGCCCCGCTCCGGTCCGCTTTTGATCGTGTCGAATCATGTGGGCGCCGTCGATCCCGCCATCATCGGGGGCTGGACCCCGCGGCCGGTCTGGTTCATGGCCAAGGCCGAGCTCTTCCACGGCTTTTGGGCCTGGCTGATGCGCGGCTACCATGCGTTTCCGGTAGTGCGCCACTCCCCCGACCGCACGGCGCTCCGCCGAGCGTTTGGTTTGCTCAAGCAGGGATCGGCGGTCGTCTTGTTCCCCGAAGGCCACCGCTCCGAGAGCGCACGGCTGCTGCGCGCGGAGCCGGGTGCCGGGTTCATCGCCCGCCGTTCCGGGGCGCCGCTGGTGCCGATCGCGATCACGGGGACGCAGAACGTGCTCAGCCGGCAGCAGAGGTTTCCGCGGCCGGCGGACGTTTCGATGACCTTCGGCGAACCATTCCAGTTGCCCGAGCGGAATCAGGATGGCAGCCCGATGGACCATCAGCAGAGCGCCGACTACCTGATGACAAAGATCGCGGCGCTGCTGCCGTTGGAATACCAGGGAGAATACACCAGCGCGCCGATGCCGAAAGAGGCGCAAGCATGAGGCTCCAAAATTGAAGAAGATTTACGTCCTCGACACCAACGTGTTGCTGCACGATCCCAACGCGATCTTCTCCTTCGAGGACAACGAGATCGTGATCCCGCTGACCGTGATCGAGGAGATCGACGGCCAGAAGCGCCGGCAGGATGAGGTCGGCCGGCACGCTCGCCTGATCGCCCATCATTTCGATGACCTGCGCGCCACCGGCAAGCTGTCCGAGGGCGTGGCCCTCAAGTACGGCGGCACCCTGCGCGTCGTGCTGACGCACGAGAGCACCGCGCACCTGCCGGAGGACCTCGACCCGCACAAGGCCGACAACCAGGTGATCGCGCTGACGCTTCAGCTCAAGGCCGACAGCAATGGCACACCGGTGATCCTCGTCAGCAAGGACATCAACGTTCGCGTCAAAGCCGACGCCCTCAACCTGCAGGCGCAGGACTACGAGACCGACAAGATGGTGCTCAACGAGGAGGACCTCTACGACGGGATGACGACGCTCACGGTGTCGCCGG
>VBIS01000203.1 GCA_005880605.1 Chloroflexota bacterium
CCAGAGGCCGGCGCGGCCGAGCGCCCGACCGACGATCTTGTTCTTGGCGCGGCGAGCGATCCGGCGGGGATCGCCTGAGGCGAGCGTCGAGATGTCGTTCGCCAGCCGGGCTGCCGCGTACATTTGCGAGACCAGCCCGCGGCGCCTCACGTAAAGACCTGGCCGATCAGGCTCTTCGCATCACGCGCCAACTCGCCGCGCTCCGCCTCATAGGCTTCGATCACCTGGAGAAGCTGCTGCGCCTGGTCAGGCTCGCGCAATCCGAGCACCAGGCCGAGCGAGAGCCAGTAGTCGGCGGTTTCGAGCAGGTTCGCGTGGATGTGGTCTGGGGTTTCCTCCAGCACCTCGCTCATCGAGCTGATCAGGGCCCGGCCGTACCGTTCCCATTGCGCATCGACAGAAGCTTTCATGGAAACAGGGTAAACTGGCTACCGCCTCCGCGGGGAGGTGGCAGAGTGGTCGAATGCGAGCGCCTGCTAAGCGCTTGAGCGGGTGTTTCCGCTCCCCGGGTTCGAATCCCGGCCTTCCCGCCACCTAGCTCTCACCGTAGCGATCGCAGGCGCATCGTGCCCCAGACGATATAGCCGATTCCCCCGGCTAGGAATATCAGGCCCATCCAGATCGGCAAGTTGATGGCCCTCGAAAGGCTCCAGAGCGGCACGTTGGCGCCTTCGTGTTCGCGGAGGACGAAGCCCAGAACAAGTCCGAGGATCCCGGGCGCGCACATGAGCAGACCTATCGTGATCGCGACCCTTCCGGCTCTCGCCTTTAGCCAGGCCGGCCTTTCTGCCATGCAAAACATAACGGCGATCCGGAACGAACCCGCTTCAGCGAGCCTGTCAGGTTCGCGCCGGGAGGATCTGAGCGCGGCCGGTCCAGATGTCGACCTCCGAAAGTCCGTGCATGCCCAGCGTCTGGCCGATCTCGGCACAGTGATACGCGTCGTGGATGAGGAGACGCATCAGCACCGACTGGCGCGTGTGAATCTGGATCTGGCCGTCGCGCTCTCGCTGGAAAATATCCTGCAGCATCGCCGGCGTCCATCGGTTCAGGCAATCGTCAACGATCGCCCAGGTCGATTCGAGTGCCGGCACGAGTTCGTTCGCCCCACGCGTCGGGAGCCGGTGTGCCGATGCGCTCCATGAGGCGGTCATTCGTGAATCGCCATCCCTCGTAGAAGGGAGCGACGCCAGGGAGTTTGGTGATCATGCCGTGCCTACTTTACCGGCGACGAGTGCGATCAGCGTCTGGGCGTCTTTGATGGCGTGGCCCTCCATGTCGTTGTTGAAGTAGACGAAAACGTCGAGGTTCGCACGGTGCCATCCGATTATTCGGTCGGCCCACGGCTGCAGAGCTCGCTCGCCGTAGCCGAGCCCGCTTGGAGGCAGATGCATCCTTATATATGTGAAGTCGCTCGTGACCTCGAACGACTGCGGCATCTTGGGATGATCGGGAATACTGAGGGCGATGCGTTGTGCTTGTAGCAGGTCGAATACGGCGGGCACGAGCCACGAGTCGTGCCGGAACTCCAGCGTGATGCGCACGTCGGCCGGCAGCAAGCCGACGAAGCGCTCGAGCCGCTCGAAGTCGAGGTGGAAGTTCGCCTGAAGCTGGAAGAGGATCGGGCCAAGCTTGTCGTCGAGCCCGCGCGCCGCGTCAACAACCAGGTCGATCGATTTCGGCTCGACCGCCAACCGCTTGATATGGGTGACGTAGCGGCTGCCCTTGACGGCGAACAGGAAGCCCGGCGGCGCCTGCTCGGACCAGCTAACAAAGCGCTCCCGTGTCGGCTGCCGATAGAAGGAGTTATTGAGCTCGACCGTGTTGAAGTGCTGGGCGTAGTAAGCGAAGTGCTGCCGCGCCGGCAGCTTCTCCGGATAGAAGCGTTTGCGCCAGTGCGGATATGACCAACCGGAACAGCCGATGCGGATCTCGTCTGCCACTCACGAACCATTGTGCGAAAGCGTCGACCTCAGGTGACGGGGATTGTGTCAGGCGCGCGTACGTGGTAGTAGTCGTAGACGGGCGCGATTGCCAGTAGTCGGCCGTCATCCGAGCGGGCGAGTTTCCATCCGCCCTCGTGGACCATCCAGTGATGTCGATGACAGAGGAGGGTCAGATTGGACAGATCGGTAGCGCCGCCCTGAATCCAATGCACGAGATGGTGAGCGGCGGTCCAGGAAGCCGTGCGTTCGCAGCCAGGCCACTGGCAGTGCTGGTCGCGGGCGTTGAGGGCACGCCGGGTTGCTCCGGAGATCACGCGAACCGCCCGACCGACGTCGACCACGACGGAGTCCGGACCGAACACCACTCGCGCAATGTTCCCGTCGCATGCCAACCGCTGTACGGTGGTTGACGAGATCGGCGTCGAGAACTCCATGTCCGCCGCCGGTGATCCTCGAAGTCCGCGAAGGGTTTCGAGCGACGTCGTGACCTGGAGGTGCGGCCGCTGGCTCGCGTGCTGCGGCACCAACCCGGCATCGAGAGAATGCGTCGCGAGCTCGACGAACGCATCGGCCTGGCGATGCTCGAGGCAGCGGTCGTCGCCCTGGCCCATCGGCTGGGCAAGCGGCTCGAGAGCGGTGCGTACGGCCGCTCCACCGATCGGGTCCAGCTGGCCGCTGATGAAGAGTGAGCCGTCCTCCCAGACGCTGAACTGCAGCCTGCGCTCCTCGACCGCGATTCGCTGCTCGCGTGCCACACCTTCGGGATCGAGCGCGTGGCGCAAGCGCATGCAGTAATGCCACAGACGCCCGGCTGAGCATTCGCGGGCGCGCTCGAGGAGCTCATCTTCAACGAAGGCAGATTCTGGAGTCGAGTCAGTTATGGCGCTCGACGTGCGGGCGATCACCGACAGGTGGGCGAAGCCGATCGCGCCTGTGGCAAGCGCATCGGCGGATTTTGGAAGTCTGTGGAGTTGCTCGCCAACGTTGATGCAGTCATAGGCGATGCTGCGCGAGGTCTTGCAGTTATGTCGGATCCACTCGCCCGCGGTCGGTGCGTCCAGGCGTTCCCCAGCATCCTCGTTTGCAAACGTCGCTGCCAGCCGGCCGGCGTCTTTGGAGAACTCGAGTTTGAGGCGATCGATCACGTACTGGCGCCGCTGAAGCCTGCCGGTGACGTCGTCGTAAGGCAGGTCCTCGACGACCCGCTCAAGGACTTCGTCGATGACGTGGGAGACAGCCAGTTCGGCGTGGTCGCTTCGCACAGGGGCCGCGACGCCGCTCATCGAGTTTTGCAAAAGAGCGGTGACGTCTTCCAGATCTGTAGCTCTAGCTGGCGCCGAGCACGGCGGAGCCGGCTTACGCGCGCGAGGTCCTCGTCAATCACTCGGTCGAAATACTGGAGATGCGCGTCGATGGCTGTGACCAGATCCTCGAGGCGGACGCTCGTCTCCGCTGCTGTTCCCCCCACCCCCAGCTTCATGGGTTCTATTATACGAACATATGTTCGTAGTGTCAAGGTCTAGTGGTGGTCAACCGGCCCTCGGTGTGGTCTGACCGATGAATTTTCCGCGCCGTGTTGGTCTGTCCGCCGAATACCCACTCACAGTAGGCTGACGCCATGCGGAAACTGACCTTTGGCATGAACCTGAGCCTGGACGGCTACATCGCCGCGTCCGGCGACGACCTCGGCTGGAGCG
>VBIS01000204.1 GCA_005880605.1 Chloroflexota bacterium
CGAGAGGAAGAGGACAACCACTCGGCCGAGGTGCGACAGCCGGCACTCGGCAGCTGGCTGGGCGATGACCTGTGACCAGAAGAAGTAAGCCAGTCCCACCATGGCGATCTGTCCGAGTTCGCGCGGCCAGCCAGGCCCGGCGGTGACGCGATAGATCGCCGGCAGATACGCGAGCACGATGGCGCCATTGAAGAGGAGGAAGGCGACGATCGGCGTGGCGAATGAGCGCCGTGAGGGCCGTGCTCGACCGTTGAGGAGGCGGCGAAACCGAGGTTCCGGCGCACCCAGGACCAGCAGCGGCGCCACCCCCATCAGCAGGGCGATCAGCTGGGCTGTCCTGGTCGCCATCGATGCCCGCGCCAGCGCGTCCACGGGTCCCGATAGACCAGCCGCGACGAGGCTCAGGGCGACGAAGAAGGCGACCGCCCGCCACCGGCGGCTGTTCCAGCGAGGCCGTGCATCGACCAGTCGCACCGGTCGCCGGCCTCCCAGAAGGTAGAGCACGCCAAAAATGAGGGAGAGACCCAGCGCCATGGTTAGAGAATCGCGTGCAGGTGCTGTTGGAGAATGGCGTCCGACATCTGGCCCAGCTGGATGAAGCTCACCTTGCCGGATCGGTCGATAAAGATGCTGACCGGCAGACCCACATTCACACCATACGCTCCCGCGATTTGACCCGCGGGGTCGTAGACCGCCGGGAATCGGGCGTCGACTTTGCGCAGAAAGGCTCGCATCGAGCTGGTGCTCGTCTGCTGGTAATTGACAGCGAGGACCTGCAGGCCCTGGGCTTTGTAGACATCGCTGGCGCGCTGGATCAGCGGCATCTCGTCCTGGCACGGCGCGCACCAGGTGGCCCAGAAATTCAGCAGGACCGGCTTGCCGCGATACTGGCTGAGCCGGACCCGGCTGCCGTCGAGCGTCTGGGTGGCGAAGTCGGGCGCGGATTGGCCGACGATAGCGTGCCCGCCGTAGAGGGTGACGTTGATCGGCGCACGCTGGTTGAGGAGCTGGGTCCCAACCAGGACGATCAGGACGCCGGCCAGCAGGAGGGCGCCCAGGATCTTGAAGCGCAACGACCAGGGGAGCCCGGGGTATGGTCGCGTGCCGATGGTGGCGTTCAGTGTGACAAAAGCGAGCCGGCGGCCGCCAGGGCGAACAGCCCGGCGAGATAAGCCAGCGAGAAGTGGAACAGGCGCGATGCCCAGCGAAGGCCCTCAGCCGTGAGTCCGCGCCACGCCATCCAGAGGAAGGCGCCGCCGAGCGCGGTTGCACCCACGGCGTAGACCGGGCCAAACCAGATGCTGGGGATCAGGCTCACCACCAGCAGCACCACCGAATAGATGACAATCGACCGGCGCGTGTCGGCGTCGGTGGCGACCACTGGCAGCATCGGTACACCCACCGCCTGGTACTGCCGTCGCAGTAAGAGGGCGAGCGACCAAAAGTGGGGCGGCGTCCAGAAGAAGACGACGGCGAAGAGCACAAGGGCCGGCGGCGTGACCGCACCCGTCACGACGGCCCACCCGACGAGTGGGGGAAAGGCGCCGGCGGCGCCGCCGATCACAATGTTCTGGCGGGTGGAACGCTTCAGCCACATGGTGTAGACGAGGACATAGAAAAGGCCGCCGGCAAGGGCGAGTAGCGCCGCCAGCCAGTTGCTCGCCAGCGCCAACACGAAAAAGCCAAGCGCCGACAGCCCGAGGCCGAAGACCAGCGCATTCGCGGGCGCGATGCGACCGGATGGAATCGGGCGGGTGCAGGTGCGCGCCATCACGGCATCGATGTCGCGATCGAACCAGCAGTTCACGGCCGCCGCTCCGCCGGCAGAGAAGGCGCCACCGGCGAGGGCGGCCAGCGTGAGCGACGTC
>VBIS01000194.1 GCA_005880605.1 Chloroflexota bacterium
ACTTCCCACCCACACCGGAACCGGCACCCCTATCGCCGGTGCCGGTCGAGAAGCCTGCGCCACCGCGCCGCCGGTCAGGCATTATCGTGGCCATCCTGGTGAGCGCGATCCTCGGCGGGCTGGTGGGCTCGGCGGCCACGATCCTGCTGGCTCCGCGGCTGATCAAGGTGACGCCGTCGGGCACCGCGGTGGTGGCACCCCTGGCGCCCATTACCAATAACCTGACCGAGGAATCGGCCGTCATCAGCGTCGCCGCCCAGGCCGGAAAGGCCGTCGTCGAGATCAAGACCACGATTACCTCGCCCGACCTGTTCCTCCAACAGGAGCAGCACGGCATCGGGTCCGGGTTCATCGTCCGCGCGGATGGTTACATCGTCACCAACAACCATGTGGTCGAAAATGCGCGCCAATTGCAGGTCATCCTGCGTGACCAGGCGAAGAAATATGATGCGCGGGTCATTGGAACCAGCCCCGAAGACGACGTCGCGGTCATCAAAATCGATGCGCAGGACTTGCCCGTCCTCAACTGGGCGGATTCGAGCGCGCTCAAGGTGGGGCAGCTCGCCATCGCGATCGGGAGCCCGCTCGGCCAGCAGAACAGCGTAACGAAGGGGGTTGTCAGTGCCCTCCACCGCTTTATCTCGATACCGAACTCGTCGACGGGTCAGGCGGAAAACATCCTGAACGCCATCCAGACCGACGCCCAAATCAACCCAGGCAATAGCGGAGGTCCCCTGTTGAACTCCGCCGGCCAGGTTGTCGGCGTGAACTTTGCGATCGAGCAGGCGCAGGCTGGCCCCGGCCTCGGCTTCGCCCTCGACGGCAACGCCGCCCGGGACATCGCGAACCAGCTGATCCAGACCGGGCACGTCAACCGGCCGTTCCTCGGCGTGACCTACAACCAGCTCGACGAGACCACCGCCGCGGCCAACGGGCTGGTGGTTGGCGCCGTGGTCACCGCGATCACGCCCGGATCGCCGGCGGACCATGCGGGGGTGAAGATCCGCGACGTCATTACCAAGGTGAATGACCAGTCCATCGATGATTCCCATCCGCTGGCGGACGTGCTGCGCCAGTACGCACCCGGCACCAGGGTGAGCATCACCATCTCCCGCAGCGGCAAGAACCAGGTGCTCCAGGTCACGCTCGGAACGCACCCCTGATCGCGTCGCCGCCCAGGTCTCCATCGTCGATCATCGATCAGGCGGTCCGGCAGGCGGTCACCTCGATCAGCGGTTGGCCGGCCGGGAGCCCCTTGCCGGCGGTGCTGGTTGAGCGAGCCCAGAACCCGGCTCATGGCGACTACTCGGTGAGTCTGCCCCTGAAGCTCGCCAAGACGCTCCATCGGGCCCCGATGGCGATTGCTACCGAGCTCTCGACCGCGATGGCCCTGCCCCCGTCCCTTGGCCGCATCGCGCTGGCGCCGCCGGGGTTCATCAACATCACCCTGGAGCCGGCCTGGCTGCAAGCGCAGCTGGCGCTGATCGCGGGCGCGGGCGAACAGTGGGGGCGAAACGATCTTGGTGGAAGCCAGCGGGTCCAGGTCGAATTTGTGAGTGCGAATCCCACCGGACCGCTGTTATTCAGTCATGCCAGGGGCGCCGTCGTCGGCGACGTCGCTGCGCGAATTCTGGAAGCATCCGGGTTCGATGTCCAGCGCGAGTACTACTTGAACGACAAGGGGAGGCAGATTCGACTCTTCGGTGAATCGATTCAAGCGCGAATGCTAAATCTGCCGATACCCGAAGACGGATACAGTGGCGAGTACGTTGGGGAAATTGCCGCGCGAGCCGCCGCCGAGGGTATCTCCCCAGAACCCTCGACGTTGTCCGAGCTTGGTATCGAGTGGGTCCAACGTAGCGTAAGAGAAGACCTGGCGCGGCTACGCATTAGCCACGACCACCTTTTCCTCGAAAGCAGTCTCTACGCAGGTTGGGACCAGGAGACCATGCGCAAGCTGCGTGACCTGGGACGCATCGAAGAGAAGGACGGCGCGGTCTGGTTCAAAACCAGCGGCGAAAAAGACGAGGTTCTGATCAAGCGCGACGGTTATCCAACCTACTTCTGGTCGGACATCCTCTATCACCGCGACAAGTTCGAGAAGCGGGGCTTCAACCGCGTGGTCGATGTCTGGGGCGCTGATCACCAGGGTCAGGTCGGACGGGTCAAGGAGGCGCTCGCCGTGCTTGGCATCGAGCCTTTCCGTCTGACGGTGTTATTGGTCCAACTGGTTTCCGTGAAGCGCGGCGAGGAAACCGTGCGAATGTCGCGGCGCGCCGGTGTCGGTGTCTCCCTGAAGGAAATGCTCGACGATGTCGGCCCCGATGCCGTGCGCTACTTCTTTCTCCTGCGCTCGGCCGATGCGCAGATGGAGTTTGATGTCGACCTGGCGCGGCGACAGTCGAGCGAAAACCCTGTCTACTACGCGCAATACGCCCATGCCCGGCTTGCTAACGTCCTCACCTTTGGGGCCGGGACGAGGGCCGAGCCCGCGCTGGCACGGCTCGACTCCGAGTGGGAGCTCGAGTTGATGCGCGTGATGCTGCGCTGGCCGGACGTCGTGCGCGAAGCAGCCGAGGCGATCGAACCCCACCGTCTGGCGTTTTTCACCGATGAGCTGGCGGCCGCGATCCACCGCTTCTACAAGAACTGCCGGGTGGTAACCGACGATGCGCCGCTGACCGCCGCTCGCTTGCTGCTGTCTTCAGCCGCGCGCCTTACGATTGCCAATGCCCTCGGCTTAATGGGCGTTTCCGCGCCCGACCGCATGTAGACTACGGGCCGATGGAAATCACCTATTTCGGCCTGAACGCCGTGCGACTACGCGGCCGAGAGGCCACCGTGATGATCGATCCCTACGAGCCCAAACTCGGCCTTTCACCCGTCCGACTAAACGTGCAAATCGTCATCTTCAGCCACGACGATCCGACCCACTTCAGCCTCCAGGGACTGGCCGGTGAGCCACACCTCGTGACCGGCGCGGGCGAGTTCGAGATCAAAGGGGTCGCGATCACCGGCACGCAGACTTACCACGACGCCAAGAAGGGGGCGGAGCGGGGAAAGAATTTCGCCTACACCGTGGAGGTCGATGACCTTCGCATCTGTCACCTCGGTCACCTCGGTCACTCACTCAGCGAGGACCAGCTGGAGCGGATCGGCAGCAAGATCGACGTGCTGTTCGTGCCGATTGGCGGCGGCAGTCACATCAACTCCGCGCAGGCAACCGAGATCGTCAACCAGATCGAGCCAAAGCTGGTGATCCCGATCTCGTACAAGCTGCCGGGCCTCACCCTGCTGGCGCAGAACCTTGAAGGTCTCGAGAAGTTCGCCAAAGAGATGGGCGCGACCGACCTCACGCCGCAGCCGAAGCTGCAAATCTCTACGACCCCGTCGGTCGAAGAGACCAAGCTCGTCATCCTCGAGCCGCGTGGTGCCACGGGCCCGGCGCACTCGGCCGAGGGCGGCTCGCCCTGCGGGCTCGCTTAGCCGGCAGCTTCCTGCGGCTCGCGCGCCTGCGCTTCGGATTGTTGCGCCGCGCGGGCCCGCTCCAGGCGCACCGCGCTGTCGATCAAGCCCAGATGGCTGTAGGCCTGTGGGAAGTTGCCCCGCGGTGCGCCCGATGCCGGGTCGTTACCCTCGGCCAGCAAACCCAGTGGTGAAGAGAGCGCGATCAGCTCACCTAACTGGCGCTCCGCCGCGTCGAGGTGGTTAAGGCCGATCAACCCGTCCACGTACCAGAAGCTGCAGAGCAGGAACGCCGCGCTCAGGTAGCCCTGGTCGTCCTTGCAGTCGTAGCGGCGGACATAGGGGCCGTTCAG
>VBIS01000195.1 GCA_005880605.1 Chloroflexota bacterium
AGGACGGCGAGCAGTCCAAACCCGCTGGCGACGACAAACAGCAGCGCCAAGCCCGCGGTCGCATTGGCGATCAAACCACCGGTCAGCAGACGTGCCGGTCGAATGCGACTGACGAGACTGCCGTTGATCTGGCTGGCCAACACAAACCCGGCAGCGTTCATCCCGAAGATCAAACTGAAGGTCTGCGGCGAGACATGAAAGATGCCTTGCAGCACGAACGGTGAGCCAGCGATGTAGGCGAACATCGCACCGAAGGCAAGGCCGGCGGCCACTGCATAGCCAACGAACGGCGTATCCCGGATGAGTTGACCAAAGATGTTCAACGTCCCGGCGAAGCTCCCCGCGCTCCGACGCGCCGCTGGCAGGGTTTCGGGCAAGGCAAGCGCCGCACCGAGCCAAAGCAGGGCTGTCACGATCGTCAGCACCAGGAATATGCCGCGCCAGGTGCTAATCCGGAGAACCTGAGCGCCCAAGACCGGGGCGAGGATCGGCGCCAGCCCCATCACGAGGATAAGCCGAGAGAAGTAGCGGGCGGCCGCCGACCCGGCGTAGAGATCACGGACGATGGCACGGGCGATCACGATGCCGGCGGCGCCCGTCAGGCCCTGGATGAGCCGAAGGACAACCAGAAGCCATGCCGACGGTGCGATGGCGCAGAGCATGGACACGATCACATATCCAGCGACGCCAATCAGCAAGGGCCGGCGGCGCCCAAGACTGTCACTGAGCGGCCCGGCGACGATCTGACCGAGCGCCAGCCCGATGAGGCACGCGGTGAGGGTCAGTTGGACAACGGACTCACTCGCCGCCAGGTCTCGCGCGATGGCCGGGAGGGCCGGGAGATACATATCGATCGAGAGAGGCCCAAAGGCCGTCAGGCTGCCGAGCAGTACGAACAGGCGCAAGCGCTGAAGGCGAGTCAGGTTTGAGGGATCGCCGGATCTCAATAGCGCTGCCTCGAGAGCAGCGCGACGGGGCAAGGCCATAGGATCATGAACACAAATCCAACTTAGGTGATTCCATCAGGAGGTCGAGCCCGTCAGACGTGGGAGAACGAATCCGACGTACAGTGACAGTCGGCGATGATCCGCACACGGACTCCAACTACCACCGCCGCGTTCCTATCCGTCGTCCTGCTCGGCGGCGTTAACGGGGTCGCGGTACGCTTCAGCAATCGCGAGCTCGCGCCCTTCTGGGGCGCGACGCTTCGCTTTGGCATCGCTGCGATCGTCCTCCTCGGCATCGTCCGCCTCCGTCGCGTCCCGCTTCCGGGCGGAGCCGCCCTGACCGGCAGTCTGCTCTACGGCGTGTTCGGCTTCGCGGGCGCCTTCGGGTTCATCTACTGGGGTCTCGTTGCGACGCCAGCAGGCCTCGCCCAGGTCGTGCTGGCGCTGGTTCCGCTTCTGACCTTCCTCTTCGCGGTTGCCCAGGGACTCGAACGGTTCCGTCCGCAGGCTCTTGCCGGCTCCCTCCTTGCCCTTGCAGGCATTGTTGTCGTCTTCGGCCAGCGCCTCGGCTCGAATGTGCCCACGGTATCAATGCTCGCGATCCTGTTGGCGGCCGCCTGCATGGCCGAATCGAATGTCGTCGTCAAACGCTTCCCTAAATGTCACCCAGTCGCCAACAACGCCGTCGCAATGAGTACCGGGGCAGTCATCCTGCTAGTGCTGTCGTTCGTCACCAGAGAAGCGCACGCCCTCCCAGGCGATGGACAAACCTGGATCGCGGTGGCGTATGTTTCGCTCGCAGGCTCGGTCGCGGTCTTTTCGCTGTTTCTGTATGTGATTCAGCGCTGGACGGCCTCGGCAACGAGCTACGTCATGCTGCTGATGCCATTGGTGACCGTGTCCGTAGCGGCCGCGATCGCCGGGGAGTCGGTGACCCTTGCCTTCCTCGCCGGTGGGGCATTCGTCCTGGCCGGCGTCTACGTGGCTGCGTTTGCCCCGCCAATAGCTCGGAGCTTGCCGGTGCCTGCTCTATTTCGCGGCCCCCGCAGCTTGGCGCGACAGGAGCCGCCGAACCCAGTTCAGCCCGGCTGCGCATAGGTGCGTTCACATCAAACGCGGTACGCCACGGCCTCCGACGGCGTCTCGATCGCGTACCAGGTGCTCGGTGAGGGCCCGCGCGATCTCGTATGGGTGCCGGGCTGGATCTCCCACGTCGAAGCCGCCTGGGACGAACCCACGATGGCCCGCTTCTTCGAGCGGCTCGCCTCCTTCTCGCGGCTAATCCTTTTTGACAAACGCGGCACCGGGCTGTCCGATCGAGTGATCGACACTCAGCTGCCGACCCTCGAGCAGCGTATGGACGATGTGCGGACCGTATGCGATGCAGTCGACTCGGAGCGCGCAGCGCTTCTCGGCGTCTCCGAGGGAGCACCGATGTGCTTGCTTTTCGCGGCAACCTATCCGGGACGAACGACCGGCATCATCCTGTTCGGCGGCTATGCGCGTCGGGAACAGACATCTGATTACCCGTGGGGAGTCTCGCCTGAGCAGCAAGCGGCCTTCCTCGCCGAGATCGAGCGCGACTGGGGCGGCCCGGTCGGGCTCGATGTCAGGGCCCCGAGCAAGCTGGGCGACGGGCGTTTCAGCGACAACTGGGCGCGGTACCTCCGGATGGGTGCGAGTCCCGGCGCCGTTCTCGCTCTGACTCGAATGAATGCAGAGATCGATGTTCGACCAATCCTTAAGACGATCCGGGTCCCCACCCTCGTCCTCCATCGGTCGGGCGATCGGGTAATCCCGGTTGAGGCAGGAAGGTATCTCGCCGAGCGGATTCCAGCGGCGTCGTTCGTGGAGCTCGCCGGAGAGGACCACTTGCCCTGGATTGGTGCCGCTGGCGCCGTACTGGGTGGGATCGAGCAGTTTCGGACCGGGGTCAGAACCCAGCCCGAGCCCGATCGAATGCTGGCCACGGTGCTCTTCACCGACATCGTCGGGTCCACGCAACACGCAGCTGAACTGGGAGATACGGCCTGGACGGATATTCTTAAAGCCCACCACGCACGAATCCGGGAAGAGCTAGAGCGCTACGGTGGGCGGGAGATGCGGACGACGGGCGACGGATTCTTCGTGCTTTTCGAAGGACCGGCTCGGGCCGTCCGCTGCGCCTTGGCCCTCGTCGAAGCAGTCCGACCGTTGGGATTGGAGATCCGAGCTGGTCTGCACATCGGTGAGGTCGAATTGGCGGGCGATGACATCGAGGGTCTG
>VBIS01000196.1 GCA_005880605.1 Chloroflexota bacterium
AGCATTCCCTTCACGAAAGTCGGTGACCGCATCGTCTTTTCCAAGGCCGCGCTGGACCACTGGATTTATGCGAAGTCGATGGAAGGGTTGCGCGAGGACCTGCCCAGCCTGGGTTTCCAGGGTCGAAAGGCGGGCTGACGCATGAAGATCAATCGTCTGCTGCGCGCCGCCGTCCTCTTCCTTACGCTGGCTGCGGTCGCCCAGGAGCTGAACAAGCCAGAGGGACAGCGCACCTGGCACGGGCGGGTGGGTGGCGTCCCCTATGATTTTCGCTTTCCCACCTTTAAGCGTTTCCGCGACGCCTATTGGAATCCGGACGATCCCCGCCTCTTCACCGACCGCGTCGTGGGCATCGGCTGGGCCCTGAACTTCGGCCAGCTGATCCCCCGCCTGCGGGACGGTTACCGACGGCTGGCGGAGCGTAGCTGACCCTCCGCGTGACGGTCCAGTAACTTCCGCTTCCGCCGAGTGACAGCCTTTCCGCCACCCTCCGTTCTATTAGCGTGCCCGCGCCCAGCCAGCGCTCCTGCCCTGCCGTATTTGGCCGCCTCGACGGCGTCGGAAGGCTGGCATGAGCAGCCTCCAGGACTTCCTCGCGCCATTCAGCCATCTCCTCTTTGCCAACCGCGACAAAGCCATCGTGGTGTTGGGGATCCTGCTGGGCTGGTTCACCATCCAGTTACTGATCGCCCGCTGGCGCAACGAGCGCCTGCAGCGCGACCTGGCGGCGGCCAAGTCGGCTCCGGCCGCTTCCAGCGGCCGCCGGTATGCAGCGAGCGCCTCGGCTGAGGAGGCTCCCGCTGAAAGCGGGGCACTGCCACCGGTAAAGGGCGGGCGCACCTATGCTCGCAACCTCGGCACCGCCCTCTCGAAAGCCGGGATTTCGTCGAGCCAGCAGATCTACTCGCCGCCCTCGCCCCCGGGCTGGGCACCCAACTCGAACCCCGGCCAGGCGGGCATGGGCCAGCCGCCCCAGGGTGCGCCGTATGCACCGCCAAACACCCCGTGGGGTGCGCCCGCACCGCAGCAACCATCGCCGTGGGGCTACCCGGCCGCTCCTGGCCGGCCCATGCCCCCGCAGTCACCAGGTCCGGCACCGTTCTACCAGCCGCAGGCGCCGATGCCACAACAGCAGCCGGGGCCAACGCCTCCCGCGACCATTCCGCCATCGGCCCCAGGTTTCTTCGGTCCACCGAGCGCTCCCGCGTTTTCGCACCCTGCCTTCGCTCCAGCGAGCAGCGGTCCGGCCGCGCCGGCACCGCCGATGGCCCAGCCCGCGCCGGTCGGGCCGCCCATGACGCCGCCCTTTGGTAACCAACCGCCCGCGCCAGCGATGGCTCCTGAAGCTGCCACTCCGGACAACGGGCGTCGCGGAAAACCGAAGCGCCGCCGCTTCAACTTCAACGTGCTGGAGAACCTCGAGAAGATGGTCCAGGCGAAGTCTGAACCTCTTCCACCAACCGGGTGGACACCCCCCGCGGCCGCCCCCCCGGCGCCGGCGGCACCCGCGCTCCCGGTCCCGCCGATCGTGGCTCTTCCCGAATTGAAGGTCGTCCCTCAGCCCGCGCCGGCGGTGGGGGCCGTCAGTCCCGTCAAAGAGCCGCCCGCCGAGGCCCCGGCGCTCGCCTTACCGTTCGGACCGAGCATCGAGGAAACAGCGAACGCGGCCGAGCCCGAGAGCACCGAGACCGAGGTCGAGGAATCGGCAACAGCCGATGAAGGCGAGGAGCGTGCTGCCACCGACGAGGCGCAGGCCCCGGTCGCCGAGGCCGAGGTCGATCCCGAAACGCAGCCGGCAATCGAGCCCGCGCCGGAGCCTCGAGCGTCGATGCGCGACATGCTCTTTGGCGAGGAAGCGGCGGCGGCGGAGGCGGAACCGACTGCCCCAAGCCAGTCCGAGCCCGAACCGGGGTCGGCGGAGTGGAGCTGGCGCCCGACCCGCTGGGAACCGGCCGAGGAAAGCGCGTGGACGCCCGAAGCAACGGAGCCCGCTGCCGAGGAGCCCGCCGTGGAGGAGCCACCCGCAATCGACGACGCCACGGAGGCCTCCCCCGTTTCCGCGGCGACGGAACCCGAACCATTTGCGCCCTGGAAGTCGTCGATTGCTTCGGAGTCGTCATCCGATTCCGAGCCGGCTAAGGCCGACGCGGACGAGGCGCCCCCGGTCGGCTACCCCGAGACTCCGTCAGCGGATTCCGGCGACGGGCCGAATGCGGGCACGGTCGTGATCATCGAGGACGATGAGACCGCGGCCAACTACTACGCGACCCTGTTTCGGGGCAACGGCTATCGGGTCGAGGTCGCGAACGATGGCGTGTCGGGCGTCGACCTCTGCACCCGTGTCCAGCCGCAGGTGATCCTGCTTGACGTGATGATGCCGCGCCAGAACGGAATCCTGGTGCTACAGACGCTGCGGGCTTCCGACGAAACCAAGAACACGCCCGTGGTCGTGATGTCGAACTTCAGCGAGCCGACCCTGATCAAGCGCGCCATTCAGCTCGGGGCCCTGGAATACGTCATCAAGACGCAGGTGGAAGGCAGTGCATTGATCAACGCGATGCCGCGCTGGATCAACCGCGAGAAGGCCTTCGCCGCCGCTTAGATCCGGACGCGAAGCGTCGCGATTCCCCAGGCGGGTAACGAGAGCCTGACCACGCCGTCGGCAAGCGCGAGCGACTCCCGAAGATCGCCGGCGAGGGTAACAGAGGTGACCTCGGAGGGCCGCGGTTCGATGTGAACGCTTGCCGCGCGCGGGCCATCGGAGGCGTTGAGGATCCGCAGCTCGTAGCCGTCCGGACGTGGCAGCAACGCGGTCATCTGAATGACGTCCGGGGCGAGCTCGATGCGGGGGGCAGCGGTGGTGATGGCCGGGCCGTGCCCGACCACCAGGGGCGTGAGGGTCGATTCCGCCATCCGCCAGACGCCTCCAGCCTCCCAGTCGCCCTGGTGGAAAAATAGGCTGTAGCGAAGCCGGTGCCCGCCAAGGACTTGTGCGCCGGGTGTCGCCATCCCGGGACCCGCATGCCCGGTGCGGGTGGTCAGGTCCTCCCTCGAGAGCCAGCCGACTGCGCGCAGCAGGGTCAGAGCCAACTCCGGCGGGTTCCCGGGCAGTACCTCATACTCGTGCAAGCCGTCGGCAATCAGCGCCAGCCCGGCTCG
>VBIS01000038.1 GCA_005880605.1 Chloroflexota bacterium
ACTGATTGGTGGTGGCGGCCTCCTCAGCCCGGTCGTGGGTGCGAACCCGTTGCTCCCGGCCCTCGACCGCGCGCTCCCGTTCTTCGAGAGCCCGCTCCCTGGCGTCGGCCTGCACCTGCCGCTCGTCGGCGATTCGCTCGCGCTGGTCGGCGAGGTTCTCCCGTTGGTCGGCCAGCCGGTCGCGCTCATCGGCCATCCGGTCCCGCTCTCTAACGGAAGGCTTCTTTTCGCGGGCCATGTTACGCGACCCCCTCGCCACGGCGGCGCGCCGGCTCCTGGAGAAAGTCGAGCACCAGCCGGTTGAACCGGTCCGGTTCCTCCATCTGCGGCGTGTGACCGCTGTCGTCGAAGATTTCGAGGCGTCCGTTTGGAATTCTGTCCTTCGCCGCCTGGGCGTGGCTGGCTGGAAAGATGTGGTCGTGCCCGCCCCAGATGAGTAGCGTCGGCATCCGAAGCTCCGGGAGGCGGTCCTCGACCACGACGCCATTGCGCAGCTGCCGCATCCCGGCGATCGAGCGCAGCGCCGAGAGGTAGGCGGCGCGATACTCGGGGGTGGCCAGCAGCGTGCCGTGGTTCGCGATCCGTTCGTCACTCCAGATACTCGCCACGTGGTTCGGGCGCTTCAGGTACCAGCCCCAGAATCGCCGGATGACCGCCGGGTTCATCTGCCGCAAGGCTCGGGCCGTGCCGCGGAGCGTAAGCTCACCGAGGCCCCTCGTCAGCAAGATCGAGTAGGCGAGCACCCGACGCGGCGCGCCCACGCCAAGCGCATCGACAAGAACGAGGCGCTCGACCTTCTCCGGCGAATCGAGGGCCAGGCCGAGCGCGACGCGACCTCCCATCGACACGCCCATTACGGCCGCCCGCTCGATGCCTTCACAGGCCATCAAGTCAGATACGGCCCTGACGAAGAGATCGATCGTGTACTCGAGCACGGGCTTGTCGGAGCGACCGAAGCCGGGCAAGTCGATGGCGAACACCCGGTGATGCGCGGCGAGTGGTTCGAGGTTGTAATAGAACTCAACCGCCGCGGAGCTGCCGAGGCCGTGCACCAGTACCAGCGGCGGGCCATTGCCGCCGCAGAAGTAGTGCAGGTTGACGCCGTCGATGGTCACGGTCTTGCTTTCGAACGAGGGGAACGGCTCAGCCACGAGTTGAGTTTATCGGCGTCGGCGCTATGAGGAGCGGGTTGAGACCGGGGCGGCGAACCCGAAATAGGCCAGCACACCTCCGGTTACGAGGTGAAGCGCGATGTCGCTGCCGCCGATGTTGGCGGCCGCGAGGCCGCCGAGGCCGATCGCCACATGGACCAGGTTGTGCAGCAGGTTGACCTGGAAGATCCCCAGCAACGCGTGGTTGAAAAAACCAAGGATCCCCGCCAGAAGGTAAATGGCCCCGAAGACGAGCGCAACCATCTGTACCGTCGCTCGCTTACCCATTGGCATCCTTGCGCAGCGCACGGTAGGCAGCCTCGATGCGCGCGGCGGCGTCGCCCTGCAATTCGGGAAGGTTGGTGGCGACGTTGCCGAGGGCTCCACTCAGGCCGGTCTGCAAGAGCTCGCTCCCGACGGCCAGGTCCGAGGCGGTCATCTCCCAGGACCTGCGGCTGACCTCGGGCAGGAGTGCGATGGCGCGCGACGCCGCGGTGGCCGCCTCGAGCGGCACTTCCGCCGCGCGTTCGTACACTCGTGCCAGCATGTCAGCCTGGGCCCCAGATTTCCGAGCGTCGATCACGGCCCGGTAGGCGTCGATATCATCCTGGCTCAGCTCGAGCAAGCGCGCGGCCAGCTGATCCAGTTCCGGCACGAGGCCGGTGAGAAGCTCGCGGTCCTCCACGCTTTTCGTCTTCCTGGCGCTGAGCTTGGCCACCATGCTCACCAGCGCCGCGCCCATGGCGGCGGCCAGGGCGGCCGCGCTCCCTCCGCCGGGGACCGCTGCGGTCGAGGCCAGGGCCTCGAGGTACGCGCCTACCGTCTGGTCTCTCAGCACCGTCATTCCGCGGTCCAAACTCGTTTCTCGAGGATCTGATCCATGCGGAACGCCGGCTCGTGCACCGCGTCCTTGAGCACGCCCACGGCCGCCGCCAGCGGGACGGTGCCGACGATCTCCGACGCGTCGACCTCAACGCCGTGGCGTTTCGCCTCATCGCGAATCGCCGTGAAGACTTTCCAGATGTTCGTCACGCGGTAATCGGTCAGGTTCATCGAGACCTGCACCAGGCCGCGGTCGGCGAGCGCGAAGCCGAGCGCCTTGACGTTCGGCAGGCCGCCGGAGGAGGCGCGGATGGTCCTGGCGATCTCCTTGGCGATCTGCAGATCGGCCGTTTTGAGGTTGACGTTGTAGGCGATCAATGGAATGCGGGCCCCCACCGCCGTCGCTCCGGCCGTCGGGTGGACCGCTGCCGGACCCTCGTCCGGTGCGCGGTCGGCATCGCCGATGTGCTCGAGCAGGTCCTCGAACCCGCTCCGGCGAACCTTTTCCAGCTCGCGGCGCTCGGGCCGCGTGGCGGCGTCGCCGTAGTAATAGACCGGGACCCGAAGCTCTTTCGACAACCGCGCCCCGAAGGCGTGGGCAAGCTCGACGCAGACGCTCATGGGCAGGTCGGCGAACGGGACGAAGGGCACCACGTCGGTAGCGCCCATGCGCGGATGTTCACCCCGATGCTGCCGAAGGTCGATCCGCTCGGTGGCAACGGCGGCTCCGGCCATCGCCGCATCGACCGCGAGGCTGGGTTCGGCGACGAAGGTGACCACCATCCGGTTGTGCGCGGCATCAGCCTGGACATCGATCACGCGGGCGCCCGCCGCCTTGATCGCATCCGCGATCTCGGTGATGACCTCCAGCCGCCGTCCCTCGGAAAAATTGGGGACACACTCTACGAGGGCTGCCAGGTGACTCCTCCCGCCACGGTCGCGATGACCCGATTCACGCCGACATAGTAGGGAATGGCTTCGGGCGTCTCCACGTCCAGAATGGCACAGTCGGCGAAGCTCCCTACTTGCAGGCAGCCGGCTACGCCGTCGAGCTTGAGCGAGCGCGCGGCGTGCACGGTGGCACCGAGCAGCACCTCAACCGGCGTCATGCCCCACTGCACGCACGCCAGGCTCATCGCGTGTGGCAGGCTTTCGGAATTCGAAGTCCCCGGGTTGAGATCGGAAGCGATCGCCATTGGCAGCGTCGCCTGTCGCATCGCATCGATCGGGGGACGCGGCCCGTGGGTGGTGAAGTTGGCGCCGGGGCACAGCACCGCCACGGTGCCTGCCTTGGCGAGCGCCCTGATCTGCGCCGGCGTCGCGAACTCGAGATGGTCGGCGCTACGTGCTTCCAACGCCGCCGCAATGTCCGGGCCCTCCCCGGGCGCCAGCTGCGCCGCGTGGACGCGCAGCCCGTAACCGAGCGACCGCGCCCGCGTAAGGATGGCGCGGGTCTCTTTCGCGGTAAAGGCCGGCGCCTCGCACCACGCGTCGCAGAAGTCGGCCCACGGCCTGAAGGCGGGCAGCATCTCATCGATCAGCGAGCGGACATAGAGATCCCGATCGATGCCCGGCGGCGGAACGTGGGCCCCGAGGAAGGTCGGCACCACCCGCAAGGGCGTGCGGCCTGCCAGCTTGCGGAGGACGTCGAGCAACTTCGCCTCGTTGTCGAGGTCGAGCCCGTAGCCGGTTTTCGCCTCGATCGTGGTCGTCCCATTGGCCAGAAAACGGTTGGCGCGGGCCTGTGCGAGAGCGAGCAGCGTCGGTTCATCGGCCTCGCGCGTTGCCCGCACGGTTCGCGCGATGCCACGCTCTTCCGACTGCTGGACCGCATAGGGGACACCGCTCGCTCGCTCTGCGAACTCGTCGGCGCGCGAGCCGGCGAACACGGGGTGGGTGTGCGCGTCGACCAGGCCGGGGATGACGCAGGCTCCCTGGGTGTCGAGCAGGTCGCCGTCGAGGGTGACCTGGGACTCGAGCTCGCGGTCCTCCCCGATCCAGACCACGCGTCCCTCGCGGGCCGCCAGCGCGCCGTCCCGGATGCGACCGAGCGGGTCGCCCGCTGCCGGCACCATGGTCGCCAGCTGACCGGCGTGGCGAAGCGCGAAGTCGGCTCGGATCAAGTGGCCCGGTCGATTCCGTGCTGGCGTGCGAAGTCCACGGCGATCTCGTAGCCCGCGTCGGCGTGACGGATCACGCCCATCCCCGGATCCGTCGTGAGGACGCGCTCCAGGCGCTCCTGCATGGCTGCCGTGCCGTCGGCCACGACCACCATGCCCGCGTGGATGGAGTTGCCGATCCCGACGCCGCCGCCATGGTGCACCGAAACCCAGCTCGCCCCCGCCGCCGTGTTCACCAGTGCATTGAGGATCGGCCAGTCCGCGATCGCGTCGCTGCCATCGCGCATCGCCTCGGTTTCACGGTAGGGCGACGCCACCGAGCCGGCGTCGAGGTGATCGCGTCCAATCAGGATCGGAGCTAAGCGCGCGCCGGATTTCACCATCTCGTTGAAGCGAAGGCCAACCTTGGCGCGATCGCCGTAGCCGAGCCAGCAGATGCGGGCCGGTAAGCCTTGGAACTGGACGCGCTCGCGCGCCAGCCGCAGCCAGCGGTGCAGATGCTCGTTCTCGGGCAGGGTCTCCATGACGGCGCGGTCGGTGCGATAGATGTCCTCGGGTTCGCCGCTCAACGCCACCCAACGGAAGGGGCCCTTCCCCTCGGAGAACAGCGGTCGGATGTAGGCGGGCACGAAGCCGGGGATCTCGAAGGCATCCGTCACTCCCGCCTCGAGCGCGAGACCACGGAGGTTGTTGCCGTAGTCGAAGGTTTCAATGCCCTTCCGTTGGAAAGCGAGCATCGCCCCGATGTGCTCGCGGACCGAGTGCTTGACCATCTCCAGGTATTCCTGGGGATCGCGCTCGCGCAGGTCATTGGCCTCGTCAACGCTGAGCGGCGCCGGGATGTAACCGCGCAGCGGGTCGTGCGCCGAGGTCTGGTCGGTGACGACGTCGGGCTCGAAGCCGCGACGCAGGAGCTCCACGTAGATCTCCGCGGCGTTGCCCACCATGCCGATCGATGTCGAGGACTTCGCCTGACGGGCGGCTTCGGCCCAGGCGACCGCCTCATCGAGGCTTGCCGTCGCCTTGTCGAGATAGCCCGTCTTCAGCCGGCGCTCGATCCGCGCCGCATCCACCTCGACGCAGAGGGCGACGCCCTGGTGCATGGTCACTGCCAGCGGCTGCGCGCCGCCCATCCCGCCGAGACCACTGGTGAGGACGATTCGGCCGCGCAAGCTGCCGTCGAACTTCTTGGCGGCCAGCGCGCCGAAGGTTTCATAGGTTCCTTGCAGGATGCCCTGGCTGCCGATGTAGATCCAGCTGCCGGCGGTCATCTGTCCGTACATGATCAAGCCGAGCCGCTCGAGCTCCCAGAAGTGTTCCCAGGTCGCCCAGCGCGGCACGAGCAGGCTGTTCGCGATCAGCACCCGGGGGGCGTACTCATGGGTACGAAAGATGCCCACCGCTTTCCCCGACTGCACCAGCAACGTCTCATCGTCATTGAGCCGGCGCAGCGCCGCGACGATCGCGTGGAAGGATGGCCAGTCGCGTGCCGCCTTGCCGGTGCCGCCGTAGACGACGAGGTCCTGCGGCCGCTCGGCGACCTCCGGGTCGAGGTTGTTGCAGAGCATCCGTAGCGCCGCCTCCTGCTGCCAGCCGCGAGTGCTGAGCTGGGTTCCGCGGGCGGCGCGGATCGGGGAGGCGACCGTCATGCGGCCCCCACCCTGCCCTCCCCCGCAAGCGGGGGAGGGGAAAAGGCAGCCAGCACGCCCCCTCGAATCAGGTCGGCCGCTGTCCGGATCTCGGGCTCCAGCACGCGGTCGTGGTCGAGGGTTGGCACCTGGGCGCGGATCGCGGCGTGCGCCGCCCCGGTGAGATGACCGGGCTTCAATGGCGCCAGCAGGTCGATGCCCTGCGCGGCGCCGAGCGCCTCGAGGGCAAGGATGGTTTGCGTATTGGTCGCGACCTGGCGCGCGCGCTGCGCGCTGTGCCAGCCCATGCTGTTGTGGTCTTCCTGGTCGGCCGAGGTCGGCAGCGAGTGAACGCTGGCGGGCGCGGCCAGCAGCTGATTGTCGGTGACCAGGGCGGCCGCCGTGTATTGCAGGAGCATATAGCCGGAGTCGAGGCCGGAGTGGCGGGTCAGGAAAGGCGGAAGCTCGGAGAGGAATCCGGTCAGCATCCGGAAGAGTCGGCGCTCCGAGATGCTGCCCAGCTCGCTGAGCGCGATGCCGGCGGTATCGAGCGCGAGCGCCAGCGGCTCACCGTGGAAGTTGCCGCCCGAGAGCACCGCCTCATCGGCGGCGAACACCAGCGGATTGTCGGTGCCCGCGTTGAGCTCGACCTCCAGGACTCGGCGGAGATAATCGATCGCATCGGCGCAGGCGCCATGCACCTGGGCCGCGCAGCGAAGCGAGTACGCGTCTTGCACCCGGTCGCAGAGCACGTGCGATTCGGCGATCCCGCTCCCCTCGGTCAGGGCAAAGATGCGGGATGCCGATGCCACCTGGCCGGGATGCGGGCGGACCGCGTGGATCCGCGGATCGAAGGCCGTCCGCGAGCCGCGCAGCGCCTCCACGCTGAGCGCCGCCACCACGTCGGCCGTCAAGAGGAGGCGCCTCGCGTCCTGCAGCAGCAAGCTGCCGGCTCCGGTCATGAAATGCGTCCCGTTGAGCACGCTGAGGGCATCTTTCGCCTGCAGTTCCACGGGCTGAATTCCGGCTGCCTGGAGCGCGGCCGCGGCGGGCTTTCGCTCGCCCTTGACCAGGACCTCGCCCTCGCCGATCAGCACCAGCCCGACGTGGGCCGATGGCGCCAGGTCACCGCTGGCGCCGAGTGACCCGGTCTGCGGCACCCACGGACAGATGTCATGGTTCAGCAGGTCGAGCAGGCGCTGCGCAACCAGCGGGCTGACGCCCGAGGTTCCCTGACAGAACTGGTTGACGCGGACCAGGATGCCGGCGCGTACCAACTCTTCAGGCAGGGGCGGTCCAACGCCGACGGCATGGCTCATCATCAGGTTGCGCTGCAGCTGCCGGGTATCGGCGGGAGGGATGCGGACATTCTTCAATGCCCCGACCCCGGTCGTCAGCCCATAAACGACCCGGTCCTCACGCACCAGGCGGTCGACGAGCGCGCGCGCCGACGCAAGCCTGCTTTTGGCGGCGGGGCCGATCATGACGCGCTCGCCGTCGCGCGCGACCGCCACCACATCGGCGGGACGCAGTGACTGGCCGTCGAGCGTGACTGACAAGGCTGGGCCCATGTTACCCATAGCCAACCGTAAGGAATGATTAGACCCGCAGACCCGGATGCGCCGGCGGACCGCCCCCGACGTAGAATTGGGTCGCTGATTTTGGCCAAGACCATAACCCCGCGGGGGCGAGCGGGCGGGGAGATGATACGTGCGTCCATCGGACGCCTGGCGCTGAGCACCCTGGTCGGCTTGACGCTGGGTGGGTGCGTCCTCCCGAATCCCGGGGTTGCCAAGGCGACGCCTTCTACGTCGGCGGTCGTCATCGCCAGTCCGACGCCCCCCAGCATTACACCCCCCACCAACCTCGTCCGGCCGGGCACCCTCACCTTCCTGTCGGATACCACCTATCCGCCACAAGAGTCGATTGACCCCTCGACGCAGCACGCCGTCGGGTTCGATATCGATATCGCCAAAGCCATCGCCGTCCGGCTGGGCCTCGCCGCGACGTTCCAGACGACCAACTCGCCGCAGATGGTCGGCGCGCTGCTCGCCAAGAAGGGCGATGCGATCATCTCGGCCCTCCAGATCACGCCGGATCTGCAACGACAGCTGGCGTTCGTCGCCTACTTCCGCGCCGGGCAGGCGATCCTGGTACGCAAGGGCGACGGATCAACCATCAGCGGCATCAGGGACCTCTGCGGGAAGAAAGTTGCGGTACAGGTGCAGAGCCCGGAAGAGAACACCATCGACGAGGCCAACGGCGGGCTCTGCAAGGACATGAAGATCACCAAACAGGTCTTTCCCACCGATCTGCAGGCCGTGCTCATCCTGAAGCAGCGCGGCGTCGACGCCGCGCTCGACGACTCGCCGGTCGCCGCCTACTTCGTGAAACAGACGCCCGACCAGCTCGAGCTCGGCGGGCCGCCCTTCAAAACCAATCCAGAAGGGATCGCGGTTGACCCCAAGAATGGGGAACTGCTCAAGGCGATCCAGCAGGCCATGATGGCCATCTACCAGGACGGCACCTATCGCCAGATTCTGACCAGCTGGAACCTGCTGGACGGCGAGATCCCGGCCTCACAGATCACCGTCAACTCCAGCCCCACCACCTCGTAGGCCCCCACCCTACCCTCCCCCAGAGGGGGAGGGATGCTTCGGACTAGCGGCGGCCGGCGAGCTCCGGCGGCTCGACCTTCCAGTCGGCGTCCTCTTCCGGGGCGGCCGGAGTCACGATGCGCCGGTGATAAGCCTCGATGCGGAGGATCCCGACCACGGTCAGCGCCAGGGCGAGGCCGATGCCGAGGAGCGCCTGGCCTCGCGCGGTGGAGGGAGAGAGTGTGGGGTCCGAGAAGGCGCTCACCTGCAGCAGATTGATGACGACGCCGCTCAGCCCGCCGACCGCCATCGAGGCCAGCACCGTGGCGGCCGCCAGGCGGGCCAGCAGCGATTCGGTCAGGCCAAGCGCGAGCCACCGATCCCGGGCGATCACGGTGATGGCGCCGAAGGCGAGAAGGAGCAACAGCAGCAAGAGCACCATCTCGAACAGGCCATATCGATAGCCGCTGACGTCCGCTGGCATGCCCTCTCATCGTAGACCGACGAGAAGCGGTTAGCTGGCGAAGCGGGCCTGGAGGGCGACGAGCTCCGCCTGCGCATCCGCCATCGCCTTTGATGGCGTGACAGTGCCCAGCACCAGATCGTGAAGGTGGCGCTGCAGCACCGACGAAGCCTCGACGTAGTGCACCAGCTTGGGACGTGGCCGGGCGTTCGCCAGGTTGGTCAAGAACACGTTGATTTGCGGATTGGCTTTGCGCATCTCGGCCGAGTTCTGCAGCGAGGTCCAAATCGGCAGCTCGGCGGTCTGCGGCGCCTGGACCTCCGGACTGGTCAGGTAACGAAGCCACTCGACCGCCAGCTCCGCATGGGCGCTGTTGGCCAGCACCCCGAGGCCCAGGAAGCCGCTGACGGAGGCCGCCGGCTTGCCGGTCGAGGCCGCCGCCGGGATGGGGGCGACCCCACCCTGGCCGAGAATCCGCGAATAGGTCGAGTCGTTCATCGACCCCCAGACGAAGTTCCAGTTGGTGTTGAACGCGACCCCGCCGGCGAGGAAGCCGCGCATCGCGTCCGGCTCAGTGCTGGCGGCAATATCGGCTGCCACGAGGTGTTCGTCGATCAGCTGGCGCATGAAGGCGGCGGCGCGCTGGGCCGGCTGTTGCTGGAGCAACGGCTTCCCGGCGGCGTCGAACAGATCGCCACCAAACTGTGCCGTGAGCCGGACGAAGTCCGACGTCAGGCCCTCGTCCTGCGCCCACGAATCGATGAAGGGCGTGATGCGTTGACGGACCGCCGTCATCTGCGAATACCACTCCTCCAGCGTCTTCGGAGGGTCCACAAACCCCACCGCCTTCAGCTGGCTCTTGTTGTAGTAAAGGCTTTGCACATTCAGGACCTGGGGCATCGCCCAGGTCGTGCCTTTGTAGGAGAAAGCGTCCAGCAGGCTCGGCAACAGGTCGGAGCGCGCGTCATCGGGGATCTGGTCCTTGAGGCTGAGCAGTTGCTTGCGGCTCGCGAACTCCGGCACCCAGACCTGGTCGAGGGCGACCACATCGTAGGGGGACGGCTTCGAGAGCCCGGCCGCGAGGATGCTCTCGTACAGCTCGCGGTAGTGCGCCGTCTCGATCGACACGAAGACCTTGTTGTCGTGCAGGCTCCGGAACTTATTGGCGAGGCTCTGAAGTACCGTCGGGTCGTAACCAACCTGGTCGAAGAGCAGCGACCGAATGACGGTAGCGCCCGGTGGGGGCGTCGGGGCGGTGCCGCCCGATCCGGTTGCGCAGGCATCCAGCATGGACGCCAGGGCGACGCCGCCGCCAACCCCGATGCCGATGCGCAGCCCGCGGTCGAGGAAGGACCGCCGGCTGTAGCGGCGTGACAAAAGCGCGCGCGTGTCGGGCACGACGCTGTGAGGCTATCAGCGGTTTGTTAACAGGCCCATCGGGTCGAGTCGGCGCGCGGCGACAATGCCGTCACGGCCAAGTAACAAGCGGTCAGACCAGGGTCGGGTCGCGGCCTTCCAGGGAGCGCTCGAGCGAGGCTGCTTCGGTGCGCTCGAGCTGGAGCCTGCGCTGGGTGTCCCACAATGAGCCGAGCCAGATCGCCAAGCCGAGCGCCAGCGGAATCAGCACCGCGCCCCGCGGGCGCGGTTCAGGCAAGCTGCCGAGCGCGCCGTAGTACTGAAACTCAGCCCAATCGATGCCGTTGGCTTGAACCAGGAACGCGGCGAAGGCGGCTGCGGCCAGCCAGAGGCGGCCTCGCGCCGTGTAATACATCCGGACGAGACCCATCCCTGGCACCACGGCAAAAGGCCACACTTGTCGCGGCCGGGCCGCGTGCTCGTCGCCCGCCGCTTCGATGGCCATCCCGTCCACGGTGACGATGAAGGCCAGCAGCGCGATCGACCACCCCTCGCCAAGCAGGTCGATGGGAAGAAACGGGAAGCCGGTGTTCCGGAACGTCGGCGTCAGCAGCTGCGCGCTGACCCAGGCGATCCACGCCAGCAGACCGATACCGGCGATGAGGATCGCCGGCAGGCGATAGCGCCGGAGCCGATCAACCCGGACGGTGACCAACGCAGCGACGATCACGAGGGCCGGCAGGGTCTGCCAGCCAAACCGCTGGGGCCAATGCACCGGCGGGATTGCGGTCGACCAGGGGGTGAGCAGCGCGGTCAGCAGAAGGCCACCGGTCAGGAGCTCCCGTTCGGTACGACCACTGCGGGTGAGGACACTGCCGCCGAAGCGCTGCAGGCCCCGCGCGAACAGCGACACCAGGGCAAAGCCGACGCAGACGACCGCCAGGACGAGGAAGATCCCGGCGTTGGCGTTGCCGCGCGTGAGCGCGAAAGCGCCGACGAAGATGGCGCCCAGCGCCAGCAAGCCCCGCACCAGGGCGCCGACACTGGCCGGTTTCGGATCGAGCCACGGCGGGGGCTTGGAAGACATCGAGAGGACCCAATCGGCAGTCTACGGGAGAGCGCGCACACTCCATAGAATCGCCTTAGCCGCATGCTCCCGATCCGCGACTACAACCCGCCGCGTCGCCGAGCCCTGCTCACCTGGGGGCTGATCCTGATCAACTTCGGCGTCTACTTCTACCTCGCTCAGAACCCGGTGATGGATGAGAACGCGATCGCCCGCTATGCGGTCACCCCGGCCGACATCACCGCCGGGCGCCACCTCGGCACCCTGATCACCTCGATGTTCTTGCACGCCAACCTGCTGCACGTCGCCGGCAACATGCTGTTCCTGTGGATCTTCGGCAACAACGTCGAGGACAAGCTGGGGGAGCTCAGGTTCCTGACCGTCTATTTCGCGTCCGGGATCGGCGGCAGCCTGCTCCAGATCTTCATCACGCCTAACTCCACCGTCCCCATGCTGGGAGCAAGCGGCGCCATCTCCGGCCTGCTGGCTGCCTACGTTCTCTACTTCCCCCGGGCGCGCATCCTGACCTTCGTCGTCCCGTTTTTCATTTTCACCCTACCTGCGTTCCTCTTTATCGGCTACTGGATCGGGCTCCAGGCGCTCAACGCGTTTCTCAACATCGGGGCGATCGGCGGCGGGGTTGCCTTCTTCGCCCATGTGGGCGGCTTCGGCACCGGCCTGATCCTTGCCCTGCTCCTGCGTCCGCGCGAGCACCCCGATCCGCACCCCGGCTACGGTGGTTATCCCTAAAAGCAGGCCGCGCGATGGAGCCGCGCTAGCGCGCGTACTGCCGGATGCGACCGTTCTCGACGCAGTAGAGGTGGTCGGATATCGGGAAGGCGGCCTCGCGGTGCCGTTCCTGCACGTCGTGACGCAACCGGCCCATCAACTGGGCACGCTCGCCCGCCGCGATCAAAGAGCCCCGCTCGGGAACGCCGACGACCGGTACATCCTCGAGCATCTCCTCGAGCCAGGCCCAGACCTCGGGCAGCAGCATCAGTGCCGCCCCGTAGGGCCGGGAGTCGACATAGCTGAGCATCAGCATCTGCGCGCGGCCGTTCTTGTCGGTCTCGAGGCCGGTGAACTTCATCCCGTTGCGGAACATCAAGGCCAGGTTGGTGAGCGCGATCACCTCGACGTGGTCGCGGCCGACGTTCCAGGCCGTCAGGTCCTGAGGCAGCAAGTAGCGCATCCCCTGCGGGTAGTGGGCGGCGTAGGTGACGACCATGTCGCCCAGCATGCGGCGGTAGACCACCGGGCCACCGGCCGACTCGAGGAAACTGGCCGGCCGCAGCACCGGGAGGATCAGGGGCGCCCCGAACGCGGCCTCGGTGTCACATTCCTGGTCGAGACGGCGCAGCCGGGCGGCAAAGAGCCGGTCGAGCGCCGACGGTTGTTCGCGGTACTGCTGATAGAAGCTGTCCAGGTTGAACCGCAGGTCGCTGTCCTGGACACGACGAATGATCAATTGAAACGGCTCCGGCCCTTTCTTGACCGTCCAACCCGGGCGGAGCGCGGTCAGGCGCTTCAACACGTGGTTCTGGAAGTCGTGGGCGTTCATCGTCGTCTGCTGGCCCATTGCGGGTGTAACGAGGTCCCAGATGCAGGCTTGCAGGCCGTCGCTTGGGTGTCGCATGCCGCTTAGCCGGTGGCTTGGCGGCGGCCGGCCGGGGCTTCGAGACCGGGTCGTCAAAGGCTTACAACAGGCCCGCGACGGTGACGCGGCCGGTGCGATCGACACGATTGCCGAAAGGTTTTCCGAGGCCCTGGCAGAGCTGCGGTCGCTGCGCCAGCCGGTGGATGCGGCATGGCTGCGGCTCGCCGCGCGGCTCGCCTACCGCGCGGCCGACATGTCCGCCGCGGCCGATTTCGCGCAGCAAGCCCTCACGCGCGAGGAGGACGCCGCAACCTGGAATCTCCTCGGCCGGCTGCGGCTTTGGCTCGACCATAAGGGCGCGCCTGCCGCATTCGCTCGGGCCGCCGAGCTGGAGCCGGAGGTCTTCCCTCTCCCGTACCGGGTCAAGCGCGATCGGTTTAGCCGCATGGCCGAAGTGGCGCTCGCCGCCATCCCGGAAACCTTCCAGGAACAGATGACGAACACCATGATCGTGGTCGACGACCTGCCCGACCTGGACGCCGTCCGCGAGGGCGAGGATCCCGACTTGCTGGGACTCTACGAGGGCGCCACCGTGCTCGAGCACGGCCTACCGGAGCGCATCGTCCTCTACCAGCGCAACCACGAGAACATCGTGGCGGACGAGAAAGAATTGGCCGAGCAGGTACAGGAGACGATGCGCCACGAAGTCGGCCACCACTTCGGCATGGAAGAAAACGAACTGCCGTACTAGGTCTTGATTGGGAAGGGATTACCCGAGGGCGGCAGGGCCAGCGTGCCACCCTGGTCGATCGTGCTGAGCGACGCAATGAAATCATTGAAACCTTGCATCGGGTCGTATCCAGTCAACGACTTGTAGGTCGCGCCGAGAGTCGGACCACCCGCCCCACACAGGGTCGTCCAGTCGAAGGTCAGCTGGGCGTGCAAGTAGTAAAGGAAGAGGTCGCCGCAGCCGGCTGCGATCTGGTCGGTATCACCCGCGGAGTTGTCGTTGACGTAATCCCGGCGTCCCTGGGACCACCAGTCCTGCTCGGTGGGGTTGAACTCCTCGGCGATCTCCGGGTGGCGCTCGAAGGCCAGCACCCGCGACAGCGATTCCCCATTGGTCACGGCGCAGTCCCAACCGTTGTTGATGGCGGCCTCGAAGACCTCCACGATTTCCGCGGTGAGAAAGCCGGGCGCACGGACCGGATCGGACAGCACGTGCACGTCCGTGCCGGCGCACGTCATGTGATACGCGCCGCCGGCATTAGGATCCGCATAGACATAGAAGGGCAAGCTGGGTGGGGTCAGCCCGCCGAACCAGACCTGGGTCGCGGCATAATCGGCCTCGGCGTTGTCGAGCATCGCCTTCGCCGCGGCATCGCCCGACGACGTTCCGTCACTGAAGACGATGAAATTTTGCGTCTGCCCGGCCTTCGTCTCGCCCCGCCCAGCCGGGTGCCGCTGCCGATGAGCCTGGACGGTACTCGTCGGAAGGGTGATCCCCGGAGGCATGAATACGCGCGCGAGCACCTTTGAACCGAAGAGGCTTCGCAGCATGATGGTCGCTTCGCCTACGCCTTTTTCTTCGAGGCGGCGCCGGAGGTTCGCTCGATGCGGAAGCCGATCCGGACCTGCACCTGGTACTCGGTCAGACGGTTGTTCTGGACGACGGCTTTCGAATTCACCACCTCAACGGTCTCGATGCCGCGAACCGTCTTCGCAGCCTCATTGACCGCCTCGCGGGCGGCATCACTCCAGCTCTCCTTCGAGGTCCCGACCAGCTCCAGGATTTTCAATACGGCCATCTTTACCCTCCTATAACCCGTAGAGTCGCTTGGCTGCCGCGACGATGTGGCGAGCGGAAATCTCTGCCTTATCCATCAACTCCGCCGGTTTTCCGGAACCGGGTAGTCCTCTGACGGCGAGGTGGACGATCCGCGGCGGATCCATGTCGGCGGCCAGCGCCTCCATCACGGCCGCGCCCAGGCCGCCCTCCGGGTAGTGGTCCTCCACGACCACCAACCGGCCGCGCGTCAGGGCCGCCGCCTCCTGCAGCGTGACCTTGTCGACCGGCTTGACGCTGTACAGATCGATAACCCGGGTCTTGATGCCCTCGGCTTCGAGCTGGTCGGCGGCCGCGAGGCAGTTATGGAGGGTCACGCCCGCCCCGATGAGGACCACCCGATCGCCGGGGTCGCTCCGGACCAGCTTCGACCCGCCGATGGGGAACTTGGTCCCATCGTCGTAGAGCACCGGGTAGGCGCCCCGCGTGGTGCGGATGTAGCTGATGCCGTGCTGGTCGGCCATCGCCTTGACGAGCTGCGCCGTCGACGTTGCATCGGACGGGTAGAGCACGGTCGAGCCGTGGACCGCCCGCATCATCGCCAGATCTTCGAGCGCCATCTGGGATGGGCCATCCTCGCCGATCTCGACGCCCGCGTGCGACCCGGAGAACCGGATATTGGCCTGGGAGATCGCCGCCATGCGGATGAAGTCGTAGGCACGGGTGAAGAAGGCCGCAAACGTTGACGCGAATGGGACGTAGTGCCGCACGCTCATCCCGACGGCGGTCGCGACCATCTGCTGTTCGGCGATGAACATCTCGAAATATCGGTCGGGATAGGCCTTGGCGAACTCGTCAGCAAAGGTGGAGTTGCTCACCTCGCCGTCCAACGCGACCACGGTCGGCCGAGCTCCCAGTGCCTTGAGCGTATCGCCGTAGGCCTTTCGAGTGGCGACTTTCTCCCCCTTCTTATAGGTAGGCAGCGTGACGTCCACGGGGGCGTCTTTGATGGCGGGCTCGCCCGGCTCCGGTTTCAGGCCATCGACGCGCATCTGCCGGATGCCGCCCAACTCCTGGATGGCCCGTTCCGCCATGTCCGCCGGAAGGGCCTTGCCGTGCCAGCTGTCCTTGTTCTCGATTTCACTGAAGCCCTTCCCCTTGATCGTGCGCGCGATCACGACCGTCGGCTTGGCGGTCGCGTCCCGTGCTTGCTGCAAGGCCTCGTCGATCTGTTCCAGGTCGTGGCCATCGATGACGATCGCCCGGCAGCCGAAGGCCTGGACCCGGTCACGATAGACATCGGTCTGCCATTCGTATTCGGTGGGTCCCCGCTGGCCGAGGCGATTGATGTCGAAGATGGCGGTGAAGTTTGAGAGCCCGTAGAAGCCGGCCTTGTCCAGCCCCTCCCAGATCGAGCCTTCGGCCAGCTCGCTATCACCTGTAAGGGTCCAGACGTGATACGGGAGGCGGTCGAGCTTGCGCCCGGCGAGCGCGACCCCGACGGCGATCGGCAGGCCCTGGCCAAGCGACCCGGTCGCCACGTCGACCCAGGGAAGGACGGGCGTGGGATGGCCCTGGAGCCGTGATCCAAATTTGCGGAAGGTCAGCAGTTCGTCGTCGCTGATCACCCCGACTGCTTTGAAGATGGAATAGACCAACGGCGACGCATGACCCTTGGAGAAGATCAGGTGGTCATTGGTGGGGGCGCTTGGATCGTTCCAGTCGTAGACGAGGTGCCGCGTGATCAGGTCGGCCATCAGGTCGGCGGCCGACATGGACGAGGTGGGATGACCGGAGCCGGCAGCGGTACTCGAGCGAATGCTGTCGACTCGTAGCTGCTGGCCGAGCTCGCGGATGAAGTCAAATCCCTGGGTCGTGCGGATTTCGCTCACCGAGCTTTTAGCCAATCAGCTCACCCCGTTGCAGTGTCGCCCCCACCTATAAAGACTAAGACTAGCCGCCGGCTGTGGCCTGCCGCTGGTCGGATCGGTACGGCCCCCGTGGGCGCCGCCGGCGACCGTGCCAGGTCTGCTGGCCGGAACGCACTGGTCGCGGACCGCGAGGGCCGGCCACTGCGGGCTCCACCAGTGAGGCGGCGACGTAGCGCCAGTCACCCTCGCTGAGCAGATGCGCCACGTCGAGTTCCGGGAGGACGGGTGCGCCCTGCCGGCGCAGTGTCCGCCACGCCACCTCGTCTTCCGGCGTGAGAAAGGTGAGGGCTCGGCCCTTGACGCCCATCCTGGCGGTACGCCCAACGCGGTGCGTCAGCCATTGCGGCGAATCGGGCAGGTCATAGTTGATCACCAGGTCGACGTGGCTGATGTCGAGCCCGCGGGCGGCGACGTTGGTCGCCACCAGGACGTTAGTCCGCAGCCCACGAAAGGCGTCCATGGTGCGATCGCGGACGTTCTGCGACAGGTTGCCCTGCAGATCAGCGCTATCGTGGCCGAGGTTGCGAAGGTCCCGGCTGAGTTTACGAACGCCGTGCTTGGTGCGGCCGAAGACGATCGCCGAGCCCTTGTGATTGCGAAGCAACCGACTCAGGGTCCGGAGCTTCTCGGGGCGGCTCACGCGCAGCAGACCGTGCTCCAGGGTCTCTTCGGCAGGACCGGCCACGACGACCCGGACGGGATCGTCGAGGTGGCGCGTGATCATCCGGCTGACCCACTCGGGCATGGTCGCCGAAGCCAGGACGATTTGTGGCTGGTAGGTCATTTCGATGATGCGTTCGACGTCTGGTGCAAAGCCGGCATCGAGCATCTCGTCGCCCTCGTCCAGGACGAGCAGCTGCACCCGGCTCAAGGCCAGGCGGCGGCGGGAGACCATGTCGAGGATGCGGCCGGGGGTGCCGATCACCACGTCAGCACCCTGGCGGAGGGCCAGTTCCTGGGTGCCATAGCCGACACCACCGTAGATCAGCGCCGACTTGAGGCCGGTTTTGAGCGATTGGAAGACACGGTCCACCTGGATCGCGAGCTCACGGGTCGGCGTGACGACGAGAGCGCGGGGCCCGGGTCCGCCAACCGCGATCAGCCGCTCGACGAGCGGCAGCATGTAGGCGAGCGTCTTACCGGAGCCGGTCGGCGCTTGGATGACGACATCACGGGAGGCCAGCATCGGCGGGATGGCCTCCACCTGCACCGGGACAGGGCTATCGATCGAGTTGCGGGAAAGTGCGGTCAGTAGGCGGGCATTTACGCCCAGGTCAGCAAAAGTCGTGGTCAAGCGGGTACTCCTCGGTCCCCTCTACCTTTCTTTTAATGACCGCGGTCTGCAGGACACCGTACTTTGACGGGGAGGAGAACCGAGAGCGGGTGACCCCGAGTATTGGGGGGTCGCGTGGAAGTGTACCACCTTTGGCACAGGCCTAAACTGACTGACTCCCCGGGTCAACTCAGGCACCACGCCAAGCCGCAAAATTCGTCCGCCCGGCGAGTTGACCCGATATGGCCGCCTCCCCGATCAGGCGGATCAGCCAGCCAGCCGTCACCGCCACAATAGCAACGGCCCGGCTGGAACTGGGCCTCTTCGCCCTGGTGCTGGGCGTTGGCCTGCTCGCGCTGCGTACGGACTTCGGCTATGACGGCCATATCGCTGCTTCTGCTGCCCTTCTACGGACTCGGCGCGTTGCTGACGGGCGACGGGACCCGGCTGATCGTGCTCTACGGTCCGCTGGTCACCGCCCTGACTGCCTGGGTGCTGTTCCGCCTTTTGCGTGAGCTGGGGGCGTCCGCCTCGCGAGCGGTGGCCATCGCGCTCATCTTCGCCTTCGGCACGCTGGCCTGGCACTACAGCACGACCATCTTCAGCGAGCCGCTGGTCGCGCTCGGCGTGACCGCCGCCATTTACTGGCTGCGGGTTTACCAGCGCGATCCGAGCCGGCGATGGCTCCTCGCCGCCGGGGTCGCAACCGCCATCACGCTGCTCTCCCGCTGGGACTCGGTGTTACTGATCGTGGCACCGGTTGCGGTCTACGCCGTGTACCAGGTCATGCGGGCTAGGCGGGGGACCCCGATCACCGCGGGGCTCTTCAGCTTCGGCGCGCCGCTGGCGGCGGCGCTTGCCGCCAACCTCTGGTACGACTGGCTTCGCTACGGCAATGTCTTCACGATCACGACTAAGAATGCGCTCGAGGGCAGCTTCACGACACCGATGTGGACCGGCCTTTACGGGTTGCTGCTCAGTCCGGGCGCCGGCCTCATCATCTACGTGCCGGTCCTCCTCGCCTCCGCGGTCTCGCTGCGGGGGTTTTACAGGCAGGCGAGACCGGAGGCCCTGCTCCTGCTGAGCCTGCTGGCGCTGCGCCTCCTGTTTTACGCACGCTGGAGCTCCTGGGACGGACGGGAGTGGGGACCGCGATATCTCCTGCCCCTGCTTCCCGTGCTCCTCGTTCCGCTTATCTGCCTCCCCGCCCAACGATGGATCCGCATCGGCACGTTCGCTCTTGCCGCGGTCGGTATCGGCGTGGAGTTGCTCGGCCAGCTGGTCCCTTACAACACGACCGTCTGGCCGACCACCGCCCCGTTGGTAGTGTCGACCCTCCAGCTGCACGACGCCGCCGGCTCGACCTGTCTCTGCTCCTGGTTCGTCGACGCGGCCGCCTCGACGGCGATGGACTTCGACATCCACTTCGCGCCCCTAACGCGCCAGGTCACGCTTCTCCTCCAGGGGACGGTGGACCCATCATGGAGGGCGGCTTGGCCCATGCGCGGGTTCCTGCTCGCGCTCGCGGCCGCGATAGCCGTGCTTCTGTGGAGATCGGCACACCGCGCTTGGTTCACCGAGCTTTACGCAGGTCCAACCGGGTCCCTATAGTCGGTCACGTAAGTCTCTGAGCGGATCGGGAGGGGATCGATGACTCGGGAAGAGGCGGAGAGGTTGCTCCTGCTGGCGCGTGAAGCGCAGCTCGTCGGACCCGAGGCGCCCAGGTGGATTGAGCGCCTGGAACCGAAGCGTGAGGAGATGGTGGAGGCCGTGGGCTGGCTCGCCGCCGACGGCGAGCGAGAGGCGGCTGCTGAGCTGGCGGCCAGCGTCTGGCGGCTCTGGCTTCTCTCGGGGGACCTTGCGGGCGGACGGAAGATGTTAGCGGCGGCGCTGGACCTCGATCATCCGAAGCCGTCCCACGCCCGGGCGCTCGCTCTATATGCGGACGGCTTGCTCGCTTTCCGCCAGGGAGCCGCGGCCGACTCGCTCGCCAGGAACGATGAAGCCCTCACCGAAGCACGGGCGTTGGGCGACACGCAAGCGGAAGCGCTTGCGTTGGTCGGCCTCAGCCGGTTGGCCCTCCGCGGTGGCGATTACGCCCGGGTCCGGGCGCTGGCGCGCGAGGCACGTGAGCTCTCGCACCCTCTGGGTGACGCCGCCGAAGCGGCACCGCTGCATCTTCTCGCCGCCGGCACCCGGCTCGCAGGCGACTACGACGCAGCCCTGGCCCTGTATACCGAGAGCTTGGAACTCAGCCAGCGCCTCAACGATACCCGCGGCGTCACCATGGAACTCCACAACATGGGCCACGTCCAGCTTCATCGCGGCAATCTCGACGACGCCCGGCGTTGCTTTGCCGCGTGCGCCGAGACCCGCAACGAAGACGATCCCTATGAGGCGGCAATGACACACCTCAACCGGGCGGCCCTGGCGTTCGCAACCGGCGATCGCGCCGCCGCTGCCGATTTAGTCCGGCGCACACAGGCAAGACTCGATGAGGTGGGAATCGTGCTTGACCCCGACGATGCCTTCGAGGTCAAGTGGTTAACTGACCAGCTGCGGTAGCACGGGATCTGAAATACCCCCAGGCGGAATCGA
>VBIS01000197.1 GCA_005880605.1 Chloroflexota bacterium
AGATGCGAGACCTGCGCACCAAGCTGCGCGGCGGTGGGATCGAGATGGTCGTGGTGAAGAACACGCTGGCCCGGCGCGCCGCCACAGCCGCCGGATACGAACCGCTGAGTGCGGAGCTGGTCGGACCGATCGCGATGCTGTTCGCGGTCGACGATGTATCGGCCCCCGCCCGGATCCTGAACGACTACATCAGAGCGAACCGCAAGATGGTCATCAAGGCCGGGCTTCTCGAGGGCCAGCTCATCAAGGCCGACGCTGTCACCGAGCTGGCCGACCTGCCCTCGCGCGAGATCCTGCTCAGCCGGCTGCTGGGCGCGATGCAAGCCCCGCTCGGCAATCTGGCCAGCGTGCTGCAGGCCCCACTGACCAAATTTGCCCGTACGCTCGATGCCGTTCGCACGCAGAAAGAATCACAGTCACCGGCCGCGGCGGCCGCAAGTTAGGAGGAATCAATGGCAAAAGTAAGCGTCGACGATTTTGTATCCGCGTTGAAGGAATGGACCGTGGTGGACGTCATGAACGCCATCAAGGCCATCGAGACCGAGTTTGGCGTGACGGCGGCGGCCCCGGTGGCGGTGGCGGCGGCGCCGGCCGGCGGTGCGGCTGCGGCGGCACCGGAGGTCGAGCAGACCGAGTTCCAGGTGGTGCTGACCTCGGCGGGCGACGCCAAGATCGGTGTGATCAAGGTCGTCCGCGAGATCACGGGCCTGGGTCTGAAGGAAGCCAAGGATCTGGTCGACCAGGCGCCCAAGCCGGTCAAGCAGGGCGTCAATCGCGAAGAGGCCGAGGGCGTGCTGAAGAAGCTCAAGGACGCGGGCGCCGGCGCCGAGATCAAGTAACCGAGTTCTGGCTGATCGTGGGTCAAATTCCCTCCCCCGCGTGCGGGGGAGGGCCAGGGTGGGGGCTTCAGCATTAGCCGCTACCTGATTGCGACGAAAGGTCCGCTGGTCGAGCCGTCTGCCGATCAGCTGGTCGAATGCCTGCGCGAAGGCAAACAGGGATTTTGGCTCGATATCGAGAACCCCGACGACTCAGACTTTGCGCTGCTCGAGCACACCTTCAAGTTTCACCAGCTGACCCTCGAGGACATCCGCCACCAGAACCAGCGGCCCAAGGTCGAGGAGTACACGGGCTATGTCTTTGTGGTCCTGTTTACCGCCGAGCTCGCGGACTCGCGGGTCCAGATCCGGGAACACCACCTCTACCTGTCATCCCAGTACCTGGTCAGCGTCCACCTCGAGCCGTCCGAGCCGCTCGTAGGGTTGCGGGAGCGGATCAAGTCGAACCCCGACCTCGCGCACCGAAGCCTGCCTTACCTCTTTTACCTGGTGGTCGATCACCTGGTCGATTCGCTGTTTCCCGTGCTCGAGAAGCTGGACGATGCGACCGACGAGGTCGAAGAGGGCATCATCAAGCGTCCGGACACGGCGGCCCTGAGCGAGCTATCGGACCTGAAACGGGCCGTCGTCGATCTCCGCAAGGTGTTAGGCGCCCAGCGGGATGTCTTCCAGCGGCTGACGACACGCGCCATCGGCGAGGTGGGCGACCAGGAGATGTCGATCTACTACCGCGACGTCTACGACCACCTGGTGCGGCAGTACGAGACGGTCGACTCGCTGCGCGACCTGCTGAGCACCTCGATGGATGTCTATCTCTCGACCGTGTCGAACCGGCTGAACCTGCGGATCACGCGGCTGACGGTCTTCTCCACGCTCTTCCTGCCGCTGACGTTCATCAGCGGCTTCTTTGGGATGAACTTTGGCTGGCTGGTGGCGCATATCGCACCGGCCTGGACCTTCTGGCTGCTGGCGGTCGGGATCATGGCCCTGACAACGCTGGCCCAGCTCTTCTATTACCGCCGCAGCGGCTGGATCTAACGCGACGTGGGGTCGACGATGCGGCAGGGAATCTCGGCGTTCTCGTCGAGGTGGTAGCTGGCGCAGATCCGATGGTAGCCGTCGGCGACGGTCAGGGGGACTTCGGTCTCCCCGATCCGGCCGCGAACCAGCAGGACCGGAGATAACTTCTTTCCCGCATTGACCTTCTTGATGTCTTTGGCGACGTGGAAGTTTTCCGGAGGGAGGACCGGCAGGCGACTGGCCCGCAACAGGTCCTTCGCCTTTCGCCGCACGATCGGGGCGGTGCGCAGCAGGCGCCCCAGCCGTTTGGCGGTGGCGGCCGGCATCAGGAGGCTGAGGTAATTCTCGGCGGCGGGAAAGTCATCCGGATCGGGCTTGTCGGCCCAGTTTTGGGTGAGCTTCCCGGCCATCCTTTGGAGCCTACACGGCCCGAACCTGGTGGGGCGGGTTTCGGGGCCGAATCTGCGTTGTTCTTCCCGGGAGAACGAAGGTGTTCAAGTGGTTGCTCTTCTTCGTGCTGATCCTGGCCGCGATCCTGGCCTTTGTCAGCTGGGTCATGGGGGTCCCGATTCCGGGCTTCTCCGGCTTCCAGCAAAACCCCTTCAACCAGTAGGCCGAAACCCCTTCCGCTGCGGCGGATGGAGTGCTAGACTAACCCGCGATTAGTCTGACCGAGCTCAAAACGACGACCTGACCCGACGCCCCATACCCCGGGGAACCCGCCCTGGGCCCGCTCGCGAAGCCCGTTCCGGTTTCGCGGCAAAAGTGTTTGCGCGCTTGACAGCCTGGGTACGCTAATGCTACTATTGCCGTTCGGTGCTTCCAGGGTTGCTTTTCCGCGTCCCTAGAGCAGTCTGCCTGCCCATCATTTTTTCCTGCTTCATCTGAAAGGAGAGTCCATGATTCAGCCTTCCTCTAACGGCTCTCGCGTCAGCTACGGCAAGATCCCGGAGATGCTCCCGGTTGCCGACCTGATCGGGACCCAGATCCGTTCCTTTAGCTGGTTCAAGCGAGAGGGTCTGCGAGAGCTGTTCGAAGAGATCAACCCGATCACCGACTACACCGGCAAGAACTACGAGCTCAAGTTCCTGGACTACGAGTTCGGCCAGCCCAAGTTCGACAAGGAAGAGTGCCGCAACCGCGACATGACGTTCGCGGCCCCCTTGCGGATCAACACCCGGCTGACGATCCGGACCGGCGAGAACGCCGGCGAGATCAAGGAATCCGAGGTCTTCATGGGCGACTTCCCGATCATGACCGAGGAAGGCACCTTCATCGTCAACGGCACGGAGCGCGTGGTCGTCTCCCAGTTGGTCCGTTCCCCGGGCATCTACTTCACCAGTAGCGAGGACCGGGCGTCGGG
>VBIS01000039.1 GCA_005880605.1 Chloroflexota bacterium
CTCAGCCATGGCCTGCCCGCGATCCGGCTGCGACCCTTCAACCACACAGGACCGCGCCAGGCCCCGCATTTCGCGATCGCCAGCTTCGCTCAGCAGATCGCGAGGATTGAACTGGGCGCCCAGCCGCCGGTCCTGAAAGTGGGCAACCTCGATGCCCGACGCGATTTCACCGACGTGCGTGACATCGTGCGCGCCTACCTGATGGCGGCAGAGAAGGGCAAGCCGGGCGAGGTCTACAACGTCGGGTCGGGCACGGCGCCCCGGCTGCGCGATCTGGTCGCCCGGCTCCTGACGATGACACGGGCGAGCATCAGGCTGGAGGTGGATGCCGGACGGAAGCACGCGGTCGAGGCCGACGTCTATCTCTGCGACGCGCTCCGTTTCCGGCGGCTCACCGGCTGGGCGCCGCAGATCTCGCTGGATCGCACGCTGCGGGACACGCTCGAGTACTGGCGCCGCTGCGAGCGACGCGCCGCCTGATGGGCCGCCACGTCGTCATCCTGGCGGGTGGTAGCGGCACGCGGCTCTGGCCACGCTCTCGCGAGAAGTCGCCGAAGCACCTGCTCGCCCTCGCCGGCCGCCTCTCGCTCCTGCAGTCGACCTTCGAGCGGGTCCGCCGGCTGACGGAGGACGTGTACGTCGTGACCGAACGGTCGCAGGTGGAAAGCATCCGCGGACAGCTGCCCGACCTCGATGGCGAGCATTTCATCATCGAGCCGGCGCGGCGCGGGACGGCGTCGGCGCTGGGCCTCGCCGCGCTTCGCATCGCCGAGCGCGACCCGAACGCCACCATGCTCTCGGTCCACGCGGATCATTACCTCGGCCACGACGAAGAGGCGTACCTGGAGACGCTCCAGGCGGAAGCACGTTGGGCCGAGGAGAAGCGCGCCTTGGTCACGGTTGGCCTGAATCCACCGTATGCCTCGACCGCCTTCGGCTACATCCAGACCGGTGCGCGCGTCGACGGCGATCACGAGGCGCCGGTCTACCGGGTCAAGGCCTTCGTCGAGAAACCGGACCTGAAGACGGCGCAGCACTACGTCAAGGATGGCGGCTACCTCTGGAACCTCGGTCTCTTCAGCTGGCCGGTCGAGGTGCTGTTCAGCGAGATGGCCGCGCACGCCCCTGAGCTGTATGCCGGGCTGGAGCGGGTGAAACAATCGCGCCGGGCCGGCGGGCGGGAGGAGGCGGATCACGCCTACGAGTCGCTGCCGACGGAGGCGATCGATTACGCCGTGCTGGAACGCACGCACAACCTGCTGGTGGTTGGCGCGACCTTCGAGTGGCACGACCTCGGATCGTGGGCCGACCTCCACGACATCCTGCAGCAGGACGAAGCCGGCAACTTCGTGGAGGGCGACTCCGTCCTGATCGACTCCAAGAACTGCATGATCCACTCCCCCAAGAAGCTGGTGGCGGCGGTCGGCCTGGAGGACATGGTGGTAATCGAGACCGAGGACGCCATCCTGATCTGTCCCAAGGCGCGCTCCCAGGACGTGAAGCTGATCGTCGAACGCCTCAAGCAAATGGGTAAGACCGAATACCTCTGACCGTCAGTACACTGTGGCCGTGGCAAAGCGCGCGCTGATCACCGGCATCACCGGCCAGGACGGGTCTTACCTCGCCGAGCTGTTGCTGGAGAAGGGTTACGAAGTGCACGGCGTGGTGCGCCGCTCGTCCAGCATGAACCGCAGCCGGATCGATCACCTGGAGCACGCGCATCCGTCGCACCTCGAGGGCGCCCGCTTCACCCTCAACTACGGCGACATGACCGATTCGGGCGGCCTGAACCGGCTGGTGATGACGGTGCAGCCCGATGAGATCTACAACCTGGCCGCCCAGAGCCAGGTCCATATTTCCTTCGACCAACCCGAGTACACCGGCAACACCGATGGGCTGGGTACGACCAGGTTGCTGGAAGCGATTCGGGCCAGCGGACGCCCGACGCGCTTCTACCAGGCGTCGACGTCGGAGATGTTCGGCCTGACGCCGCCGCCGCAGAACGAGCAGACGCCCTTCTATCCGCGCAGCCCGTATGGCGTCGCCAAGCTCTACGCGCACTGGATGACCGTCAACTTTCGCGAGGCCTACGGCATGTTCGCCTGCAGTGGCATCCTCTTCAATCACGAGTCGCCCAGGCGTGGCGAGAACTTCGTAACTCGCAAGGTAACGCGCGGCGTGGCGGCCATCGTCGCCAAGCGTTCGACCAAACTGCGCCTCGGCAACCTCGAATCCAAACGCGACTGGGGCCATGCCAGGGACTACGTCGAGGCGATGTGGATGATGCTGCAGCAGGACAAGCCCGATGACTACGTCATCGCCACCGGCATCCAGTGGAGCATTCGCCAGCTGGTTGCGCTCGCCTTTGGTCTGGTCGGCCTGGACTGGGAGAAGTACGTGGAGGTGGACCGCGCCTACTTCCGTCCCGCCGAAGTCCCCGACCTCTGTGGCGACCCCAGCAAAGCGCGGGCCCGGCTGGGCTGGCGGCCGAAGATCAGCTTCGAGCAGATGATCCGCGAGATGCTGGAGTCGGATCTCGCCGCGCTCGGCGTGCGACCGGCCGACGTCCTCCGTACCCCAGTACGATAGGGACAACCGTGGCGAACGTCGAAATCACGTTTGGGACGGATGGCTGGCGCGGCATCATCGCCGACGACTTCACTTACGAGTCGGTTCGCATCGCGACCCAGGGCATTGCCCAGTACCTGACCAGCCGGCCGAACCCGTCCGCGATCATCGGCTACGACACGCGCTTCGCCTCCGACCTCTTCGCCCGCGAGGTCGCCCAGGTGCTGGCCGCCAACGGGGTCAAGGTCTTCATCATCAACGCCCCGGCGCCGACCCAGGTGGCGACCTTCGCCATCCTCGACAAGAAGGCGAGCGGCGGTCTTGTGATCACGGCCAGCCACAACCCGTACTACTTCAGTGGCCTGAAGTACAAGCCGGAGTACGCCGGCTCGGCGTCGCCCGAGGTCACCGCGCGGCTGGAGCAAGAGATCCAGCGGGTGCAGCGCGGCGGGCGCGTGAAGCAGGTGCGCTTCGACGATGCGCAACGCGAGGGGAAGATCGAGGTCTTCGACCCCCAACCGGCGTATGCGGCACAGATCAATCGCCTGGTCGACCTGGGCGCCATCAAGGCCGCCGGGCTCAAGATCCTCCACGAGCCTATGTACGGTGCCAGCCAGGGCTATGTGCGCGCGCTCCTCTCCGGCGGCAAGACGACCGTGGAAGAGATCCATGGCGAGCGGAACCCGGGCTTTGGCGGCATGCACCCCGAGCCCATTGCCCAGTGGATGCCGCAGGCGATGGAGCGGATGCGCAAGGGTGGCTTCGACCTCTGCATCGCCAACGACGGCGACGCCGACCGGGTCGGCATCATCGATGAGCGCGGTAGCTTCATCAACCAGCTGCAGGTGATGGCGCTGCTCATGATGTACCTCGTCGAGAAGCGGGGACAAAAGGGTGACGTCGTTCGCTCGCTAACCTCCACCTCGATGGTCGACAAGCTCGGGGAGCGCTTCGGGGTCACGGTGCATGAGCTCAAGGTCGGCTTCAAGTACATCGGGCCCAAGATGGCCGAGAGCAACGCCATGCTCGGCGGCGAGGAAAGCGGTGGCTTCGCCTTCCGCGGCCACATCCCGGAGCGCGACGGCATCCTGTCGGGCATCACCTTCGCTGACATGATCGTGAAGTACGGGCAGCCGCTGTCGAAGATCATGGAGCACCTGACCGAGCTGGTGGGACCGCACTTCTACGCCCGCCACGACCTGCATCTCGACCGGCAGGAGTACGCGGCCCGCCGAGCCGAACTCTACGCGCGGCTGGAGAAGGAGCCGCCTACCGAGATCGCCGGCGGCCGCGTGGCCCGGTCGCGGACCGATGACGGCTTCAAGTACTACCTCGAGGACGGCAGCTGGGTGCTGGTCCGGTTCTCCGGCACCGAGCCGTTGATCCGGGTCTATAGCGAGGCCGGCTCGAAGGACCGCGTCGACCAACTGCTGGCCGCGCTCGAAGAACGGTTGGGACTGCGCCAGCTTGTCTAGCGCTCCACCCTCCCCCTCTGGGGGAGGGCAGGGTGGGGGCGTTGTCAAGAAGCCCTGGGGCTGGGAAAACCGCTTCGCCATCACCGACAAATACCTGGGCAAGGTAATCCACATCAACACCGGCGAGATGCTCAGCCTGCAGTATCACCGGCAGAAGGATGAAACGCTGCTGGTGGTCAAGGGGGCAATGGACCTCCAGCTCGAGAACGACAGGGGTCAGATGGAGACGCACCGGCTGACTCCCGGGATGTCGCGACGGGTCACCCCCGGGCGCAAGCACCGGATGATCGGCGTCGAGGAGTGCGAATTCTTCGAGGTCTCAACGCCGGAGATCGATGACGTCGTCCGATTGGAGGACAAATACGGCCGGCAGGGGACCAGCACGGCTTAACTCGACCCGCATCTTTCCACAGTATCCACAGAACCCACGATCGACGTCGAACATTTGTTTTCGAATACAAATTCGGGGTTGCATCTGATGGCTTTCCCCAGCCCCAAACGGACGTTTCCCTGCTAGACTAGCCGCCATGTCGGAAGCCCTGGCGAGTTCTTCCGCAACCCTTCCGCCAGGACAACTGCGGGCGCGACCTCGGCCGCGCCCTGCCCCCCGCCCCGTCCAGCTCGGCACTCGCTACCTCGGGTTGCTCTCGGCCTGGGCGGTCGCGATCGGCCTCAGCTTCAAGTCAGAAATGTTGTCTCCCACCCAGGTCTGGCAGGCCACGGCCGGGCTGGCGGTCCTGACGACGCTTGGCCTCGTCTTCCTTCACGCGCGAAACCGCACCCCGGCGTGGATGAGTCTCGATCACTACATCTCGCCGGTGCTGATCATCATCGCCGCGTCCGCCTTCTCGATTCTGGCCCCCGACTATCGGGTGCACGCGCTGGCGATGCTGACCATGGGCGCCTTCATCTTCGCCAGCGGTTTCGTCGACCTCTCACGTGGGATGGGCCGCGAGCGTCCGCTGCACCGCTTCCTGCGAGACGCGACCACCTTCTGCGCGCTGCTCGCGCTCTTCTTCCTGATCCTGCAGTCCAACGACCTGCCCAACGTCATCAAGTTCAGTGCGGTCTTCGTGGTCGCGCTGCTGAGCGGCTACCGTAGCTTCCGCTTTGCCACCAAGCGCGAAGGCCTCGCCCTGCTCTCCGCCTTCCTCACCGCCGGCACCGTCACCTTTGGCGCCTTCGGGATGGTGACCTACCTGAACCAGGGCAGCCAGTATGTTGCCGTCATCCTCGCCTTCGCCTGGTACGCGTGGCAGGGGCTGACCGTCCATGCGCTCGACGACTCGTTGAGCCGCCGGATCATGTTCGAGTACGGGCTGTTCGCCGTGATCTGCGTCTACCTGATCGCGCTCGCGCTGGTGACCGGTCGCCCGATCGGCTAGATCCCCAGGTACGCCTTCTGGACGTCGGGGCTTTCCATCAACTGTTTCGACGGCCCTTCTTTGACGATCCGGCCGGTTTCGAGCACGTAACCACGCGCCGCGACACCCAGCGCCTTGAGCGCGTTTTGCTCGATCAGCAGGATGGTCGTCCCCTCGGCATTGATCTCGCGGATAACCTGGAAGATGGTGTCGACCATGAGCGGGGCGAGTCCCAGTGAGGGCTCATCGAGGAGGAGAACTTTCGGTCGTGACATCATGGCCCGGCCGATGCAGAGCATCTGCTGCTCGCCGCCGGAAAGCGTGCCGGCGAGCTGTGCTTGCCGTTCCTTGAGACGGGGAAAGAGCGTGTAGATCCGCTCCATGTCCGAACGCGTTTCGCCGTCGCGCCGGATATAGGCGCCCAGGTCCAGGTTCTCGCGCACGCTCATGCGGGCGAAGATCCGGCGGCCTTCGGGCGCGTGGCCGATGCCCTTGGTGACGATGTCCTCCGCCTGCGTGCGCGTGATGTCCTGGCCGCGGATCCGAATGCTGCCGGAGCTGGCTGGGGTGAGCCCGGAAATCGCTCGAAGGGTCGTCGTCTTGCCCGCGCCATTGGCGCCGATCAAGGTGACGATCTCGCCCTCGTCGACGTGGAGGCTGACCCCGCGCAGGGCCTGGATCCGCCCGTAGAAGACGTCGATCTGATCGACCTCGAGCAGGACCCCCATCAGGCGCTCTTCCCGAGATACGCCTCGATGACCCGGGGATCGGTGCGCACTTTCTGGGGCGGGCCTTCGGCGATCTTCTCGCCGTAATCCAGCACCACGATCCGCTCCGAGACCTCCATGACGACTTTCATGTCGTGTTCGATGAGGAACACCGTGATCCCCTGGCCACGGATGTCCTGGATGAGCTGCATCAGCTCGTTCTTTTCCTGTGGATTGAAGCCGGCCGCCGGCTCGTCGAGCATCAGGAGCTTGGGCTGCGTGCCAAGCGCGCGAGCGATCTCCAGCCGCCGCTGGAACCCGTAGGGAAGGTTGCGCGCGTACTGGTCCTGGTGGCGCTCGAGTCCAACAAAGCGCAGGAGCTCCCTGGCTCGATCGCGGACCTTGCGCTCCTCGCGCCGAGCGAACGGGGTCCGAAGCAGAGAGTCCCAGACCTTGGCGTGCATCCGCGGGTGCTCGCCGACCATGACGTTCTCCAGCGCCGTCATGTAGGAAAAGAGCCGGATGTTCTGAAAGGTGCGGGCAATGCCCAGCGCCGTCACGGCGTGCGGGCGAAGCCCCAGCGGCATCGGGCCCAACCCCAGCCGCCGGCGGACCGCATCCGCCACCGTGTAATAGCCCGCGAGTGGAGGAAGGTAATTGCGCCAGAACTCGCGGACCGGGTAGACCGATTTGCCGTTGAAGAGGATCTGGCCCGACGTCGGCTTGTAGAGGCCGGCCACCAGGTTGAAGACCGTCGTCTTGCCGGCGCCGTTGGGGCCGATCATGGCGAAGATTTCGCCCTGCTCCACGCTCAGGTCGACGCCGTTGACGGCGACCAGGCCGCCGAAGCGCTTGGTCAAGCCGCGCGTTTCAAGGATGGGCATCGATGTCCTCAGGCCGAGCCACGCAAGTCGGCGACGGCCTCGTCGGAGGTGCCACCCTCCAGCTCGACCTTTCGCTGCGCGCTGGGGAGCAGGCCCTGCGGTCGCAGCAGCATGATGCCGGCCAGGATGATGCCGAAGATCAAGAAGTTCGAGCGCTGGACGTAGCTGCCGATGTCGAGCTTGGTCAGGAAGTCGATGTTGAGGGCGCTGGTCGCGCTGACGATCCAGCCCGGCAGCTGGATCAGGACATAGGATTGGATGAAGTAGATCAGCAGGGCGCCCACGATCACGCCCCGCATGCTGCCCATGCCGCCGAGGACCACCATGACCAGCACCACGACGGACACCGCCTGGAAGCTGAACGACTCGGGGCTCACGATGAAGAGCTTCGACGCGTAATAGGTCCCGGCGAACCCGCTGAACGAGGCGCCCAGCGCGAAGGCGAGCAGTTTGGTCGTCACGGTGTTGATCCCGGTTGCGGCCGCCGCCACCTCGTCCTCGCGAATGGCCATCCAGGCGCGTCCCAGCCGGGAGTTGCGCAGGTTGTTGATGAGGAAGAGTGACAGCACGATCACTCCGAGGATCAAGTAGTAGTACGGAATCGGATTGAAGCCGAAGTTCCCGCTCCAGCCGAAGACGGCCGGCAGTTTGGGCTGGTCGACGCCGACGATGCCGTTGACCCCGCCGGTGAAGACCGAGGCATTCCGAAAGACCCGGGGGACGATCTCGCCGAATCCCAGGGTGACGATCGCGAGGTAGTCGCCACGAAGGCGGAGGGTTGGGGCTCCCAGCAGGACCCCGAAGATGGCGGCGATGAACGCCGAAGCGAACAGGAGCAACCAGAACGAGATGTGGATGTTGAACTGACCGGACGCCAGGATGGCAAACGCATAGGAGCCGATGGCAAAGAACGCCGCATAGCCCAGGTCGAGCAGTCCTGCATAGCCGACCACGATGTTCAGGCCCAGCGCCAGCAGGACCCAAACCCCGGCGAAGGCCGCCACGTCGACCTGGGATCGGTTCGAGTCGAGGATGGGGAAGAGCAGCAGGGCGATGCCAAGCAGCACGTAAGGAATGTTCTGGGCGCGGCCGACGGCGCCGAACCCCGGCAGTTTGCGCTTCATTTCTCCGGCACCCGCATGCCCAGCAGCCCGGTGGGCCGGAACACCAGTACCAGGATCAGGATGCTGAAGACCACCACATCGGACCATTGCTGACCGCCCTGGAAGTAGCCGCCGACGAAGTCGATGATGATGCCGATAATGAATCCACCGAGCGCGGCCCCCACCACATTCCCGATGCCGCCGAAGACCGCGGCGGTGAAGGCGACCAGGCCGTTGCGGAATCCGAGGCTGAAATCGATCGTCTGGTAATCGAAGCCGTAGATGATGCCGCCGGCTGCCGCCAGCGCAGAGCCGATGAAGAAGGTGATGGCGATGGTCCGGTTGATGTTGACACCCATCAGGCGCGCGGCATCGCGATCCTGGGCCGTCGCCCGCATCGCCCGGCCCACGCGGGTGCGCTGGATGAACTGGTTGAGCGCGATCATCAATCCGAGCGCGATCAGGATGATGAAGACGTTGCCGACGCCAATCGAGGCAAACCCAAGGTTGAGGCTGCCGCCGGGCAGCAGGTTGGGATACGAGATCTGGTTGGGCCCCTTCAGCAGGAACAGGATCCCCTCGAGGATGAATGAGATGCCGACCGCCGTGATCAGCGGCGCCAGTCGAGGAGCGTTGCGCAGCGGGCGGTAGGCCACCCGCTCGATGGCCACGCCGAGCAAGCCATTGAGGCTCATGGCCACCAGGAACACCAGGATGACGCCAGGGATGAGCAGCGCCGGCGGTGCGTGCTGCAGGCCGAGGATGCTGATTAGCGTTAGGCCGATGAAGCCGCCGACGGTGAAGATGTCGCCATGGGCGAAGTTGATCAGCTCGATGATCCCGTAGACCATGGTGTAGCCCAACGCGATCAGGGCGAAGATGGCCCCGTCGGTCAGGCCCAGGATCAGCTGGTCGGCAAAGAACCTCATCCCTTCTCTTGGCCGTCCGGCAGCGCGATCGGTCGGCTGCCGAACAGTGTAGCCAGCCGGCCCGTCGGGTTCAAGGATGAGGGGCAGGGCGCGGTGCCCTACCCCTCATGACATCTGCCTCTTAGGAGACGGTGACCTGGTCGACGAAGGTCCCGCCGGTGTCGTTGGCGGAGGCCCACTTGTAGATCGTGATGATCTTCAAGCTGGTGTCGCCGTTGGCGTCGAAGCTCGTGGTCCCGATGACACCCTTGTAGTTCTGGGTCTTGGCGACCTGGGCGGTCACCTGGTCACGGGTTGGCATGCTGCCGCCGGCGTCATCGATCGCTCGGCCGAGGGCCGCGATGATGATTTTGGCCGCGTCGTAAGCCTGCGCGCTGTAGGCCCCCACGTCCTGGCTGTACTCCTTCTTGTAGTCAGCGTTGAACTGCTGGGCGGTCGACAGCTTCTGCGGGTACGGGCCGGCGACGGTGAAGTAGCTGTTGTTGGCGTTGTCGCCCGCGTCCTTGGCGAACTGGTTGCCCGAGATCCCGTCACCTGCGACGTAGGGGACATCCAGGAGGCCGAGCATCTGCTTGCGGATCTGGCCACCCTTGGTTGCCGTGGTGCCGCCGAAGAAGATGACATCGGCGCCCAGCGACTTGGCGCGGTTGATCTGGTTCTTGAAGTCGTTGGTCGAGCCTGGATCGAAGCCGCCCAGGTCCGAGTTCAGCACGGTGCCGCCGTCCTTCGCGAACTGCGCCGCGAAGTTCTTGGCGATGCCGAGCCCGTAGGTCTGCTGGTCATTGAAGACGTAGACCTTCTTCTTGCCCAGCTTGTTGTAGGCGTAGTCCGCCGCGGCCGGACCCTGGATCAAGTCGGTGGTGCAAACGCGGAAGTAGTTATTGCCACCCTTGGGACGGAGCTTGGCGGCCTGCCCGGCGCAGTGGCCGTCGGGCGGCTCCTGGGTCAGGCATTCGTTGGTGTTGGCCGGGCTGATCATGGCGAGGCCGGCGGTATTCGCGATCGGCATCTCGGCGCGGGCCACGCTGCTGTTGAAGGGCCCGACCATGCCGAGCACGGCCGAGTCGGCGACGAACTGCTGGACGTTCTTGGCGCCCTGCCCGGGATCGTGCGCCCCGTTGACGGCGTCATCCAGCGGGAACGACGCCAAGGTGAAACAAGCATCGGAGTGGCTCGAGGCCCCGCACACTTTCCCGGCCAGCTTGACGGCCAGCTTGGCGCCGTTCTGGGTCGGCTGCCCATCCGAGGCGTCGGAACCGCTGACCGGCAGGTCGATGCCGATCTTGATGGTTCCCTTGATCGTCTGACCGGTTCCGCCTGACGTGCCGCAGGCCGCCAGCGCCACGCTCGCGACGGCAAGCCCGGCGAGCAACTTCGGCAATCTCATATACGTCCTCCTTCCAAATGGTGAAATGCTTCCCGAACTCCCGCTGCCCGAAGGCGTGCTCTTTATACAACCTTGCCCCAGCCCCTGCAACTAAATGGGCAAGTCTTCTAATACCACTTAATAATCGCGGGGCCTTTTGCACAAGCATCAAGCGTGTCCCCCGTTGTGATGCCTGGCAAGTCGTACGCGGGCTTGACAACGCTTTTCAACCGCGCGTAGGGTATACGACGCATTCAGGAGGGCAAGCGTTGGCCGAATTCGCAGAGCGCATCAAGCCTCGGGCCCAGTACGTCGACGAGGCGATCGAGCTGGCCCTGGCGAGCAAATGGACGGAAGCGGTCCAGGTCAATCGAGGGATCATGGATCGGTTCGGCCCGGACGAGGACACCCTCAACCGGTTGGGCAAGGCGTACACGGAACTCGGCCAGCCTGAGAACGCCATCGATGCCTACAAGAGCACCCTCAAGCTCAACCCCCTGAACCCGATCGCCGTCAAGAACCTGGCCAAGCTCCAGGCGCTTCGCGGCGGCCAGTCCGTTCCCACTTCGAAGGCGAAGGTGAATGTCGATGCCTTCATCGAGGAGACCGGCAAGACTGCCCTCACCGCACTCCACCTGCACGCCGAGGGTGATCCCTGCGCCAAGGTCTCCGGCGGCGACCCGGTGAAGCTGATCGTGGCCGGCGACACCATGAACGTCGAGACATCGCGGGGCGTCTACCTGGGCCATCTCGAGCACGCCCTTGGGCGTCGCCTGATCAAGTTCCTCGAAGGCGGCAACCGCTACTCGGGCGCCGTCGCCTCCTGTGACACCGGCGGGGTCAAGGTCATCGTCCGCGAGACCTACCAGGATCCAAAGTTCTTCGGGCGGCCGTCATTCCCGATCAAGAAGGCAGGCCGTGACGAGTTCCGGCCCTACGCCAAGGATTCGCTGCTCAACCGGGCCGCCGATGCCGAGGAGACCGAGGAGGACGGCGAAGAGCCCGCCGAGGAACTGGACGGCATGCATACCGTGGAATCCGCCGAGGACGAGGTAGAAGTTCCCGAGGCCGACGAAGACTCCCGCAAAGAAGACATCTACTAGCCGACGCGCCAGTAGACGCCGTCCGTCCGGTTCAGCAGCTCGCGTTCGACCAGCGCGCGCCGCAGCTGGCAGTGGTCGGGCCAGAACTCCCGCAGGATGGCGTCCACCTCTACCTCAGCCAGGCGCTTGCCGGGTGGAAACGCCCGCGCCACTTCGGCGAGGACGAGCCGGCGGCGACTTTCGCGAGCCGGCCACTGGACGATCCGGCCATCCCGCCAGAACGGGCGCAGCTTCCGCATCTCCTCGGCAGCCGCGTTCCGCAAGGCGGTGGCCACGCCTCATTGTAAAAACCAAAGCCGTCGTTCAGCGCGGGTAGACTGACGGCGATGTTGCTGGCGATCGACCTCGGGAACACGAACCTGGCGTTCGGGCTCTTCGAGGGAGATGCGCTGCGGCACGACTGGCGCCTCGCGACCCGGCGGGACAGCATGCCCGATGAACTCGGGCTGCTGATGGTGCAGCTGATCCGGCAAGAGGGGATCGATCCGAAGAGCGTCGATGCTGTGGTGGTGGCCAGCGTCGTTCCTCCACTAAACGCCAGCCTGGTCCAGGCGATCGAGCGCTATTTCGGCAAGGAGC
>VBIS01000233.1 GCA_005880605.1 Chloroflexota bacterium
TGAGCCTCGCCGGTTTTGCGGCACAGATCGGTACGGCCACCAGCAGCGTGCCTTCCGTCCACAGCGCGGAAGCCTTCGGCCCGGTGCTCGCGCAGCTGCAGCAAACGGCGGCCGGTATCCAGGGATTGCTGAATGCTCGTGCCAACGCCTACAACCAGCTGGCCGACACCCGGTCGACGCTGGCCTCAGCGCAGTCGATCGGCGCGAATCTCGGCAACCACCCGAGCACCATCAACTACCTGGCCGGGCAGCTTCCAGGCGCGGGGGATCAGGGAACCTTCGAGTCGATCAGCTCGCGGCTCTACCAGGAGAAGCAGGCGCTTTCGGGCGCCATCTATCTCAAGCAGTCGGTTCCGGTCGCCTATAACGCCGGCGTTGGCAAGGTGATCGTGGTCTCGCTCTCGCGCCAGGTGCTGACCGCCTACCAGGATGGCAATGCCATCCTGACCACCTTCGTCGCGACCGGTCGCCCGCAGCTGCCGACGCCGCCCGGGGTGTACCACATCTTCGCTCGCTACTCGCCCTACAAGATGATCTCGCCCTGGCCCTACGGCAGCCCCTGGTGGTACCCGTCATCCTGGACCAGCTTCGCGATGGAGTTCATCGGCGGCGGCTACTTCATTCACGATGCGCCCTGGCGTTCCTGGTACGGCCCCGGCGCCAACCTCTACAACGGCACGCACGGTTGCGTGAATGTGCCCTACAGTCCGATGGCGACCCTCTGGAACTGGGCCCCGATCGGGACGACCGTCGTCGTCCAGTACTAGCCGGCGATACCTTATATATATAGGCCCCCAGCCTGCCCTCCCCTGCACGCGGGGAGGGGCTCGGCCGGGCGGGGAGAATCGGGGATTTTAGGTGATGACGTCATTGACGATCTCGGCAAACTCTGCTATTATTTGAACTCGCCTAGCAGTTGCTGGGTCTTTTTTATGTCTGGAGCCTTTTACCCCCTGGAGATTCAATGCCTGCCCTAGCTTCGACCATCACCCTGCAGTGTCAAACCTGTAAGGAGCGCAATTACACCACCGTCAAGAACAAGAAGAACGATCCCGACCGGCTGGAGATCCAGAAGTTCTGCCCCCGGTGCCGCAAACACACCGCCCACAAGGAAACCAAGTAGGGTGGCAACCTTCTTATACTGTTCGCGCCGACCGGCACAGGGGTGTAGCTCAGTTGGTAGAGCAGCGGTCTCCAAAACCGCGGGTCGGGCGTTCGAGTCGCTCCACCCCTGCCAGACTCAGGTATAACTACCATGGCCAACACCGTTCCTACCGAACCAAGGCCGAACAGAGTGATGCAACGACCGGCTCCCGCTCCGCGCCGCGGCATCATCCGCAATTTCGAAGACATCGTCGGCGAACTCCGCAAGGTCATCTGGCCGAGCTGGGGTGAGCTTCGAACGATGACGTTTGTGGTCATCGTCACGGTGGTAGTGGTATCGATCATGCTTGGACTCATCGACTACGTGCTGAGCCAGACGCTGGTCAAGCTGGAGTTCCCGAAAGTTGGCTGATTCCCAGAACGGCAAACCAAAGGCAGCCCAGGGCGCAGAGGCGCCCGCCCCCGCCAAGCCGCGCGGTCGTCGCCCGGCGCCCAAGGAAGCGGCCGAAGCCGGTCGCGTCTGGACCGGCGAACGCGTCAGCGTTGGCGAAGGCCATCCCGAGCCGCCGGTTCCGTCATCGACGCCCGCCGCCATCGTCCCTGGCGAGGCGGGGAAGCCGGGCGCGGCTGAAGGCGAGGCGCACTGGTATGTCGTGCACGCCTATTCCGGCCATGAAGAGAAGGTGCGCAACAACCTGATGAAGCGGGTCGACTCGATGGACATGCACGACCGCATCTTCGAGGTGCTGGTGCCGACGGAAGATGTGATCGAGATCAAGGATGGCCAGCGGCGCCATGTGGCGAAGCGAACCTTCCCCGGCTACATCCTGGTCAACATGATCATGTCCGACGAGTCCTGGTACGTCGTGCGCAACACGCCCGGCGTTACGAGCTTCGTCGGCTCCGGCAACAAGCCGGTACCCCTTCAGGAGAAGGAGATCAAGTCGATCCAGAAGCAGATCAAGGCCGAGGCGCCCAAGGTGCGCGTCGAGTACCAGGTGGGCGAGAACGTGCGCGTCATCGACGGACCGTTCTCGGACTTCCACGGCAAGGTCGACGAGATCAATGCCGACAAGGGCAAGCTGAAGGTGCTGGTCAACATGTTCGGCCGGGAGACCCCCGTCGAGCTCGACCTCCTGCAGGTGGAGCGCTTGAAGTAATGGCAAAGAAGAAAGTCAAGACCATCGTCAAGATCCAGATGGAGGCGGGCAAGGCCACGCCCGCACCGCCGGTGGGCACCGCGCTCGGGCCGCACGGCGTCAACATCATGGAGTTCGTCAAGACCTACAACGACCGCACCGCCTCGATGGCGGGCCAGGTGATCCCGGTGGAGATCACGATCTTCGAAGATCGCACCTTCACCTTTGTCACCAAGACCCCACCGGCCGCCGCGCTGCTGAAGAAAGCGGCTGGGGTTGAGAAGGGCTCGGCCAAGCCGAACAAGGAGAAGGTCGGCAAGGTCAGCAAGCAGCAGGTGCGCGAGATCGCGCAGCTCAAGCTCAAGGACCTGAACGCCTACGACGTCGAGGCCGCCATGAAGATGGTCGAAGGGACGGCGCGCTCACTCGGAATCGAGGTGTCTGCCTGATGCCGCAAGCTCGAGGCAAGAAGTACAAGGAAGCGGCGAAGACGATCTCGCGCACCGAGCCATACGCGCCCGATGAGGCCGTCCGCCTGGTGTTGAAGAGCTCGACGTCGAAATTCGACGGCGCGATCGAGGCGCACCTCCGCCTCGGGGTCGATCCGCGGCATGCCGACCAGATGGTGCGCGGCTCGGTCGTCCTGCCGCACGGCACCGGCAAGAAGCGCCGGGTGCTGGTGTTTGCCACCGGCGAGAAGGCGCGCGAGGCGAGCGAGGCCGGCGCGGATTACGTCGGCGCGGACGACCTCGTCAAGCGAATCCAGGAAGGCTGGCTCGATTTCGATGTCGCGCTAGCAACCCCGGACCTGATGGGGCAGGTCGGCCGCCTGGGCAAGATCCTCGGCCCGCGTGGCCT
>VBIS01000234.1 GCA_005880605.1 Chloroflexota bacterium
CGCCTTCTATATCAGCAGCACGAACGGCAACAACGGCTCGGTGTGGACGGAGACGTTCGCTGCCAGCTCTTCCAGCGTTCCGCGCTTCCAGGTCTGGGGGACGGTCTTCGATGCCGATCCCTCGGGATCCATGACGCTGACGGGCGTCGCCGCGGGGCCGCACAACACCTCGGCCAGCGATAGCAACTCGAGCGGCCAGTACGCGATCAATGGTGAGTTTATCGGCGCCTTCCTCCAACTGAACGGCGGGAACGTCCTGGGGAACAGCATGGGGACCCCGGGCTGCCCCGGGTTTACCCCTGGGCATCCGGCGCTGCTCGTCCAGTTCAACGCCAAATTCGCTCCCGCCCCCGGCGTGAACTCCTACTTGGTCAAATAGCGCTCGGCGGCTCAGAGCAGCTTCTCGAGGAGCAGGATCAGCCCAAGGGCGGCCAGAGCAAGGCCAGCCAATCGCTCCGTGCCTTCGCGAATGCGTTCGCCAATTCGCTGTCCGAGCCGGATCCCAAGCTGCGTCACGATGAAGGCCTGGATGCCGATCAGGACCAGGATGACGAGAACCGGAAAGTGCAGCAGGCCGATGGTGAAGCCGATCGCCAGCTCGTCGATGCTGATGCTGAGGCCGAGGCCAAGCGCCGCCAGCCCCCGGGTGCGGGCCAGCAAGCCGAGTCGCTGCTCCTCGTCGTCGGCTTGCGGCCGGAGCATAAAGAGCCCGAGGGCGATCAAGATCGCGATCGCCAGGTAATCGGCGGCACTCCCGACGGCCTGGCCGGCGAGGTTTCCCGCCAGGAAGCCGATCAGCGGCATGCCCGCCTCGAAGGCCGTGAAGATCAGGCTGACTCGGGTCCGGTCGCGCGGGTTCAAGCCCGCCATACCCAGCGCGGCAGCGATCGCGAACGTGTCCAGTCCAAGCGGCACGACCAGGCCGATCAGCTTCAGCCACATCCGGCCAAATTACACTTCGTGCGTGACCGCGCTCGACCTGATTCGCGAGAAGCGCGATGGCCAGGCGCACAGCGACGCCGGCATCCAGTTTCTGGTCAAGGGCGCGACCGACGGGACAATTCCTGACTACCAGCTGGCCGCCTGGTTGATGGCGGTTCGCCTCCGCGGCATGACCGATGCCGAGACGACGGCGCTGACGCTGGCGATGGCGGCGAGTGGCCGGCAACTCGATCTTTCATCGATTCCCGGTCGGAAAGTCGATAAGCACTCGACCGGTGGTGTCGGCGACAAAGCCACGCTCGTGGTCGCCCCCTTGGTTGCGGCCGCGGGTGTGCCGGTCGCCAAGCTGTCCGGCCGCGCGCTGGGCCACAGCGGCGGCACGCTGGACAAACTCGAAGCCATAGCCGGCTTCCAAGTCGATCTCCCCGTCGATCGATTCATCGCTCAGGTGCGGCGGATCGGCATCGCGATCGCAGGACAAACGTCCGATATGGTCCCTGCCGACCGGGCGCTCTACGCCCTGCGCGATGCCACGGCGACGGTGGATTCGGTGCCGCTAATCGCGAGCAGCGTCATGAGCAAGAAGCTGGCCGCAGGGGCTGACGCTATCTTGCTCGACGTCAAGTGCGGGCGTGGCGCCTTCATCGCCAATGTCAGCGAGGCTGAGGCCCTGGCTCACGCGCTCGTCCGCATCGGCTCGAATGCCGGTCGCCAAACGGTCGCCTACATCACCGACAAAATGTTGCGGCTCGCCGGCCACCCGCCGGTCGAGCTGCGTCGGCTGCTGACGGATGGATCGGCGTTACGCAAACTTGCGGAACTCATCACAGCGCAAGACGGCGACCCACAGGTGGTGGACGATCCCCGGCTTCTGCCGGCGGCTCCGGTGCAGCAACCGGTGACCGCCCCAGCCCATGGTTATATTGCCCGGGCCGACGCGCTCGAGATCGCCCTTGCCGGCAAGGCCCTGGGAGCGGGTCGCGATCGCAAAGACGCGACCATCGATCTGGCCGTGGGCGTCGTACTCGAAAAGAAAATCGGCGACGCGGTCAAGGCCGGCGAGATTCTGGCCGTGATCCACGCCCGCTCGGCCGAGGCTGCGCGCAACGTTACAGACCGGGTTGCGGCCGCCTTTACGATTGCCCGCCAGGCGCAGCCCCGAGCGCTACTGCTGCGGCGCGTCACCGCTTCGGGGGTCGAACGGCTCGACGCGTAACGCATCCGGCAAGGCCGTCGTCCGATGCTTGTCTCGTGGTTCGGGCTTCGCGTGGACAGGTGGGCGCCGAATTCGCCATGGTGCTGGCGTTTGTCTTTGCGCTGGGCATCATGAGCGTGCAGTTCCTGGGCCTGGCGCTCAGCGCCGCCAAGGTCAACCACGCCGTCCAGGAAGCCGCCTTTGTCGCGGGCAGCAGCCTCGAGGCCGCCTCCGGCACGTCGACGCCGTGCTGGGCCGTCACCGGTGGGCTGGCCCATCCGGAAGGCTATGCGGACGCCGCCGTCTGCCGAACGGTGCTCGAGAACGTCGGCGACCTGAATCCCGACCAGCTGAATGTCTCGGTCTCGCCAACGCTCTTGAATCGCAGCAAGAACGTCCCGATCCACGTCACGATCACCTACCACCAGCCCGTCACGTCGCCCCTCCTGCGGCTCTTCATGGGCGAAACGTTTACCACCAGCAGCGACGCCTGGAGCCAGTAGCCAGTAGCCTCACGTCGGCCATGGGGGAGCTGCAGTACCACATCCGCTGTAAAGCGGGCGACGTCGGCGAGATCGTGCTACTTCCCGGCGATCCCGGACGGGTGGAGCCGATCGCGCGCTTACTCGACCGCCCGAGGTTGATTGCCCGAAATCGCGAGTACACGACCTACACGGGCGAGCTCGGCGGTCGAATGGTCTCGGTCTGCTCGACCGGGATTGGCTCACCGTCGACGGCCATCGCCGTAGAAGAATTGGCGGCGATCGGGGCCACGACGTTCATCCGCGTCGGCACCACCGGGTCGATCCAAAAGCGCGTGCATTTTTCTGACCTCGTGATCGCCACAGCCGCCGTCCGGGACGAGGGCACGACCCCGAGCTACGTGCCCTTGAGTTATCCGGCGGTGGCCGATTTCGAGCTCGCGACCGCCATGGTCGCCGCGGCCCGCGCGGCGAACCAGGCAGCCCACGCCGGAATCGTCCGCAGCCACGACGCGCTGTATACGGACCTGCACGCCACGCGAATGCCGCGACGTGAAGAGCTCGAGCTCGCGCTGCAGGTCTGGAATCGAGCGCATGTCCTGGCGAATGACATGGAGACGTCGACCATCTTCGTCATCTGCGCGCTGCGACGTCTTCGGGGCGGGTCGGTGCTGACCGTGGTCAATGAGCCCGGCGAAGAGGCGATCGATCCGGCACGGGTCGCGGCGCTCGATCTCACGCCGATGTTCCGGGTGGCGCTGAGTGCTGTCCAACAGCTGGCGCCGCTCCAGGCCTGAGCATGGACCTCGGCAAGACCCTGAAAGTCCGGAATAGCCTGGAATGGCGCCGCTGGCTGGCGAAGCATCACGCCGACACGAAAGAAATCTGGCTTGTCTATTACAAAAAAGCGTCGGGCAAGTCCGGCGTCACCTACGAAGAGTCGGTCGTGGAAGGTCTGGCGTATGGCTGGATCGACGGTCTCACCAAGTCGATCGACAAGGACAGCTATGCGTGCCGCTTCACGCCCCGCCGGCGAGACAGCAACTGGTCCGCCTCGAACATCGCCCGTGTCAAAAAGCTACTCGCCGAGGGCCGCATGGCTGAGCCCGGTCTCGCCACCCTCCCCGAGTCTATTTCCCTCCCCCGCCGGCGGGGGAGGGTCAGGGTGGGGGCCTCATGAGGCTCAGGGAGGGGGCATGACGCTCCATGTTGTCGAGCATCCCCTGGTTGCGCATTACTTGACGCGGCTGCGTGACCGCGAGACGACCCCGGACGAGTTCCGGGAAGCCTCGGACAAGATCATTACCCTGTTGCTCTACGAGGCGACCCGGGACCTGCGCACCCGGACCTATCGCATCCAGACCCCACTCGAAGAAATAGACGGCTACGCGATCGGCGACCGCGTCGTCGCGGTGCCGATTCTGCGGGCCGGCCTCGGTCTGGTCGGGCCGGTCCTCGAGCTGCTGCCCCACGTGACCGTCGGCTATATCGGCCTCGAACGCGATGAGCGGACCGCCGTGGCCTCCCGCTACTACGTCAAGCTGCCTCCGGACATCGCCGGCAAAGCCGTCATGATCCTCGACCCGATGCTGGCGACCGGCGGCACCGCCTTGAAAGCCGTCGAGATCATGAAGGAATACCAGCCCGCAAGTGTTCGCCTAGTGTGCGTCGTGGCAGCTCCCGAGGGGATCCAGGCGCTGCAGGCAGCGCATCCGGACGTGGCGATCTTTACCGCGGCACGGGATCGCGAGCTGAACGCGCAGAAATATATCTTGCCCGGGCTGGGCGACTACGGCGATCGCCTCTTCGGTACCTGACCGCCGGCGTCCTGATTTTTCTCGTCTGCCTGTTGCTGCTGATCCAGTCGGGCGCCGCCGGCATCCGGCGGCCGGCCACACCCATCCCGGCCAGCTGCGCCCATCTGTTTCGGGTCGGATTCGTGGCCGACGTTGCCGGCCTCGATGCCCGGGCTGATGCCGCCGCCTGGCGTGGCGTTCGTGACGGTCTGC
>VBIS01000235.1 GCA_005880605.1 Chloroflexota bacterium
GTCGAGCTGTTGATCCAGGAGGGGCCGCCCGGCCAGCCCGCCACGTTCGGCGGGTATAAGAGCACCTGACCCATCGGCGCCATCGCGACGGCGGCCGCGAGGAAGCCCCTGGCATCGGCGCCTGTTGCGCGCAGCGTCTGGGCGGTCAGCTCGGCTGGGCTTTTGACCAGCGCGCGATAGGCTTTCGCGGAATAGAAAGCGTCCAGGCTGAAGATCTCGCGCACGACCGCCCCGACGTTGTAGTGGGACTGCTGAAATGTGTCGGCGAGGTGTCGCACGACCTCCGGTTCCGGGTTCTGGTAGGCAAAGAAGCTGAAGAGCCGGCCGGAGAGGCGCTCGGCGGTCGCGCGCAGCGGCACCAGCATTTCCACGATGTCGTCGCCGGTAAAATTGCCGGTTTTGCCCATGAAGGTTTTCTGGCCGTTGTCGAAGAGGCGCGGGATGAAGGTCGACTGCGTCCTGTAGCGCAGTTGCTGGCCACCCTGCAGGGTCCAGCCGGTGAAGGCACGGGCGGACTCGCGGACGTCGGCTTCGGTGTAATGCCCGATACCGGTGGTGAAGAGCTCCATCAGCTCGCGGGCGTAGTTCTCGTTAGGCTTGCCCTGGCGGTTGGTCTCAGTATCGAGGTAGATCATCATCGCCGGGTCTTTGGAGGCGGCTTTGAGCAGATCGTCGAAGTTGGCGAGCGCCATCTTCCGAAACAGCTCGTTCTGGACGTACATCTGGCCCGGACCGGCTTTGTCCAGCCCGCTGGTGAGTAGGCCGTGCCAGAAGAGGGTCATCTTCTCTTCGAGGGGTCGCGCCGTCTGCACCATGCGTTGCAGCCACCACGCCTGGACCGCGCCCGCGCTCGGGCCTTTGGCCGAGGTAAGGTCCAGCGTGGGCAGTTGTCCCTCGAGGGTCGCGTTCGAGATCTGCTGGTAGTCGAGGACCGATTGCGTCATATCCGCGGTCGTCATCGCGGCAAGCCGATCGATCTCTGACGCGCTGCCACCGAAGCCGGCCCGCCGCAGCAGGTGCGCCGCACGCACGCGTGGGCTGCTGAGCGCGCCCTGGTAGCCATGGGTGAGATCGCGCACCTGGTTGAGGATCTGCGAGAGGTCGGTGCCTTTCCAGAGAACGGCCACTGCCGCGGCTCCCGCGCCGGTGGCACCGGTGGCCAGCACCGCCCGGCGCGAGACAGGCCGCCGCCAGATCGGCAGTGATCTCGTCGTCGGCGCCGGAGTTGACGCGGCGTCGTCCATATCCATAGGTAAGGCTATGGCCGCGGTGTGAACCCGGCCTGAGAGGCCCCTTAGAAGGTTCAACGGCGCTCCGCCACCCGCTCCGGCGGCGGCTCAGATCATCAGCGAGCCCCGGCGTGGAAAGGCGAGCGTGTCAGTAGCGAGCCCCGGTGTGGAAAGGGGAGCGTGTCAGTAGCGAGCCCCGGTGTGGAAAGGCGAGCGTGTCAGTAGCCGGGCTTGGCGCTGCTCGACGTGCCACCCGAACCGGAGCCGTTTGAGTAGCCGCAGCCGGCAACGCCGACCAGCAGCATCAAGCTCAGCACAAAAACGACTGCGCGCTTCATCCTCTTAATCTACGGCGCGAGGTTACGTTGGCGCCGGACGAGGAGGCGTCCATATACTGGCTAAATAGCGAGCCCCGGTAATAGCGAGGCCGCCATGGGGCGTGTGAGGAGGCGCAGGTTGGCCCAGCCGGTGTCACGCGAATCGATCGAAAAGGAGCCCCGCACCCGTCATGCCGATAAGGCGGTCGCCTCCGTCTGTCCCTACTGCGCGGTCGGCTGCAGCCAGCTGATCTACGTCAAGGACAAGCGCATCGTCGACATCGAGGGCAACCCGGCGTCGCCGATCAACGAAGGCACGCTATGCCCGAAGGGCGCCGCAACCTATCAATATGTGGTCAATCCCCACCGGGTGACCACGGTGCGGTACCGCGCGCCCCACTCGGATCACTGGGAAGACCGGCCACTCGAGTGGGCCATGGACCGCATTGCGACTCTCATCAAAGAGACCCGCGATGCCACCTTCGTCGAGCGCACCGCTGAGGGCAAGCTCGTCAATCAGACGACGGCGATCGCGACACTGGGCGGGGCGACGATGGACATCGAAGAGAACTACCTGATCAAGAAGCTCTTCGGCGGCGGCCTGGGCGTCGTCTCGATCGAGAACCAGGCCCGGATATGACATAGCTCCACCGTCCCCGGTCTGGGGACAAGCTTCGGACGAGGTGGGGCGACAACCTTTCAGCAGGACCTCGCCAACGCCGATGCCATCCTGATCATGGGCAGCAACATGGCCGAGAACCACCCGGTCGGCTTTCGCTGGCCGATGAAGGCCCGCGAGAAAGGGGCGACCATCATTCATGTCGATCCCCGCTTTACACGCACTTCGGCCGCCGCCAACCTCTACGTGCCAATCCGCTCGGGCAGTGACATCGCTTTTCTCGGCGGGCTGATCAACTACGTGCTGACGCACGACAAATGGTTCAGGGAGTACGTGCTGGCCTATACCAATGCCTCGACCATCGTCAGTGACGACTACGTCGACGCTGAGGACAATGGCGGCCTGTTCTCCGGCTACGATCCGCAGTCCGGCAGCTACGACAACGCCAGTTGGTCCTACGCCGGGCCGCCGCAGGAAGCCAAGGAAGATGCCTCTGCGCACACCGGCCACGGCATGGAGGGCACCAGTCCGGCGAAGCACCGACCGGCCCGCGACGAAACGCTGCAGCACCCCCGCTGCGTCTTCCAGCTCGTTAAGCGGCACTACGCGCGGTACACCCCCGAGATGGTGGAGCGGGTGTGCGGCTCGCCCAAAGATCTCTTCGAGCAGGTGGCTAAGGTGCTATCGGAGAATTCGGGGCGCGAGCGGACAAGCGCGATCGCCTATGCCGTGGGCTGGACCCAACAGAGTTATGGCGCGCAGATCATTCGGGCGGCCGGCATCCTGCAGTTACTGCTGGGCAACATCGGTCGGCCGGGCGGCGGCATCATGGCGCTGCGTGGCCATGCATCGATCCAGGGATCGACCGATGTGCCCACGCTGTTCGACCTCTTACCCGGCTATCTGCCCCACCCAGCGGTCGCGAAGGGCGATGACACCCTCGAGAAGTACATGCGTGAGTCCGCCGTCAGAGGGGGCTACTGGTCGAACCTGCCCAAATTCATGGTCTCGCTACTGAAGGCCTGGTATGGGGAGACGGCGACCAAAGCCAACGAATACGGCTATCAGTGGCTCCCTAAGCTGACCGGCGATCATTCCCATGTCACGACCTCGGCCGCGATGGCGGACGGTAAGGTCAAAGGGTTCGTCGTCTTCGGCCAGAATCCCGCCAACGGAAGTCCGCACGCCGGCCTCCAGCGCAAAGCCCTCACCCAGCTCGACTGGATGGTCGCCCTCGACCTCTACGAGACGGAAACCGCGGCCTTCTGGTACGCCGCGCCCGAGGGATGGAAGCCGGCGGATATCAAGACTGAGGTCTTTCTGATCCCCACGGCGGGCCCGGGCGAGAAAGAAGGGACCTTCACCAACACCCAGCGGC
>VBIS01000236.1 GCA_005880605.1 Chloroflexota bacterium
AGCCCCAGCTAAGATTCGCCTGACATGGGCGACATCGGCGAGATTTTCAAGCTCGGTATTCCCTGGACCCATCTCGTCATCCGGGCGGTCATCATCTATGTCGTCTTTTTCGTCGGGCTTCGCCTGTTTGGCAAGCGCGAGCTCGGGCAGTTCACCACTTTCGACCTGGTGCTCGTGTTGCTGGTCGCCAATGCGCTGCAACCGGCGATCACGGGGCCCGATAACTCGGTCACAGGTGGCGCCATCATCATCACCATCCTGCTGGTCTTCAACCGTGCCGTGGCACTGCTGCGCAGCCGCTGGCCCTGGTTCGATGCGTTGATCGAGCCGCCGCCGACGGTGGTGGTCCAGGATGGCCAGATCAGTAAGCCCGCGTTGGAGAAGGAAGGGCTCAGCGAGACCGATGTGGAGATGGCCATCCGCGAGCACGGGGTGGACAAGCTGAGCGATGTCAAAGAGGCGGTCCTCGAGAACGATGGCAGCATCAGTGTGGTGACCAAAGGCAGCGGCGCGCGCTACCGCCGCCGCCGGCGGGTCCGCTTCCTCAAGCGGTAGTGCCCCGTGGCTGAAGAACGCCGCGTCGTCACCATCCTCTTCGCCGACGTCGCGGGATCGACGGCGATGGGCGACGCCCTCGACCCGGAGGACGTTCGGGTGCTGCTGCGCCGCTACTACGACGTCGCCCGCGAAACCGTGACCGAGCACGGCGGCATCCTGGAGAAATTCATCGGCGACGCCGTGGTCGCGGTCTTCGGCTTCCCGCACACGCACGACGACGATCCGCAACGGGCGCTGGCCGCGGCACTGACGTTGCGCGACCGGGTGCGCGCCGACCCGGCTCTGGGCGACAGGCTCCCGATTCGATTGGGCATCAACACCGGCGAAGTGGTCGCCTCGCGCGAGAGCGCGACCGGGGACTTCCCCCTGACGGGCGATGCCGTCAACGTCGCGGCGCGTTTACAGCAAGCTGCCGACCCCTGGGGCATCCTCTGCGGCGAGCGAACCGTTGGCAGCATCCGGACCGGGTTCACCTTCGGGCCCCTGATTGCGATCGAGGCCCGCGGCAAGTCCCACCCGATCCGCGCCCTCCCGCTGGTCGGCCGCGAGGCGCATATGCCGGTCGCCCGCCGGACGCCCCTGATTGGCCGTGCCCGAGACCTGCAACAGCTCGAGCTGGCCGCCCGGCGGGCCCTCGAGGAGCAGCGGCCGTTCCTGGTGAGCGTGATCGCGCCCGCGGGAGTGGGGAAGACCCGGCTGCTCGAGGAGTTCCTGGAGCGCCTTCCCGGCATCGAGCCCCGCGCCACGGTCGCGATCGCCCAATGCCTCCCCTACGGACAGCGGCTGACCTACTGGCCGCTGCGGGGCGTTCTCTATCGCTTGATCGGTGTAGCGGAGGACGCCACCGCGCCCACCGTTCGCCAGGCGATTCGCGACTGGCTCCGGGGATCCGGGCTGGAGGCGATGGATCGCGAGGTCGAGCTGCTGGCGGCGACCGTCGGCGCCGGCGAAACGGAGGTCAGCGACCGGTCGGCATTGTTGGCTGCCTGGCGCACCTTCTTCGAGATCGCCGCGCGCCGGTCGCCCCTCGTCCTGGTCTTCGAGGACCTGCACTGGTCGAGCGACAGCCTGCTCGACCTCTTCGAGTTCGTCATGCAGCCACGTGGCGACCTGCCGCTGATCATGATCGCGCTCACGCGTCCGGAGCTCCTGGATCGTCGCCCCGGCTGGGGTGGAGGCCGCCGCAATTACACCTCCATCTCGCTCGAGCCCCTCAGCGATCGGGACACGGCGCAGCTGATCGACCAACTGCTCGATGGATGCCCACCCGAGCTCGTTGACCGCATCGTCAGGCATGCGGAAGGAAATCCGTTCTTCGCCGGTGAGCTGATCCGCTCCGTCGCCGAGCGTGGCAGCGACCAGCTTCCGGATACCGTCCAGGCGACCGTGCTGGCGCGGCTTGACCAGCTGTTGCCAGAAGAGCGCCGGATCGTCCAGCTGGGCTCGGTGTTTGGACGCGCCTTTCGACCGCCCGGCCTCATCGCGCTCGAGCCAACGCTCGCGGGCGTGGAGGCGGCGCTCGACCGGCTGATCGACAAGGATCTGCTCCGGCCGACCGGAACCGATATCTTCGCCTTCCGCCACATCCTGATCCGTGAGGTCGCCTACCAGACGCTGACCCGCGCGGAACGCGGCCGGTTGCACGCGGCGGCCGCGGCCTGGTTGGCGGGCATCGCCGGCGAACGCGAGGATTCGCTGGCCGAACTGATCGCGTTTCACTATCGAGAGGCGGCCAGCATTGCAACGGCCCAGCGACCGAATGACGCGCAGACGGTTGAGGTTCGAAAGGAGGCGATGGAATGGCTCATCCGTGCGACCGAGGTCGCGGCGGCGGCAACGGCGACGATCGAGGGCTCGCGCCACCTCCGCGGCGCCATCGAGTTTGCCGAGCCAGGCCGGCTGCCGGACCTCTACCAGCGCCTGGGTGAGATCGCGGAGTCCAGTGACGTGGCCGTCCCCGCGTACCTGACCGCGCTGCGCCTCTGTCGTGAGCAGGGGCGGCCGCCAGAACAGGAACTCCAGGTGATGACGGGCCTCCTTAGCATTTACACCCGATCGCAGGGATCGGTCGCGGACCGCCTTTCCTTTGACGCCATGCGTGCCTTTCGACAGGACGCCGCGAAGCTTGCGGCGCGGGTGACAGACGAGCGGCTACTGGCTCGATACATGGCGGCCGACGCCTTCTATCCATTCTGGATGGTCGGGGGGTCGAACCCGCCTTCGGCGGACGATCTCGCGGCGGCTCGGGCGAGTGCCGAAAAGGCGGTGACCATCGCCCGACGTCTTGACGACCCGAATCTCGAAAGCATGGCCCTTGACGCACTCTCGGGCACCGCGCAGATAAGCGGCGACTGGGCGGCAAGCCGTGAATACGCCCGTCAGCGCCTTACCTTTCAGGACCGATTGAGCATGGTGGAGAAGGTCGATGCGCACAGCATGGTGGCCTGGAGCGCCGTGTTGCTCGGTGACCTCGACGAAGCGGACCGAGTGTCGAGCCAGGGCCTGGCGCAGGTCCAGCCCGGTCAAGTTCCGGCGTGGACGCTACACATCGTCGTCTGGCGGATCTACGCCCTCACCCTGCTCGGCCGCTGGGATGAAGTCCTCGTCATGAGCGAGCGCGCCCGGCTGTTGTGGCTCGAGGCGCTCAAGCCGGCAT
>VBIS01000227.1 GCA_005880605.1 Chloroflexota bacterium
GTCGCATCGCTTGCCACTGCAGGGTCCATGGGAGGTCCGCATCATCGCGGGGCCGCACCCGGATGCCTTCGCCGGCGACGCGCTCGACCGCCTGAGTGCGACTGCCTGTCGCGTTTCCCCGGAGATCGACCGCATGGGTCTCCGCCTCGAGACGCCCGGTCTGCGGCTGCAGCCGCACGAGATCCTGACCGTGCCTATGACGGCGGGCGCTGTTCAGGTCACGCCATCGGGCGAGTTGATCGTCTTGCACGTGGACCACCAGACGACCGGTGGCTACCCGGTGATTGCGACAGTCATCAGCGCCGACCTCCCGCTGTTGGCCCAGGCGCGTCCAGGCGACACGGTTCGCTTCCGACCAGTTGGCCTAGATGAGGCGGCCCGGGCCCGGAGGCGGATCTCGGGTTGGCTCGATCTCGACCCCTGAGCCCATACTATTTTGGCGGCCCCCATACTCGGATAGGAGACGCCTGTGCTGAATCACATCGTCAACCGGTTCATCGATCGGCAGGGTTGGCTCGAGCTGGTCGCCGATTTCCTTCAGGGGGTTGTTGACGGCGCCTACAAACTGCTCGGCAAACCAGGGCGCGACCTCAAGACCCTGGCTAACGGCACCTGGCTGGGTCATCCGCTTCATCCGGTCCTCACCGATATTCCCATCGGCGCGTGGACGATTGCCGTTCTGTTCGACCTCAGCTACCTCGTCGAACGCAGCCATGGTTGGGTCTCGGCCGCTGACGTCACGATCTTCATCGGGCTACTCGGAGCGATCGGCGCCGCCGTCACCGGCTACACTGACTGGAGCGACACGTTCGGTCGCGAGCGTCGCGTCGGCATCAGCCATGGCCTGCTGAACACACTCGTTATCCTTCTGTACCTGATTTCGTTCCTTCTGCGGGTAACGGGAGGCAGCCGGGGCCTTGCCATCCTCCTGGCATACGCCGGCTACCTGGTCGTTATTTCCGCCGCCTTCCTCGGCGGAGACCTGGTCTTTTCAATCGGGACCGGCGTCAACCATCACGCCTGGCAGGAGGTGCCGACCAAGTTCACCCGGGTAATGCTCGAGGGACGGCTGACCGACAACATGCTGGTGAAGGCCATGGCCGGCGACACCCCGATTCTGATCTATAAGAAAGGCAATACGGTCTGCGCCATCAGTGAAACCTGCTCACACGCCGGTGGCCCTCTCTCCGAGGGCGAGGTGGACGGCAACATTGTGCAGTGCCCCTGGCATGGCTCGCGATTCGAGATCTGCAGCGGTCTGGTCAAAGGCGGTCCGGCCACCATCAGCCAGGTTCGCTACGAAACCCGAATACAGAACGGACAGATCGAGGTCCGGCGGTCGGAAGATACACTGCAACCGAACTGATGGCGAAGTTAGAACCAAGCGTTGGCGGCTTGCGCGACGAGGAGGTCGAGGGTCGCGATTGGGAGCGTGTAAGGCCACGGCGCGTCAGCGACCAGGACTGGGGCCGCTTCGAGGGGTACATCAGCGAGATCCTGGTTGCCATGGGCATGCCGCTGGATACGCCGGGTACCCAGAAGACGCCCGAGCGATACCTGCGCGCGATGTTCGATTCGACGGAGGGCTACGAGGGCGACGCCAAGCTCGTGACCGCGTTTCCGACCGAGTGTGGCGGCGGGGCGGACTGCGAGCTGAGCCAGGTGGTCGAAGGGCCAATCCCTTTCTACTCGCTCTGCGAGCACCACGCCTTCCCCTTCTTCGGCCACGCCTACCTGGGCTACGTCGCCCATGAGCACATCATCGGCATCTCCAAGCTCACTCGGCTGGTGCGCCTCTTCGCTCGGCGCTTCACCGTTCAGGAGCGGCTCGGCCGCGAGGTCACCGAGACTCTCTCGCGCATCTTGCAGGCCCATGGCGTCGCCGTCTACCTCGAGGCGGTTCACCTGTGCACCCAGATGCGTGGCGTTCGTGAGTCAGAGTCCACGACACGGACGACCTTCTGGCGCGGGAACTACGAGTCGAACCCGCAGCTGCGAGAGGAGTTTCTGAACATCGCTCGCTCGCGTGGAAACGGGCATCTCAGCTGAATCGGCTCACCCGCCTCTTCGAATCCGCCGAACTGCCTTCCGGTGATTTGCCCCCACCGCTGGGCGAGATCTACGACGGCGGATTGTCGATCCGCGAAGGTGGCGTGTACGCGAACTTCGTCAGTTCGATCGATGGCATCGTCGCGCTCGAAGGCGGGGCCGCCGCCTCAGGGGGCGTCATCAGCGGACGGAACGAGACTGATCGCTTTGTGATGGGCCTCTTGCGCGCGTTCGCCGATGCCGTGCTGGTAGGCGCCGGAACCGTCCGTGCGGAAGGCGGCAAGGCTCTCTGGACGCCTGATTACATCTTCCCCGCGGCCGGCGAAGCTTTCGCGGCGCTGCGCCGATCGCTCAAGCGAGACACAACCCCGCGGCTTGTCATCGTCACTGCACGCGGTGACCTTGATCCTTCCCAACGGGCGCTCCAGGTCGGAGCGCTGGTTCTCACCACCAACGCGGCGGCCGAGCAGCTCCGAAAGGCCCTGCCAGAGGCTAATGAGGTCCGCGGCGTGTCCGACGGAGACAGCATCGGCGTCGACCAAATATTTGCGACATTGAAGGCGGAGGGCAATGAGACCATCCTGACCGAAGGGGGTCCGCATCTGTTCGGTCAGCTCGTTGCCGCCAATCGCGTCGACGAGCTCTTCCTGACTGTCTCTCCCAAATTCGTCGGCCAGCAGGGTCAATCGTTCGGGCTCATCCGGGGCGTAGATTTCGGTCGGACCCTCAAGGGCGGCCGGTTGCTGAGCGTCCGCCTTGCTGATTCCTATCTCTTTCTCCGCTACCAGTTGGATCGTTCTCCCTCCCCCTCTGGGGGAGGGTAGGGTGACGCTCGATTTCCCCTCCCCCTCTGGGGGAGGGTAGGGTGGGGGCATTGTGACCGACCTCGCTGTCATTCTGGGAGCAACCGGCGGACTCGGGACCGCCGTCGTCGACGCGTTCGCGACCCGCGGCGATCGGATCATTGCCGTTGCTCGCTCTATTACCGGAGTGTCGGAACTGGCCGCAAAGTATCCCGGCAGAGTCACCGGTGATACGGCCAACCTCACTTCGCGCCAGGATGTCGATGATTTATGGGAGCGGATCGACCGTGTCGGCGTGCCCCGC
>VBIS01000228.1 GCA_005880605.1 Chloroflexota bacterium
GGTTGATCGCGCGCGCGGTCGAGGTCTCGATCGTCAGCGAGCAGGGAACCAAAATGTGACGGCAGAGCTTCATCCAGATAAAACTCGCCTATTCGATCGATGGTGACGTTCCCGAACGAATCGAAGTTGGCGGGTCGGTGGTCCCGGTGATGACAGCAGAGATATCGATCCGCGAGGCGAAATAGATGACCATGCCCAAGCCGAGCGAGAACGCGAAGGCGGCGTTTCAGAAACTGGTGCCCCCAGACCCGGCGGTGACAACTCGCCCCATGTTCGGCAACCTGGCAGGCTTCGTCAACGGCAACATGTTCTGCGGCCTCTTTGGCGAAGACCTCTTCGTGCGCGTTTCCGTCGATGACCAGGCCAAAGTCCGTAAGCAAGGTGGCAGGCCCTTCGAGCCGATGCCGGGACGGGCGATGACGGGTTACGTAGTGATGCCGGCCGGCTGGCAGAAAAAACCGGATGCGACCCGCGCCTGGATCGTGACCGCACTGTCCTGGTCGCGCGCGCTGCCTGCCAAGGAAAAGAAGGCTAAGAAGAAGTAAGGGCGCTTCAGATTGGGCGGAGCAGGCCGAGGGGAATCACGCGGGACGTCTTCTTGGGGTAATTCGCGTAGCCCTTCGCCGTCGCCACCACCGCATTCCATATCCGCTCCCGATCCGCCGGGTTTGTGATCTCCTGCATGCGGGCTTTGATGACTTGGTCGTTGACCTGCAGAGTGACGTCTGGATTCGCGACCATGTTGAGCCACCAGTTGGGGTGGACAGGAGCGCCGCTATCCGACCCGATCACGACCCAGCCGTCGCCTTCGCGGATCGCGCCCAGGGGTACGGTCTGAGGCCGTCCACTCTTGCGCCCGGTCGTCGTCAGGAGCACCGTCTGCATCTGGCCCATCTTCCGGGCAAGACCCCTCCGATACAAGAACCCGTGAACCGCAGCGCCAGCGCGATCCAATTTGCTCATCGACCTGACGTTAGCAGGGCGTCTACGGCCCGAAGCGGTAGATCGCGGAAGTGTCGGACAGATAGAGGGCGTGGTCTGACCCTTCCTTGACGTCGAGCTGGCAGCGCGGGCCGTCGAACAGGACCCGGCTGCCGTCGGCGGGCATCACCTTGAGCTTGGCCTCCGCGTAGCTACAGAACACGAACATGCCCTGGTACCCGGTCGGTCCTTGCTGGCTGACGAAGGTCGCACCCGTCGGCACAGGTCGACCTCGTCCCAGCCGCTGCCTGGAGTCCCGGCGTCGCCGGAAGGCCCATTGTCCGTCACGAGGAGCGTGCCCGCGGACGAAAAGGCCAGCCCGAACGGATTGCGCAGCCCAATCGCCCACACCGGATTGCTCGAGCCGAATGGATTATCCGAGGGAACGGTCCCGTCCGGGTTATAGCGGAGGATCTTGCCCCGAACGTTCGACGCATTCTGCGCCGCGGACGCGACATGATTCTCGCCCAGGGTCACATACAGCTTGCCATCGCGACCGAAGGCGAGCCGCCCGCCCTTGTGGCAGCAGTCCGATCCCGCCGGCAGGTTATCGACGATGGTGGTCAGGCTGGTGCCCGCCCCGCCCTGATCGTGCCAGCGGACGACGCGCTGGAGGCCCACATTGTCGGAGCGGCTGTAGAAGGCGTAGACGAAGTGGTCTTTGTCGAAGGTAGGGCTCAGGGTGAGGCCGAGCAGCCCGCGCTCCCCGTCTGTTGACGGAGACACCGTCGCGAAAACGCGCCGGTTTGTCCCGTCGAACGTCCGAATCGTGCCCGAGCGCTCGGCATAGAAGAGCCGTCCATCCGGCGCCCAGGCCAGCGCGGTGGCAAAGTCGGCGGGCGTATAGGTTGTCAGCTTCGGCGACGGCTGGGGCGAAGCCGACGCGCTACTGGTCGCCGACGCGCCGGGGGATGCGGTTGAGGAGGCGCAGGCCGCCACGGTGACGACCGCCAGCGCGGCCGCCAGGAGCCTGGCGCTCGATCCGCAGCACACACCTAGAGCTTAGGGCGAAGTGCTCGGCGAAGCCTGTGGCGATGGGGACGGGGACGGCGAGGCCGGTGGGGTGTCAGAGGCTGTCGTTGTCGCCGAAGCTGAGGGCGAAGCGGCCTCTAATGGCATGGGGCCAGCACCAGGCGTGGTCGGCTCCGTGGCCGTAAGTTGCTTGTCCGTCAGATAAATGCCCAGCTCGTTGAACTCGCCGATCACCGCGTTAACCTCAGAAAGCGCCTGCGTCAAGGTCTCACCGGAAGTCTTGATATGGGTCATGGTGGCGTTCATCTGACGCATCAGCTCCTGAACGTCGGAGGGCACCTGGGCGGGATCCGCGACCTGAATGGTGTACTGGATCGCCCAAGCGTAGGTCATGCAGTTGGCGCAGTGATAGTTGAGGGCAACCACCTCATTGAGCGGCTGGATATTGCGGGCGCTGGTGCTGATCAGGTTGATCTCGAGCGCCACGGCCATGGTGTCGCAGTTCGTGCACGAGCTGTAGGCAAAAGCCTCGTTCTTCGGCCCGGCATTCGGTCCTGGGATTTGATTGAGCTTGACTTTTCCATCCATGCGGAAATGGCTATCGGCGTGGTTGATGACCTGAACGATGTTGGCGCCCCCGCCTGCGGCCGGGAACCCGGCCACTTGCCCACCGTTAGCTGATGCGACGGCGACGGACGGTGTGGGCGTGGCACTGGGGCTGGTTGAAAAGGTGCCCGTCTCGGCCGCAACCGCAATGCCGCTGAGGCCCAGGAGCAGAACAATGCCGATGACTACGTACGGCATAGCCCCTCGTCTGAGCAGCGAAGTCAGCATGTCGGCGCGCGTGCGCAGCAGTGTCCGGACCTTTTCCATCTGCAGGTCTCCCATCGAGAACGCGGACCGGGCGGTTGACCCGGCCCGCCTCTATTTGGCTACGAGCTAGGCTGGACGCCCTTCGGCGAAGTTCTTGAACCGGGTCAGGTAGAGGTTGATCCGCTTCTCTACCCAGTCGGGACCCTGGCCGGCCTTCTCCAGGCCCTCACGGTTGTACCGGAGCTGCATACGGACCTCGGTCCCGCCCTTATCGCCTGGCTCGAAGAAGGCGGTGCCCGCCTCGGCTTTGCGCAATTCCTCGGGAAGCTTCTCCGCCGAAACCTCCTGAGACTTGCCGACCTGCAGACCCATCCCAGGGCCGCCTTCCTTGGTCCATTCCGTCCACTTCTGGCGGGCCTTATCGGGCGGGATGCCGACCTGCACTGCGCTCTGCGCCATGCTCATCGTCGTTGCCATTGCCTCTACCTCCTAGTGAAGTCCCGGGCGAGTTAGTGCTCGGTGACTGAGAGCCACTTTGCGAACCCAGGTGGTTGACATGCTATCGATGCTATCACATAGAATGATGACAGGCAATGCATAAGATAATACACAAGCTCATCCGTTACCGCCACGATGGCATCAACATCGCGGCCGACGTGAACGCCGCAATCTCAGTCGGCGACGACGGCGGCAGCGCGACGACTTCGGCCAGCAGCAATAGCCCCATCGTTCAGCAGAACGGACCGACACGAACGGAATCGGGCGGCAAGGCGCCCACCAAAGAGGAGGTTAACGATGCCAAAGGAAGCGAATAAGGCCGACGCCCTATCGAGGGACGAGCTCGAGTCCCAGGTGGGCGAACAGCTCCCCGATCGCGAGCAGATGTCGCTGATCAACGCCAACGTCGCCGCCCCGGTGAACCTGGCGCTGGCCGCCAACATCCTGTCTGACAACTCGCTCGCGTATGCCAATGCGCAGCAGACGGCGCCGATCACGCAAAACAACATGTAGCCGAGCAGTCGCAAAACCCGTTCGTTACCAAACTAAAAGGAGGTCACTGCCAAGATGAGTCAGGTAAAGAAGGCCGGGCTTTCAACTGAAGAGCTCGAAGCCCAGCAGGGCGAGCAACTCCCCGACCGGGAACAGATGTCCCTGGTCAACGCCAACATCGCGGCACCGATCAACGCTGCGATCGCGCTCAATGTGCTGAGCGACGGGTCGATCGCCTACGCCAACGCCCAACAGACAGCCCCGATCAGCCAGGGCAACCTGGTGCCGCCCGCCTAGGGTGCGGGTAAGGGAGGATTTTCATGGCCACAGCGAAAACGAAGCCCGAGGCCCAGCTTTCGAACGAAGAGCTGGACGCTCAGGACGCTGAGCAATTGCCGAACCGGGAGCAGATGTCGCTGATCAACGCCAACCTGGCGGCCCCGATCAACGCGGC
>VBIS01000229.1 GCA_005880605.1 Chloroflexota bacterium
AAGCGTGCCGCGCTCGCACCTCTTTGGGCCCGAGCACGAGGAGTTTCGGGGCACCGTCCGCCGCTTCATCGACAAGGAGGTGCGCCCTCATGTCGATGAGTGGGAGGAAGCGCAGCAGTTTCCCCGAGAGCTCTTCAAGCGTTTCGGGGCTCTCGACCTGCTGGGTCTCAAGTATCCCGAGCAGTACGGCGGGACCAACGCCGGCCTGATCTATGAAGCCATCCTCTTCGAAGAACTCGCGCGTTGCGGCTCGGGAGGGGTAGCGGCGGGGATCGGTGCCCATATCGCGATTGCTACGCCACCCATCAGTGAGAACGGCACTGACGCCCAGCGGCAGCGCTGGCTGGCGCCCGCGATCAAGGGAGAAAAGATCGTCGCCCTCGGCGTGACCGAACCATCGGGTGGTTCCGACATCGCCCACGTGCAAGCCATCGCCCGGCGTGACGGTGATTCGTACATCGTGAACGGCACCAAGATGTTTATCACCAACGGCGTCAATGCCGACCTGGTCGTCATCCTGGTGCGAACCAAGCCGGAGGGCGGTCATCAGGGCCTGTCGGTGCTGGTGGTGGAGAAGGGAACGCCGGGTTATAGCGTCGGCCGCAAGCTAAACAAACTGGGCTGGCGGGCATCCGATACCGCGGAGCTCGTCTTTCAGGATTGCAAGGTGCCGGTCGAAAACCGTCTGGGCGAGGAGAACAACGGGTTCTATCTCGCGGTCGGGAATTTTCAATGGGAGCGGCTGTGGATCGCGATTGGCGCGGTGGCTTCAGCCCAGCGAAGCCTCGAGCTGGCGGTCGAGTATGCGGCCAACCGGACGCAGTTTGGCAAGACGCTGACCTCGATGCAGGTGATTCGTCACGAAATCGCCGACATGGCGCTGATGATCGAGCAGGCACGCCAGCTGACTTATTACGCGCTCTGGCTGCATTCCCAGAAACTGCCCTGCACCAAGGAGGTCTCGATGGCAAAGATCGCCGCCACCGAGGCCGATGTCAAGGTGGCTGACCGCGCGCTCCAGATTCATGGCGGCTACGGTTACATGATGGAGTACCCGATCCAGCGCGCATGGCGCGATGCCCGCCTTGGTCCGATCGGCGCCGGGACCAACGAAATCATGCGCGAGATCATCGCGAAAGAACTCGACCTCTAAGACCGGGAGCCTCGCCTTGACGGTTTAGGTGTCCTGGTCGCGCTGATCGGAGCGGCGCTGATGTCGGTCGCCTACTTGAACTGCGCGAGCTCCCTAAGGACGTCACCAGGTCGCCTGGCCGACGCTAAGTTGATGCGGCGTTTGGCCCGCGGATTTTCCTCCGGGGTCTTGTTGTTGTTTGGAGGGACCCTGCTGATTCTCGGACTCAGCCTCTTTTGGCGTTAGTCAAATCATCCTGGCGATAATCACGTTTCCTAGTAATGGCCTCTGGCTACACTCTAAACGTGCCATTTGAATTGACGCTGCCGTTCAGCGCGATCGTCGGTCAAGAGCAGATGAAGCGCGCCCTCATGCTCAACGCCGTCGATCCAGGGATCGGCGGCGTGCTGATCCGTGGCGATCGCGGGACCGCCAAGTCGTCGGCCGTACGGGCTTTGGCTCGACTGCTGCCGGACTACGAGGCGGTCGAGGGCTGCCCGTATCGTTGCGATCCGGCGACGCCTTCTCAGTACTGCGATGACTGTCGACGCCGGACAAAGAGTGGCCCACTGGCGGTCACCCGGCTGCCGATGCGGATTGTCGAGTTGCCGATCAATGCCTCGGAGGACCGGCTGGTCGGCTCCATCGACATCGAGGCGGCGGTGAAGGCGGGCACCCGTCGCTTCCAGCCCGGCGTGCTGGCCGAGGCCAATCGCAACCTTCTCTACGTGGACGAGGTCAACTTGCTCGACGACCACCTGGTGGACGTCCTTCTCGACGCGGCAGCAATGGGGGTAAACGTCGTCGAGCGTGAGGGCATATCGATCGTCCATCCCTCGCATTTCATCCTAGTGGGCACGATGAACCCCGAGGAGGGGGAGCTGCGCCCGCAACTGCTCGACCGGTTCGGCCTCTGCGTCGATGTGGTCACCCCGACCGACATTGATCAGCGGCTCCGTGTCATGGAGCTCGAGCGGGACTTCCTGGAGGATCCCCGAGCCGTTCAGCGCGCCTGGGCGGATCAGGAGGCGGGGCTGCGCACCAAGTTGCAAGTGGCCACTGCCCGCCTCGACGGCGTCCAGCTCCCCGACGCAATCCGGACCCTGATCGCCCGGCTTTGCCTCGACGGCCTGGTCGCCGGCCACCGTGCCGATCTTGTCGTTGCCGCGACGGCGCGCGCCATTTGTGCGCTTCGCGGAGCGGAGGTGGTCGAGCTGCCGGACGTTGTCGAGGCGCTGGAGCTCGCCCTCGCACATCGGCGGCGCGAGGCCGCGACCGACAAGCAAGCCCAGGTCCAGGAACTGGCGTCACGCGCTGCCGAGCAGCTGGCGCAGATCCAGGCGACCACCCCGAACGAGACGGCGCAAGCGGTTCGAGGAGAGGCGACCCAGCAGGAAGGCGCCTCCGGGGGCGACGCGAACGAGGGCTGGACGACCGCGGAATCGCGCGAATCGCCCAGCACGGAGGCCATCGACGTGGAGGCCGACGCCGTCATTCAACTGCCGACCTTCGCGGTCAAGAAGCTCGACCTGCCTCGCGAGCGGCACGCGCGGCGCGCAGCGGGCAAGCGGACCTCGACAAAAAGTGAGACGAAGCGCGGGCGTTACGTACGCAGCTCGCAAGCGGAAAAGGTGACCGATGTCGCGTTCGACGCCACGGTTCGTGCGGCGGCGCCGTACCAGCTCAGCCGGCGACAGGCGACCGCCGATGCCACGAACGGGTTGCAGTTGGAAACCCATGACCTACGCCAGAAGGTCCGGGAGAGGAAGACCGGGAACTTGATCGTCTTTGTGGTTGACGCCTCCGCGTCGATGGATGCGGAGCAGAGGATGCTCGCGACCAAGGGCGCCATCCTCTCATTGCTGCGCCATGCTTACGTCCGTCGCGACAAGGTGGCACTCGTGGCGTTCAGCGGACGCAACGCGCGTGTTGTGCTGCGGCCCACCTCCAGCGTCGATCTTGCCGAGCGGCGGCTCGAGCGGTTGAACATCGGAGGGACAACCCCACTAACGCACGGTCTTA
>VBIS01000219.1 GCA_005880605.1 Chloroflexota bacterium
GGCTACGGCAGTTGTCCGGACAGTCATTCCCTCGTTGCTGACCTGGATGCGGGCTCGGTTGCGCCGCAGCACGGCCGCGTCAGGGTCTCGAGGTGGCTCACGATAATAGGGCGATGGACGTTGGCATTCGAGATTACGTCGCGGCCATCGACCCGCGTATCGGCCGCTCTTCGACCGCCTCCACCGGCTGATCCTCGCGGGGTACCCCACCGCCGCCGTAGGACTTTCGTACAAGATCCCGACCTATAAGGTTGGGCGTCGCCGCCTCTTCCTTGTGTGTGGAAGCACGGGGTTTCGATTTACGGCTGGGATCAGGGTCGTGACGCCGGGTTCATCGCTCGTCACCCCGCGCTCAAGACGGGAAGGGGGACCGTTCAACTGCGGCCCGCTGACGCGGCCGCGATTAGCGACGACGAGTTTCGCGATCTGATACGCGGCGCTCTCGACGCCTGATCGAACGCGATATCGCGATCGCCGGCGAGCCACTCCTAGAATACGTGTGATGGCACGTGTTTCCCCGGAGGAGTTCCCCGATCCGGTGGTCGACGCCGCACTCGCCGACAAAGCGGGACAGGGCCGAGCGATCCTGGCCGGCGGATGCTTCTGGTGTGTGGAGGCGGTCTACAAGAACCTCGACGGGGTCACGTCCGTCAAGTCTGGGTATGCGGGCGGCACCGCCGACACCGCTGACTACGAGACGGTCTCGAGCGGCACGACGGACCACGCCGAATCCGTCGAGGTGGTGTATGACCCGAGCCGGATCACCTATGGCCAGATCCTCAAGGTCTTTTTCTCGATCGCCCACGACCCGACGCAGCTCAACCGACAGGGTCCGGACACGGGCCGGCAATATCGCTCGGCGATCTTCTACGAAGACGATGAGCAGAAGCGCCTGGCCGACGCCTATATCGAGCAACTGAACAAGGCCCATGTATTCGACCGGCCGATCGTTACCGAGGTGGTCCCGTTGGAGGCCTTCTTCCAGGCCGAGACCTATCACCAGGACTACGCGGCCCGCAACCCCTTGAACCCTTACATCGTCATCAACGCGCAGCCCAAGGTCAGGAAGCTGCGCTCGTACCAGAAGTCGAGGGAAAAGGTCAGCAACCGCTAGCCGCTAATACGCTGCATTGTGCGATTGATCCAATTGGCGGGCTCCCGTCTGGTAAAAATTCCATGTTGACTATTTGGATTGTTATGGTCAACAATTGTCAATCACGCCGAAGGCAGCGCAACGAAAAGGAGAGGACACGACATTGCCAGTTCCCGAGCAGCGACCGCCGCAGACCGCTCCCGAGTCGACCATCTCGCTGGCAGAGCTTCGCGAGCGGCTCGGCGACCCCAACCTGACCATCGTCGATGTCAGGGCGCTGCCCGCCTACAACGGATGGCTTCCGAGCGACGCGGCTCGCGGGGGTCATATCCCGGGAGCCGTCGCCTTCCCGATCGCCTGGCTGGATAGCGTCGACAAGCCCGAATTGGAGCGGCTGCTGCAGTCGACGGGCATCCTTCACGCTCGCGAGGTCGTGGTCTATGGGGGTGGTCCCCACGACCCGGTCGCGCTCAAGACACGGCTTGCGGAACTGGGCCAGAAGGCTGTACGGGTCTACCCGGGTGGATGGAGCGAGTGGGCCGCCGATGAGACCTTGCCGGTCAATCGCTTGACGAATTACGACAAGCTCGTCCACGCCGATTGGCTTCGCCAGCTACTCAACGGCGACCGCCCCGAGGCGGCGCCGGCGGGCCCCTTCAAACTCTTCCACGTAAACTTCGGCGTCCCGGAGGAGTACGAGGAAAACCATATCCCGGGCGCGCTGTATCTCGACACCAACCGGCTCGAGAACCCGACCGACTGGAACCGCCGCACGCCACAGGAGCTCGAGACGGCCTTGCGGGCACTCGGGATCGCCCGCGACACGACGGTCATCCTCTATGGCCGCGATACGGAAGGCCACGCTAACGAGAAGTGGCCGGGCCGTCGCGCCGGACAGATTGCCGCCTGCCGGGCGGCGCTCATATTGCGGTACGCGGGTGTCGACGATATCCGCCTGCTCGATGGCGGGTACGACCACTGGGTCCAGGCGGGAAACCCGCTGGAGACGGTCATGCGCGAGCCGGTGCCGGTCGCTTCGTTCGGCGCCCAGATCCCGCTCCGACCGGAGGTCATCATCGACATCGACGACGCCAAGCAAATCCTGGCCGACCAGGCGCACGCGGCGCTCGTGAGCGTGCGCACCTGGAGGGAGCACATCGGCGCGGTGAGCGGCTACAACTACATCGGCCCGGCCGGGCGTATCGCCGGCGACGTCTGGGGCAACTGCGGCTCGGACGCGTATCACATGCAGCACTACCGCAACGTCGACAACACCATGCGGGCCTACCCGGAGATCGCCGCCAACTGGGAAGCGGCAGGCATCACCGCCGACAAGTGGGTGGCGTACTACTGCGGCACCGGCTGGCGCGCCGGCGAGACCTGGTTCTACGCCTACCTCATGGGCTGGCCCCGGATCGCCGTCTACGACGGCGGCTGGTTCGAGTGGAGCAAGGACCCAGTGAGTAACCCGATCGAGGTAGGCGAGCCGATCGCCGTTTAAGTAGCCCGGCGCTGCCTGGTCCGCCTAATATCACGGGCATGGCATCCGATCCCGCAGCCGAGAGCTGTCTCGGGTGCAAGGGCCCGCTGCAGTCGCTGGGTGTCGAGCATTTTCGGGTCGGAGGCGTCAGCGGTGGGTGGGCGGCGCTAATGGGAAACTGGGCCGAGATCGGCGAGGGCATCCTCGACATGGAGCTGCTCGCCTGTCGCAACTGCCGGCGCGTCGAGCTTCGCGTGCCGCAGAACCGCTAACGCCCATCGCATAACGCCACCCTAGACACTCGCTTATGCGAGTGCTATACCTGTTTCGGCAGGTTCGGCACGTAAATAGGGAGGTGCGTATGAGGCGCAAGGTTGCCGTCACCATCAATGGCGCCAAGCATGAGCACGAGGTCGAGCCTCGGCTATTGCTGGTGCAGTACATCCGCGAACTGGCGGGCCTCACGGGGACCCACGTCGGCTGCGACACCAGCAACTGCGGGGCGTGCACCGTCGAGCTCGACGGGCACAGCGTCAAGTCCTGCACCATCTTTGCCGTCCAGGCGGACGGCGCGGCGATTACCACCATTGAGGGCCTCGCCAACGGGACGACGCTGCATCCCCTGCAGCAGGCATTCTGGGACGAGCACGGCCTGCAATGCGGCTTCTGTACACCCGGCATGATCATGGCCGCCAAGCAGCTGCTCGAGCGCAATCCCAATCCCACCGAACGCGAGATCCGGGTCGGACTCGAGGGGAATCTCTGCCGCTGCACCGGCTACCACAACATCGTCAAGTCGATCCAGGCGGCGGCCAAGGTGATGGCGCCTGGTGCCGAACGCAAAGCGCCGGCGCCGGTTTCCTAGAGAAGAGGGAGGAATTTCACAATGGCGATATCCCAAATGGTCGGCGCCTCCATCAAGCGGCGCGAAGACCCGCGGCTGGTCACCGGGCGAGGGCGAAAGACGCCGACGGCGTCCTCGCCGTGTGGACTGGCAAGGACCTCATGCCGGAGTTCCAATCGCCGCTGCCGGTGACGACGTCTTTTGTCCCGGAGAAGAAATACCCGAACCATTACCCGATTGCCACCGATCGCGTTCGCTACGTCGGCGAGCCGGTGGCCATCGTCGTCGCCACCAGCAAGGCGGCCGCTGAAGACGCCGCGGAGCGCTTGGATATCCGCTACCAGCCCTTGCCACCCGTGCTCGACATCGAGGCGGCACTCAAAAAGGACTCGCCCGTTCTCCACGACGACGTGGGCTCGAACATCGCCTACGACATCAAGCGCACGGGCGGGGATATCGAGGCCGCGTTTCGCGATGCCGACGTCCGCATCAAACAGCGGATCATCCAGCAGCGCCTGATTCCCGTCGCCGTCGAGGGCCGTGGCGTCGTGGCCGACTACAAGAAGTTCGCCAAGACGCTGACCGTTACGTCATCCACCCAGATCCCGCATTTCGTCAAGATCTGGCTCGGCGTGATCCTGGGCATCCCCGAGAGCAATGTCCGCGTGATTGCGCCGGATGTGGGTGGCGGCTTCGGATCGAAGATCCGGGTCTATCCCGAGGAGGTCCTGGTCGCCCTCGCGTCCCGGCGGTTGGGCCGTCCCGTCAAGTGGACCGAAGATCGCAACGAGAACATGAAGGCGACCCATCACGGCCGCTCGCAAATCTGGGACGTGGAGATCGCCGCCAAACGGGATGGCAAGGTGCTCGGGGTTCGCACCACGCAATATCTCGATCTCGGCGGCTACTGCAGCCAGTTTGGCACCTTCCAGGCCATCGCGCTGCTGATCATCCAGGGCCCCTACAAGCTGCCCGCCTTCGATGGCCGCGGCGTCGGGGTCTACACCAACCGAACGCCGACCGATGCCTACCGCGGTGCCGGCCGTCCGGAGGCGACCCACCTGATCGAGCGCATCATGGACCTGGTCGCCCAGGAAATCGGGATGGATCCGGTCGAGGTGCGCCGGAAGAACTTCATCGCGCCCAGCGAGCAGCCGTTTACCAACCTGCTAGGGCTCACCTATGACTCGGGCGACTACCGCATCACGCTCGACAAGGCGCTCGAGCTCGTCGATTACCCCGAGTTCCGTAAGGACCAGGTCGAGGCCCGTAAGCGCGGCAAGTACCTCGGCATCGGTTTCTGTACCTACCTCGAGATCTGCGGCCTTGGACCGTCGGTCGCCACCACGGCAGCCGCCGGCATCGGCTTCTGGGGCATGTCGGTCGTCAACCTGCACTTCACCGGTAAGGCGACGGTCATCATCGGCAGCTCGCCGCATGGCCAGGGTCATGAGACGACCTTTGCCCAGATCGTGGCGAACGAGCTGGGGTTGCCGCTGGAGGACATCGACGTCGTCCACGGCGACACCGCCATCGGGCCGATGGGGATGGACACCTACGGGAGCCGCAGCGCCTCGGTCGACGGCACGGCCGTCTACCTGAGCTCGGTCAAGGTCCGCGAGAAGGCGCGCAAGATCGCCGCCCACCTGCTGGAGGCGGCCGAGGCCGACATCGTCTACGAAGACGGCAAGGCCTTCGTCAAGGGCACACCGTCGAAAGCGGTCACTATCCAGGAGATCACCGGCGCCGCCTTTCAGCCGCACCGCCTACCGCCCGACATGGAAGGGGGGATGGAGGCCACTACCTTCTTCAACCCGCCCAACTTCGTCTGGCCTTTTGGCGCCCACGTCGCGCTGGTTGAAATCGACGGCGAAACCGGCGCCACCCGGGTGGTTCGCTACGTGGCGGTCGATGACTGCGGCACCCGCATCAACCCCATGGTGGTGGACGGCCAGCTCCACGGCGGCATCGCGCAGGGCATCGGCCAGGCGCTCTATGAGGAAGCGGTCTACGCCCAGCAATCCGCTCGGGGTTAAAGGGATCGGCGAGGCCGGTACCATCGCCTCGGGCGTCGCCGTCGTCAACGCCATCGTCGACGCGCTCTCGCCCTTCGGCGTCAAGGACGTCGACATGCCGGCGACCCCGGAAAAGATCTGGCACCTGATGCACCGCAACGGAGGGACACGCCGATGATTCCAGCGAGCTTCGACTACGTCGCCCCGCCTACCCTGCCGGAGGCGGTGGCGGAACTTGTCAAGCATGGCCAGGAGGCCAAGGTCCTGGCCGGCGGCCACAGCCTGATTCCCCTGATGAAGCTGCGCCTTTCGACCCCGTCGTTCCTGGTCGACCTCGGCCGGATCAGCAATCTCAATTACATCCGCGAGGAGGATGGCCACATCGCGATCGGCGCGCTCACGAGCCATCACGACATCGAGTTCTCTGACCTGCTCAAGCAAAAGCTGTCGCTGCTGACCAGCGCCGCCACCCAGATCGGCGATCCGCAGGTTCGCAACCGGGGGACCATCGGTGGCGCCGCGGCCCACGCTGATCCTTTCGGTGACTTCCCCGCGTGCCTGCTCGCGCTGGATGCCGAGTTCAAGCTGGTCGGACCGACCGGCGAGCGCAGCGTCGCGGCCAAGGACTTCTTCATCGACACCTTCACCTCGGCGTTGGAACCGAACGAGATCCTTCGCGAGATCCGGATCGCTACGCCGCCGCCGGGCAGCCGGGCGACCTACTTGAAGTTCAGCCGCCGGTCGCAAGACTGGGCGATCGTGGCGGTCGCAGCGCAGGTGCGCGTGACCGGGCACACATTCGTAAGGCGGCGGAACGGGCGGCCGAAGGCACCGATCCCCCGCAGGACCTGAACGGTTCGCCGGATTATCGCCGGCACCTGGCGCAGGTGCTCACCCGGCGCGCTCTCGAACAGGTCACGGCCCACCACTAGGAAGGGGAGAGGGGCGGCGGCATCTCGCCGCCGCTCTCTCTAAACTCAGCTCATGCAGGATCTACCCGTTTCGTCGATCGAGGATGTGGAACGGGAGCTGAAGGCGCATCAATATGTGGCCGATCGCAACCTGGCGACCACCATCTTTCTCGCCCTGACGCTTGACAAGCCCCTCCTGCTCGAGGGCGAGGCGGGCGTGGGGAAGACGGAAGTGGGCAAGGTGCTGGCCGACATCCTGAGTACGCGCTTGATCCGCCTGCAGTGTTATGAGGGGATCGACGTCAACAACGCGGTTTACGAGTGGGCCTACGCGAAGCAGATGCTGCACATCCGCTTGCTGGAATCGTCCGGCGCGAAGCGCGAGGAAACCGAGCGCGAGATCTACAGTCATCAATTCCTGGTCAAACGGCCGCTACTGCAGGCAATCGAGAGCGACGGGACGACGGCGCCGGTGCTGTTGATCGACGAGATCGATCGCGCCGACGACGAATTCGAGGCCTTCCTGCTCGAGCTGCTTTCGGATTTCCAGATCTCCATTCCCGAGATCGGCACCATCAAGGCCGACAAGCCG
>VBIS01000220.1 GCA_005880605.1 Chloroflexota bacterium
ACCCGCAACTGGCTGCATTTCGGTGGCATCCTTCGCGGACTGGGCTTTGATGCGGGACCGGCTCGGATGTTGCCCTTCCTGCAAACCTTGACCGTGATCGACCTCCGCCGTCCCGACGACGTCCGCACCGCGGTGCACGCCCATTTCGGCCGTCGCCGCGAGGAGCTTCCGGTGCTGGATCGGGCGCTGGTCGCGTTTCTCCGGGCCGAG
>VBIS01000221.1 GCA_005880605.1 Chloroflexota bacterium
GCAACCAGGCGCTCGTACAGGTCGGGCTCGAGCCGGTAGAGGAGCTCCCACGCCAGCGATGCATTACGTCGCGGGTCGGCGATGACGCCGTCGAGGAAACGGTCGGCTTCTTCGGTGGAGAACACGCGCAGGTCGCTGGCGGAGTATCGCTCCATCAGCGGGTTGGCGCTGACGGCCTGTCCCACCTCAGTCGTCATCGCTGCACTCGGCCCAATTCTTATCCGTTTCGTGCACGCGTACCCGACGCAGCGACCCCTTGGGCAGGTGCGGCCGCAACCGGGCCCAGCAGGCGAGCGCCAGGTTTTCCGCGGTGGGGATCCGCCCCTGCAGCCAGGTGACGTCCGTGTTGAGATTGCGGTGATCGACGTGCTGAATGATCTCCGCGTTCATCAGGTCCGACAGCCGCTTCAGGTCCATGACATAACCGGTACTGGGATCGATCGCGCCGCTGACGACGACTTCGAGGACGTAATTGTGCCCGTGGAGGTTGACGCACTTACCGTAGAGGCGGCGGTTTTCGTCCTCGCTGAGGGTCGTATCGCGCAACTGGTGGGCCGCATTGAATCCCTCGCGACGGCTGATGCGCACGTGGTTGGGGACCATCATGCGCGTGACTAGGGATTGGCGCCGGTCTGGCAGAGTTTCAGGAATTCGTTGCGCAGCTGCTCGTCCGATTCGTAGGCGCCCCGCCAGAAGGTGGTCCGGGTCGTCGCCTCCTGCTCGCGAACGCCTCGCATCTGCATGCAAAGGTGCGCAGCGTCAAGGTAGACGGCGACGCCGTGGGCCGCGAGGATCCGGTCGAGCGCATTGATGACCTGGCGACCCAACCGTTCCTGCATCGAGAAGCGGCGGGCGTACAGTCGGACGACCCTGGTGAGTTTGGAAAGCCCGATGATGCGCTCGTGCGCGACATACCCGATCCACGCCTGGCCGAAGAACGGGAACGCATGATGCTCGCAGATGGAATGAAACGGGATCGGACCCTGCACGATCTGGCTGATGCGGCAGTCGGGGCCCTGATCGCATTCGGTTGGAAACGCTGTCACCAGCTTGGGATCACCTTCATATCCCTCCGTGGCGTCGAAGAGCGCGCGGATAAAGCGACGTGGCGTCTCGCGCGTTCCCGGGGTGTCGAGGCGCATGCCCATAGTCTGAAAGATTTCGGCGGCGTATTGCTCGAGTTGCCGCCACTTCGCTGGTGGAATCGTTCTCGTCACGGTGCGCTCCCACTCGGCGGCCTTGCGAGTCAACGGCCGAACAGCCGACCCACCGTTGAGGTCGGATCGTCGCGCGCGCGGCCGGGCCGTGGTCGCCATCAGTTCGGCTGCAGGCTGGCCGGCGAGCGCCGGACCTCGACCCTGCCCTCCGTGATGCGGGCGTCGTAGCGAACCAGGGGCACCGTTGCCGGGCCGCCACGAACCGCCCCCGTCCGCAGGTCGAAACGCGAGGCATGCCAGGGGCAGACGACGACCTGGCCTTCGAGCGTTCCTTCGTGCAGCGGTCCCCCGGCATGGCTACAGGTGTCGCTGACCGCCGTGATCACATCGCCGCGCTTGAGCAGAAAGATGGGGGTGCCATTACACTCCGCCATCTGCGGCTTGCCCTCGACCAGGTCGCTGGCACGCATCGCCGGCGCCCAGTCGGTGGGTGGCTGCTGAAAGGCGTGATGGTTGACGCCGGTGCCGATGTTGAAGACGAGTTCGCCGCCGAGGTAGGCCGCGGAGATGAGTAAGACGTAACCGATCCAGGAAAGGAGGATGCCAACGCCCTGACCGGGACTGGTCAGACGGAGCACCAGCGAGAGGACGTAGAGAATGGTGGCGATGAGGTTGAGCAGTCCGTGGCTCAAGCCGATGCGACGCTCGCGGTCGACGGTGTCTCCCCAATCGGTGTAGCCGGTGACGGCGGCGGCCAGCGCGGCCACGACTCCGACCGCGATCAGGATCTCAGCGGCACTGCGTGCCATCGGTGACCGCTGGCCGAACAGGTAGATGAGGTCGAAGAGGATCGCCAGGGTCCAGGCGCCCAGCGGAATATCCGTCAGAACCGGGTGAAGTGGATGGCCCAGCCAGGTCCCGTTGAAGAGGCTTTTGACACTCCGGCCGACGCGGCCGCGATAGACGGCGGTCGTCACCTTCTGGAGCACGTCGGCCAGCGGATCCAGCCACCGCTGGCGGTCGATAAAGCGGCTGACGGCATGACTAAGCATTCCTTCCTCCTTTCGCTGACGACGGCGCAATGGCGACACAGCATCGCCCGGGGCCGGGGTCCAGGCCCGCCTTCAGGCGGTCCGTGCCCAGCCCCGTGATGATGACCTCGACCAGGCTCAGGTTGGTCCCGCAAACGAGCTGCGGGTAGGCTGCGGCGACGGTATCGAACGGGCAGTTTCGAAGACGAACCAGGGCGCCATCGGCGTAAGGTTCGGCGCCGAGGCCGTCAAGCGCCTCGCGGAGAGTGCGAAGGGATGAGGCTGGGCGGTCCGAGCGAGATGATGCCCCCAGGGCCTGGCCGAACCTGCGCGCCGCCTTCTTCAGGCCGGTTTTGATCCTGCTCCCGCGGGCCGCATGCAACGAACCGGCGAAAAGCTGCGCGAGGAGCTCATAGCGGCGCTCGGGCACATTGATGCTGATCTGCCGTTCTACGCGCCGATAAAGCTTGGAGGGACGCCCCGCGCCTGGACCCTCGCGGCCAGACAGACGTCGAAACGACACCTGGAGCAATCCAGTTCCGACCAGCCGATCGAGGTGGAAGGAGGCGAGACTGCGGCTGATGGAGAGCGCCCCGGCAGCTTCGTCGCGGGAGACATCGTGGCGTTGCCGGCTGACGTATGCATAGACCGCACGACGCCGAGGATCGTGCAACGCGCCGATGGCCTCGATGTCCGTGTTGACGTGACTCCCCACGACTCTAATAATAGTAGCAATTGGTTTTAGATCTATGCCGAGGAGGTCAGTGGCAATGGAGCAGAGGCTCGACACCAGTAAGGGTTGGTGCTGCGACGGGAGGACGTGGGTGGAGCACGCGCAGAAGGACGGCCATTGCTGTCAACCGGAGGGACAGAAGCTCGAGGACTTACCGGTCGAAGGGCAGCGCAAGGCCCGCCAGCGAGTGGCCCAAGGTAAATCGGCCTGACCACGCCCGCCCGCCGACCCGGGAGTTAGCGCGCCGGAAGGAACGTCTTATGGCGCTCGAAGTCGGCAACTTCTTCGCGCGCCCAAAGCGAAAGACGAGATCTCCTCCGATCCATGCGGCGACCAGTAGTCCTGCGGTCGCGGCAGCCAGGAACCCGAGGCGTCGTTTAGGGCCGGCCGACGCACCAGCCAGGGCGGTGATGCCCGCGGTGTTGATCGCGCCGTGGACGGTGGCGGGCGTCCATGCGGGATGGTCGCCCGGAATGGTAAGCCAGTCGATCCAACCCACCACCGCGGCAGCGGCAGCGGCAGCGGCAGCGGTCGCCGTCTGGGTGGCGAGGCGGCTCAGTGGCTCAAGGACGTTGTCCTTGCGTGTCCGCCTCCAGGCCTCCATCGCCAAAGCAAGCGGGATCAGGACCGCGGGGCCATCCGACAGGATGGCGTGGATGGGATGGCCGTGCACCACGGGATGCTTCGGTAGATCGATCGCCAACCTCCTTTTGCATTCAAAAAAAAGACTGAGGCCTCGACTCTCTCCAGCCTATCAACCGGCTGACCACTCGCGTGACCGCCGCGAGATCGCCGGCGACCGCCTCGTCAGGCAGCCTGCGCCATGGTGGCGTGGAGAGTCGCGCGCAGCGCGACACGGCGATGAACCTCGGCGACGAGCGCAGCCGGCGTCATCTCGGCCGAGACCCTCAGCACCTGGGCCGTCTGCGCCGGGTAGGAAAAGACGGCCAGATCGCACAGCACGATCACGTCGGGGTCGAGCCCGGGAGTACCCAGCGCCCCCACGAAGCTTTCGGCCTGGAAGACCTCATAGCCGCCGCCGGCCAGCGCGTTACGGTAGCGCTCTCCGCTCTCGCGGTCGTCCGCGATCAGGAGGACGCGGGCTATGCCGTTGAGTGGATTCATGTCCTGACATCATGCGTTTCCGTGCCGGCGGAAGGTTAGGCCGTTCGGCGTACTGGTTGACGTCCGTTTGGCAGGCCTGCCAAGCGTTAAATGAGCTGATGCGGCCTGGTTTTAGGTTCGTGGCCGGCCCGCTGAAAGTGGCCCTATGGCCGGCCATGCTGCTGCTGGGTCTCGGCGCTACCGCGAACGCCACCGGAGTGGTCGGCCCTGCTATTCGTACTCCGGCTCGGGTGGAGGCGCCCGCGTTCCAGCGAACGACACAATTCGGAGTGCGCCCAGATTGCCTGGTGATCGCCGTCGACACGGGTGGCGTCTGCCCGGTGCCGGCGATCCCTGCACATGGGTGGATGGATCCAGCCACGATCTCTCTCTGCTCTACGTCGCTTTGCGGCCGCGGCTTTCGCCCGGGTAGCACCATCCTGCTGCTTGCGACCAGGGCCGAGGGCTCTACCTTCTGGCGAATCCAGGCCGACCGGAACGGCAATTTCCGTTCGCCGCTCCCGTCGCCGCTGTGCCGCTTTGCCCCGATCGACATAGCCGCCTATGGCAACCTGGGGGAGCGATCCGCTCGGCTCTCGCTGGCCAGCGTTGGCTGCCGGTCGTTCGGGACTTAGCGCACGCCGCGGATACGGCTGACCATTACGGTCCCGAGAATGAACCAGAGCGCCGCGCTGCCGAAGATGAAGCGAAAGCCGAGGTCGTGGCCGCTCGAGATTCCGAGCAGCAGATGGCCGGGCTCGTTCAAGAAGTGGAGAAAGCCGGCGAGGATCGCGGGGGCGAGCACCTGGGGGAGGGTGAAGGAGACGTGCCAGAGCGCCATGTCGCCGAAGATGAAGCGAAAGCCGAGGTCGTGGCCGCTCGAGATTCCGAGCAGCAGATGGCCGGGCTCGTTCAAGAAGTGGAGAAAGCCGGCGAGGATCGCGGGGGCGAGCACCTGGGGGAGGGTGAAGGAGACGTGCCAGAGCGCCATGTCGCGACCGGCGGCCTCCTCGCGGTTGGGAAGCACGTCGCAGGCGAGCGCCCAGTCGACGGCGTAGTAGGCGCCGTAGCCGATGCCGTTGAGGATGCCGAGGACATACAGCACGGCCAGAGAGCGCACGAGGCCGAAGAGCAGGACCGAGACGACGACCGCCTGCATCGCGCTCGAGATGTAGACGAAGAGTTTGCGCCGGCCGGTGCGGTCAGATAGGACACCGCCGACCATCGACGGAATAATGGCGCCGGCAATCACCGCCAGCAGCCAGAACGCACTGGCGGCGCCGGCATCCTTGGTGCGCACGACGTCCCGAAAGTAGAGCTCCATGAAGGGAAGGATGGAGAAGATGCCCAGCGTCACCAATCCGCGGGTGGCGAAGGTCCAGAAGAAATCGTTCGAGCGGAAGGCCTGGAAGAAGGTCATCAACGCCGAAAGCCTGATTGCCGTCAGCACCGTGACGATGCCGCTCGCCAGGAACAGCGCGACGACCGGCCACAACAAGCCGCCAAGCGGAGCGAGGAGGATCGCAATCAACGCGATGAGTGCGATGAGGAAGGCCGCGCCGCAGATGAGAGCGACGGCCCCCACCCTGCCCTCCCCCGCAAGCGGGGGAGGGTGAATTGAGGTGGCCCCCACCCTGCCCTCCCCCAGAGGGGGAGGGGAAATCTGTGGGG